>NZ_CP117866.1:10421022-10734275 GCF_028736035.1 Streptomyces sp. T12
GGGTGAGTGAGCGTCTGGAGCAGGCGCACGGCATCGAGTTCGACACCGTCGACCCGCTCAACGAGCCCAACACGCCCTACTGGGGCACCCAGATCGGAGCGGACGGCCGGCCCACGGGCGGGCGTCAGGAGGGTGCGCACGCGGGCCCGGAACTCCAGCAGAAGGTCGTCCTCGCGCTGGACAAGGCGCTCGACGGCGCCCGGACCGGCGCGGAGATCTCCGCGATGGACGAGACCAACCCCGGCATCTTCACCCAGAACTGGAACGCCTACGGCACCCCCGCCCGCGCCGCCGTCGACCAGCTCAACGTGCACACCTACGGCACGGGCCAGCGCACCAGCGCACGCGACATCGCCAAGGGCGCGGACAAGAAGCTGTGGATGAGCGAGGTCGAGGGCACCTGGGGTACCGGCACCGACTTCACCGGCATGGAACCGGGACTCGGCATCGCCACCCGGATGGTCGACGACATGCGTGAACTGGAGCCCTCGGCCTGGGTGTTCTGGCAGCCGATCGAGGACGCCATCCCGCAGGCCGCGGCCGGCAAGAACTGGGGCAGCATCCACGTGCCGTTCAACTGCACGGCCGAGGACACCCTGGAGACCTGTCCGGTCCGGGCCAACTCCAAGTTCCACACCATCCGCAACTTCACCCACTACATCCGTCCCGGCGATCACTTCGTGAAGGCCGACGACCCGTCGAGCGTCGCCGCGGTGCAGCAGAACGGCCGTACGGCGACCGTGGTGCATGTGAACGGCAGCACCTCCGCGCGCTCGGTGACCCTCGATCTCTCGCGCTTCGGCAAGGTCGCGCCGCGGGCCACCGTCACTCCCGTGGTCACGAGCAGCGACGGCGCCCTGGTGCGCGGCACCCCGGTCCGGGTGACCGACCGGTCCGCCACGCTCACCGTCCCCGCCAAGTCGGTCACGACCTTCCTGGTCGAGGGCGTCGGTGGCGTGGCGCGCGATGCCGCTCTCGTGCAGCCCGGGCATGTCTACCGGCTCCAGGGCGCCCAGAGCGGCAAGTCGTTGGCGCCGTCGGACGACGGCAACGGCGTCGTCATCCGTACGACCGACGCCGAAAGCGCGGAACAGCTCTGGTCCGTACGGCAGTTGACGCCCGGCACCGACAACCGCGAGCGCTACGCCCTCACCAGCGCCAAGACCGGCAAGCGGCTCGCCGTACGCGACGATCAAGCCGTCCTGGAGGAGCCGGAAAGCGGCCCGGTCCCCGAGGCCGCGCAGTGGATCATGTCGACGACCGGCGACGGCACATGGACGTTCGTGAACGCCGCCACCGGCCGCCTGGCCGACGTCGCCGGGCAGTCGACCGCGGACGGCGCCAAGGTGTCCACGTACACCCCGACCTCGGCGGCGAACCAGCGCTGGACCGTGACCGACGAGACCGTGCTGCGCACCGCTCGGGCCGAGGCGTTCACCGTCCCCGGCCTGCGGCCCGAGCTGCCGACGACGGTGACGCCGGTGTTCCGGGACGGCGCCCGGGGCGCGCTCCCCGTCGTGTGGAACCTTCCGCCGGACCGCACGTGGCGCGATCCGGGCACGGTGCGGGTCCGGGGCGAGGCGACCGACGCCCTCGGACGGAAGGTCCCCGCGCTCGCAGTCGTCACCGTCGACACGATTGCCTCGACCCTTCCTGGACGTGCCAAGACCTACGTGGGCGGCACGCCGGACCTTCCGGCGACGGTCGTCGGCGTCGGCCGGAACGGCGGCCGGGCCGACCTTCCGGTGGCCTGGGACCCGGCCCCCGACGGGGCGTTCGACGCGACCGGCACGGTGACACTGCGCGGCGTCGCCCAGGTCGTCGGCGGCGACACCGTCCACGCGGCCGTGCGCGTGCAGGTCACGGAACCGGTGGAGACCAACATCGCCGCGGACGACGGCGTCTCGGTCGACGCCACCTTCACCGAGAGCGGGTACTCCGCGGAGCGCCTGCGCAACGGCGACCTGTCCGAGAAGGCCTGGTCCAACTGGAAACCGGGGAACACCAAGAACCCCTCCGACAGCGTCACCTTCACGCTGCCGAAGCCTCGTGACCTGAACCGGGTCGTCGCGCACTTCTACCGGGACGGGAGCAGCGCCTCCTTCCCCGAGAGCCTGAAGGTGCAGGTACGGGCGTCCGGCACCGGTACGTGGGTCGACGCGGGCGACCCCGTGGCGGTCGGCACCGAGGGCACGCCGGTGGTCGACGTCCCGTTGGAGACGGGACCGGCGTCACAGGTGCGCGTCGTCATGACCGCGCGTCAGGGCGGCTACCTCACCATGAGCGAGATCGAGGTGTACGCCAAGAGCCCCGGGGTCTCCTCGGATGCCGCCGCCGCATCCGTCGAGGTGTCCGGAAAGGCGATCCCCTCCTTCGACCCGGACACGGCCACCTACCGGGTCGTCACCGACGCCCCGAGCCGAAGCCGCGTCACGGCGACGACACGCGATCCCTACGCCACCGTCGCCGTCGACCGTCTCGACGAGCCCGGCGGGGCGGTGGCGGTCGTCTCCGTGACCAGCGAGGACGGGTCACGGACCCGGACGTACCGGATCCATCTCGTACGACGCTGAGGTCGTCGTCGCGGGTGAGGCGCCCGTGCGCGTGTCATGCAGGGCGTACAGCCCGCTGACACGCGCACCGCGCAGGCGCTTGGCCTCGATGGCCTTCATCCCGGCGTGCACGGCGGTGGTGCCATGGCGGTACGCGTCCTCGATGGGCGCGTAGTAGGTGAGGGCGAAGTACGCGAAGGGGGCCGGGCGTTCGGGGTCGATGCCGACGGCGCGCAGCCATGTGGTGCTGCCCTGGTGGTAGTAGAGACAGAAGCCGGTCATGAGGGGGCCGTCGTAGGCGGCGACCACGCGGGCGAGGTCTCCCATGGCGTCGGCCTGCCGTCTCAGCAGGCTCGTCATGGCGTCGGTGTCGTCGCCGTGGCCGTGGGATTTCTGCAGCGCCGCGAGGAGGCGTCCGGCGTCCTCGTAGCAGTCGGCGAGGCGTTGGCGGCGTACATCGAGGCCGGCCGCTTCGAAGGCGGCGCGTTCGTGACGTATCGCGACGCGGCGCTTGGACGGCAGTGAGGCGAGATAGTCGTCGAAGCCGTCGCCGGGCAGTGGAATCGTCGCGTCGTCCTCCAAGCGGTGTGGGGGCGTGCCGTACAGCGGCGCTAGCCGTCGCGTGGCGGACTCGGTCAGATAGGGCCACCAGTGACTGGTCCCGTGCCGCTCGGCGTGGTCGCGTGCCGCCTCGCGGAGCAAGGCCAGGCAGTGGGCGTCGAGGTCCTCGGGAAGGTGCGGGGCGGTCAAGGGCGTGTTGTGGTAGCCGCGCCGGGCGCCTGCGATCACACGAGGCTTCTGCGTGCCGGGCGGCAGGTGCGTGGGCTCGTAGTAGGTGTTGGGTTCGCGGTGCACCAGGTACAGCGGTGCGGCCGCGACGAGGGTCCCGTCGTGGTCGCGGATCAGCGCGTACGAGGCCGTCGCGGTGGGGTCGCCCTCCTCGCCGGCGAGCCAGCGGTGGGACAGGTACACACCCGCGTGCTGCGCGAGCCGGTCCCAGTCCGCCACGGGCACCGCGTCGACGCTGCTGACGATCTCGGTCTTCATGTGCGCTTCCTTCCGCCCTGCGGGGCAGGGGACTTGAGGGCGGGGACCGCGGCAAGGGCCATGAGGCACGCCACGCCCTGGACGGTCCACGGCAGCAGGGCATGGGCGTCGAGGAGGCCGGTGAACAGGGCGGGTGCGGCGATGTTGCCCGAGGACCAGGAGAGTTGGTACAGGCTCTGCCTGCTGCCGCGTGCGGCGGTCGGGGTGAGCGTGACGGACAGCTCGCTGACGGCCGGCGAGTAGAAGATCTCGGCCAGGCTGAACAGGACGATCGCGGTGACCAGTGCGGGCCATGCGGGGATGCCGGTCGCGGGCAGCGCGGGCGCGGCGAACGCGAGCATGGCTCCCACCAGCAGGACCTGCCCCAGGGCGAGGGTGTGTTGGGGCTGCTCGGGGGCGGCGTGCGCCGTCAACGGGCTGGTGAGCGTGGCGACCATCGCGGTGTTCACCACCAGCAGGATGCTCGCGGACCAGGCGGGCAGTCCGAGCGTCTCGGTGGCGTACACGGCGATGAGCACCGAGAGCATGGCCTGGGACAGGACGAAGGGGATGTTGCAGGCCACCAGGAGCAGGTAGCGGCGCATGTCGCCGGCACCGGGCCTCTTGCCGACCTCTCGGTGTTCGCTCGGTGACCTCTCGCTGTCCGCCGCCTGCGCAGGGCTCGTGGGCACGCGGGCGAAGCAGAGCGCCGCCAGCAGATACAGCGGCCCGGCGGTGACGACGAGCCACGTCAGGGCGTTCGTGCCGAACAGGGCGAGCGCGCCGGCCGCCAGCAGCGCCCCGACGCCGATGCCGATGTTGCGCAGGCTGCCAGTGAAGGCGAACCAACGGCGCCTCTCCGCGGCCGGTGCGGCGTGCAGGATCAGCGTGCGCTGCGCCGTGTAGTAGGCGTTGATGCCGGACTGCACCAGAAGGTAGGCGCCGGCGATCTGCCAGGGACGCTCGGCGAGGAGGAAGGAGAGAAACCCGGCGGCGCTGACGACGTTGGCGGTGACGGTGAGGTGCTTCGGGCCACGCCGGTCCATGAAGCGTCCGGCGACGAAGACGACGGGCAGGGCGGTCAACTGGCCGACGGTGACGGCCGCTCCGACCGCAGCGAGGGGCAGATCGCGCAGGGTCGTGAAGTAGAGCAGGCCGAGCGGCAGGAGCATGCCGTTGCCGAGGGAGTCGATGAGGTTGCCGGTGATGAACCGGCCGTGGCCGCGCGTGTCCGGAAGTCCGAGCACACGACGCAACCGGGGCACGCGGGGTCCGAAACGGGATCGGCGTGGCTTGACGGTGTCGGTCATGGGGTGAGCAGGGCTCGGATCTTGTCCAGGATCTCCTGACGCGGCCAGCCCCCTGTCCGATGCAGCTCCTCCAGTTGCTTGACGGTCTGTTGCTCGTCGCCCTCGGCGAGGGTGAACACGACGATGTCGCCGTGACTGGTGTCGTCGATGACCAACTCATGGGCGGTCACGAGATTCAGACGAGCCGTCAGCTCAGCACGCACGGACTCCGGCAGGCGCTCGGGGGAGAGGAACTCGATGGCCCATCCCGTACGTCGCACAGGGGCCGGGGTGTGGTCGCCGCGGGCCATGCCGGTCAGGGCGGCGAAGGTGTTGGTGCCGGAGGCGGCGCAGGACAGGGTGGTGGCGCCGCCGATGCGCGGGTTGATCTCCAGGATCACGTACCGCGAACCGGTGTAGATCATGTCGACGTTGACGGAGCCCTGGACGCCGAGTTCCTCGCACAGGGCGGTCAGCTTGGCCGCGACGGGTGCGAAGTCGGCGTCGGCCCGTGGTCTGGGGCCGCACCAGCGCAGGTCGGCGAAGGTGAACACGGGCTCCGTGCCCGCCGTGCCCGTCCAGCACACCGGCAGTACGCGGTACTTGCCGGGCTCGCCCACGATGTCCACCGAGCACAGCGCGCCGGTGACGCACTCCTCGAGCACCGCCGACACCTCGGGCGGATCGGCGAGGTACGCGTCAAGGGCCTCGGCGTCGGGCAGGGCCCTGATCCCCATGCTGGTGGAGTCCCACAACGGCTTGGACAGGAGCGGGTAGCCGATGCCGTCGGCGGATACACGCAGGGCGTCCGCGTAGGCGGGGAACGCCACGCCGCGCCCGGCGAGCAGATCGGAGTCGACCTTGACGCCGCGCGGGGTGTCCAGGCCCGCGCGGAGGAGGAGTCGCTTGGTCTCCCACTTGTCGCACAGGGCCAGGGTCGACGGCAGCGGGGTCATGACCGTGGGGATGCCCTGGGCGTCGAGGAGTTCCTTGACGGTGGCGTCCCGTAGTGCGTTCTCGCAGGGCAGGGAGATGGAGACGGCGGCGTCCGCGCCCCACTCGGCGACCTCCCGGGCGAGTTCGGCGGGGGTGACGGCGGCGTCGAGGCGGCGGCGCTCGCCGGGGAAGTCCCCTTCGTCCGCCGTGCCGTGCGTGTGGAACAGGCAGCTCTCGATGCCGAGTCGGGCCAGCTCACGGACGCATCGCTGGATATACGGGTCGGCGCGCCGGATCTCCACGGACCGCAGAAACGCGATCCTCTGAACAGGATTCTGGACGGGACTACGTCGCACGGGTCAGCTCACTTTCACTCGGGAGTCGGCGATCACCTGGTCGGCAAGTCGGCGGGCCTCGTCGACGGACGCGGCACGCGCCACGACGTGCCCCACCCGCCCGGAACTGTCGGCCGGTTCGGGCACCCGCTGGCCGGGACGGATGTGGATGTGGCTGTGGGTGCCGGGCACGTCGGGGATGACGACCTCCTCCACCACCCCCGCCCGCTCGGGCAGCAGGAAGAGCAGCGCGGCCGCCGCGTCGCGGGTCGGTGCGGTGTGCGGCACCTGCCCGGTCACGGCCTGCAGACAGGCGGCCGCTTCGCTGACGCCGGTCGCGGTCTCGACGATCTCGCAGATGTTGTCCCCGGGCAGCCGGGCCCCGGTCTCGATGACGATCGGCCCGCCGCCCGGCGGGATCTTCACCTCGGTGTGGGCGATGCCGTTGCGCACTCCGACGGCGAGCGCGGCACGCGCCGCGGTGTCCTGGATGGCCCGCACCGTGCGCGGGTCGAGACCGGCAGGACAGGAGTGCCCGGTCTCCACCCGGTAGGTGCCCGCCGTGGTGTCCTTGCGGACCACGGGCAGGGGGTAGGGCACGCCCTTGTGCACGACCGTGTCGGCGGAGAACTCCTCGCCGGGCACATAGCTCTGCAGCAGCACCCGCGGGTCCAGCGGCAGACCGTGCGGTTCGGCGCGGGTGAACCGACCGGCGGCGGCCACCGCGGCATCGAGTCCGTCCGGGCCCGCCACCACGCTCACGCCCCAGGAGCCGCCCTGCTCGGCCGGCTTGACGACGAGCGGCCACCCCAGCCGCCCGGACGCGGCCACGTCATGGGCCTGTTCGGCGGTGGCGACCACCGCTTGAGCCGGGGCCGGTACGCCCGCCGCACGGAACGCCTCCGCCATGGCGATCTTGTTGCGGGCGGCCTTGGCGCGCAGCGGATCGTTGCCCGGCAGCCCGAGGCGTGCGGCGAGCATGGCCGCCAGGGGGGTCAGCAGCTCCCAGCAGGCCGCGACACCCGCGATGCGGCGCGCACGGCAGAACGCCTCCATGTCGTCCAACGCGCGTGCGGTGTCGGCGAGTTCGGTCAGGCACACCCCGGCGAGGCTGCGGGTCAGCCACGGCTCGTAGCCGGCGTGAACCCGCTCGTCGGTGGCCGCGTACAGCCGTATGCCAAGGCGGGCCGCGGCCTTCACGAGGAAGGGGCCCGCGTTGCCCATGGGCTCGATCACCATCACGCCGGTCACGCCCGGCTCGTCGCTGCTGTCCACTCGCCCAGTGGATCGGTCGCGGCGGTGCACCGTCCATCGGGCTGTTCTCTGAAAACAACTCGCTGCTGACAGGGCCGAGTTGGCGGAAGCCACAACATTGACGCCCTGTCGGCATGGGGGAGTTGGTGCACAACACCGATAGCTTCAACAAAATGTTGCGTGTTCGGATCGGGGTGCACGGTCAACCGAACGGCATGGTGCGAAGGAGTCATCCATCGTGAACAGCCCGCACGACCAGCTCGCCGAGTACATCCGACAGGGCGTCATCCCCCCGTACCAGTACTCGTATCCGCCCCGCTCCACCTACCGCCCGCTCGACGAGGGCGCCTGGGACGTCCACGACGTCTGGGCGAAGGACCTGGGCAGCTACCAGGTGCCCGAGCTCAACCTCTATCTGCACGTCCCGTTCTGCCGCTACAAATGCGGGTTCTGCAATCTCTACACCGTCATATCCACCGACGAGGACCTGTACGACGCCTACACCGACGCGCTCTGTACCCAGCTCCGCGACCACGCGGAGATCATCCGGGCGCGCCGGCTGCGCACGGTCTACATCGGCGGCGGCACGCCCGCGCTGCTGTCGACCCGGCACTTCGAGCAGATCTTCGGCACCCTCGGCGAGATCTATCCCAACTGGCGTTCCACCGTCGAGGAAGTGGCCCTGGAGGCAACACCGGACTCCATCGTCGCCGACCCCGACGGCTTCGGGCGCCTGCTCGACATGGGACTGACGCGCGCGAACATCGGCATCCAGTCGCTCGTCCCGCAGGAGATCCGCGAAGCGGGTCGGGGCCAGGCGAGCGAGGACGTCATCCGTAAGGCCGTCGAGATCGTCCACGAGCGCGGACTGCCGGACCTGTCCACGGACTTGATCATGGGGTTCGCCGGGCAGACCCCCGAGACATGGCGGCACTCGGTGGACGAGCTGGCCGAGCTCGCGCCGACGACGATCTCCACCTACTTCCTCACGGTGCGACCCGACGCGTGGTTCTCCAAGACAGGCGCGTACCAGTACATGTGGAGGCCGGAGCTGTACGAGCGCTACGACTACGCCCGCGAGGTGTTCACCGCCCACGGCTACGTGCAGGAAGGCTCCGTCCGCTACAAGAAGCCCGGCCGCGGCGGCTACGTGCAGAAGGTCCTCACCTTCCACGGCGTGCCCCTGCTCGGCCTCGGTGTCGGCGCCCGCTCGTACACCTCCGTCCTCGACTACATGACCGGCAGCGTCAAGCCGTCCCTGGCCGAGGTCGCCGACTACATCGACAACGCCAGGGCCCACCGTCTGCAGCCCACGACGGGGTTCGCCCTCACCCCGGAGGAGATCGTCCGCAAGCGGCTCGTGCTCGACACCTTCGACCTCGACCTGTCCGAACTCGACCGCTTCGGCCTGGACACGATCGCCCCCGAGGTGACCGAGATCCTCGACGCCGCCCAGGCCAACGGACTGGTCCACCGCGTGGGCCCGCGCCGCGTCCAACTCACGCCCAAGGGCTTCAAGTACCGCGACATCCTGTCCTGGATGTTCTACTCCGACGACGTCAAGGACCTCGACCGCGAGTACTACGAGGGCCTGCACGCAACGAACGCGCGGGCGCGCAAGAACATGGGCACGCCGGTGCGCATCACCGGGATCGGCACCGCCCGGGAGACCGTGTGAGCGACCTGTTCATCGCCGCGGGCGGCGGCGGGGACCCCGTGGGCACTGCGATCACCGCGGCGACCGTGGGCCGCGTCCTCACCGGCACGCCCCTCGGCGAGACCACGATCGCCACGTTCGCCTGGGAACGCCTCGAAGTCGACCCCACCCCCGGCCCGCTCGGAGTCGTCCACTTCACCGGCCTCGCGTACCGAGCGGGCCTCCCGGTGATCACCCCCGCCACGCGGCCGATCGCGCCCGCCGGCTCCACGCTGCCCGGCCTGGCCGCGGACCTCACGACGCGCCTGGTCCTGCTCGACCCTTTGCGGGGGCTTGCCGCGATGGCGGAGCAGATCCGACGGCTCGCGGACACCGGACACGACCACGTCCGCATCGTCGACGTCGGCGGCGACATCCTCACGCACGGCGACGAGGACACCCTGTGCAGCCCTCTGGTGGACGCGCTGGCCCTGGCCGCGTGCAGGATCGCCGGGGTGCCCGCCACCGTGTACGTCGCCGGTCCGGGAACCGACGGGGAGGTCCCCCAGAAGGACGTCCTGGGCCGCCTGAGCGGCGATGCTCTCACCCCACTCGCGCAGGACGTCGCCGCGATCCGAACGGCCCTGGCCTGGCATCCCTCGGAGGCGTCCGCCCTGTTCGCGGCGGCGGTCGACGGCGTACGCGGACCGGTCCGTACGGTGAACCACCTCATCCCGCTCACGGACGCGTCCGCCGGCATCCACTCCACGAGCCTGGACGACGCCCTCGCCCACAACGCGGTCGCGGCCCACCTGCTCGGCGTACTGCCGACGACCCTGGAAGCCGCCGCCGATCTCTCGGCCGAGCTCACGCAGATCCACGAGCTCGACCGGGAGCGCGTCGGAGCAGGGGAGCCGTCGGCACCCGCCCGGGCCGCCCTGCCCTGGGACGCACAGGCCGCACGGGAGGCGATACGGGAAGCGGCGCAAGGTGCCCCTCACGTCACCCTCCGCTTCGCCGCCCGCGCTCTCGGCCTGACTTGGCGCCGGATTCCGTCCCTGCGCGCTCTGTTGGGTGTCGAGGGGCCGGTGCTCGCCTTGTCCTGACATCGGAACGTCGATGCGGCGCCGGAGGAAAACCCGCGCCGCATCGACCCATCAGGCCGTCGAGATGCCGTGACGCCACCTGGCTCGCCCCATCTACGAGGCACCCATGCGGCGTCGCCCACATAGGCCGCGAACTATGACGAGGATGGGCGTACTCGGACAGGCCGACAGTCCCATGCCGGCGCGCCGAATCTCTCAGTGCCCCTCGATGTGACTTTCCCCATTGCGCCGCCCGACCGGCCCCGTGAGTCTCTCGTGGAACATGCGTCCGAAGAACTGTTATCCCGGGCCCACCGATCGATCTCCCAAGTATCGGACAGCATCGTTCGGCGTCGAGGACAGGGAAGTTTTTGATGAGTGCAGAGCGCGCGAGGGAGTCGGCGGCACTGGTGGCCGCTGCCCGAAACGGCGATCCGGAGGCTCAGGACGCCCTGGTCGGGGCATACCTTCCGCTGGTCTACAACGTCGTGGGCCGGGCTCTGAACGGCTCGGTCGACGTCGACGACGTCGTGCAGGACACCATGCTCCGTGCCCTCGACGCGCTGGGCGGTCTGCGTGACCCCGAGAGCTTCCGCTCCTGGCTCGTGGCCATCGCGATGAACCAGGTACGGGCGCACTGGCACGCCCGGCAGTCGGCCCCGGGCACGGTCGAGGAGGCCCAGGACCTCGCGGATCCGGGCGCCGACTTCGTGGACCTGACGATGGTCCAGCTCCAGTTGTCCGGGCAACGACAGGAGACCGCACGGGCGACACGCTGGCTGGAGCCCGACGACCGAGGCCTGCTGTCGCTCTGGTGGCTGGAGTGCGCCGGTGAACTGACCCGCTCGGAGGTGGCCGAGGCCCTGGAGCTGTCGCCGCAGCACACGGCGGTCCGGGTGCAGCGGATGAAGGCGCAACTGGAGGCGGCCCGCGTGGTGGTGCGGGCGCTCGACGCACGGCCGCGCTGCGAGGAGCTGAGGGGTGTGCTGGCGTCCTGGGACGGTCGGCCCTCGGCGCTGTGGCGCAAGCGAATAGCCCGGCATGCCCGTAGTTGCGCCCATTGCTCAGGATTGTGGAGCGGGTTGATGCCCGCGGAGGGGCTGCTGGCCGGTCTGGCGCTGATCGCCGCGGCGCCCGCCTTGTGGGAGAGCGTGCTCTCGGCCTCCGGCGGGATGGCCATGGTCGGCTCGGCGTCCCGGCTGCCCGCGTCCGGCGGCCGTGGCGGATCGGGCCGGGGTTCCGGACACGGCGGCGGGCGCGGCCGGGCCGTCTCCCGCAGTGAGGCCCGTCGACGCCGACGTATCCGCCGCCGGGCCGTCGGAGGTGCCGTCGTGGCGGCCTGCGTGGCGGGGGGCGGGCTGTGGTACTTCGACACGGAACCCGGGACGGGGAGCGAGGAGGCGACGGCCGCGCGGGCCGCCGGCGCTCCCTCCGTGGACCTCGCGGAACCCAGCCTTGTCGAGACCTCCCCGTCGGTCTCGAAGTCTCCGTCACCGTCCGCGTCACCCTCGAAGAAGGCGAGCCCCTCCAAGACCCCACGCCCGACCAAGAAGAGCGTGCCGACTCCCCGGCCGTCCACTCGGCCGACTCGGAGCGCTTCCAGCACCCCGCAGGCGCAGCCGACCCCGACGGGCGCCGTCGCGCAGGTGGTCGCCCTGGTGAACAAGGAGCGGGCGGACGCCGGCTGCGGTCCCCTCACGGAGGACCCGCAACTGAACCAGGCCGCACTGGGCCACTCCGAGGACATGGACGCCCGCGACTTCTTCGACCACACCAACCCGGACGGCGCCGACCCCGGGCAGCGGATCACCGCCGCGGGCTACACCTGGTCCACGTACGGGGAGAACATCGCCCAGGGCCAGCAGACCCCGGAGGCGGTGATGGACTCGTGGATGAACAGCCCCGGCCACCGCGCCAACATCCTCAACTGCTCGTTCAAGGACATCGGCGTGGGTATCCACGAGGGCGCGGGCGGCCCGTGGTGGACCCAGAACTTCGGCGCCAAGCAGTGAAGCCGAGTGCCGTGTGCGCGGCACCGGCCGTCACGGCGTGAGGTGCTCGACCTGCTCGACTGGTTCACACTCATGAACATTTCTCACGTGGGTGTACAGCGCCGCGCGTGTCATGCAAGGCTCGACCAACTCCTTTCTCCCGTTGACCAGTTGGAGGGACAGGCATGACTGTTTCCCGGCGCACTGTGCTGGCCACGGCGGCCGGCGCCGCGGCGGCATGTGCTTCTACCGCACCAGCCGCGGCCGCGGGCGAGACCGCCGACCGGTCACCGGCACCGACCCTGCAAAGGCTCCGCGCGGCGGCCGACTACGCGGTCGAGAAGCTCCGCACCGTCGCACCGACCGTGACCGCCTTCCCCGTCGGCACGAAGTTCGAGAAGTGGGTCTACTCGCAGAACGGCGACTGGGTCGGCGGGTTCTGGCCGGGCACGCTGTGGATGGCATGGCTGTACAGCAAGGACGAAGCCTTCCGCGCACGGGCACTGGCATCGGCGGAGAAGCTGGCCCCCCGTCAGTACGACACGGGCACGCACGACCTCGGCTTCCTCTTCTCCCCGTCCTGGGTCACCGCCTGGCGGCTGACGGGCGACGACGCATGGCGGACCGGCGCGGTACGGGCGGCCGACTCCCTGATCCAGCGGTACAACCCGCGCGGGCGCTTCATCAGGGCCTGGGGCGCACTGACCGATCCGAAGAACGCGGGCCGCGTCATCATCGACACGATGATGAACCTCGACCTGCTGGCGTTCGCGAGCCGGCAGACCGGCGACCCGAAGTACCTGGACATCGCCGTGGAGCACGCGAAGACCGCTCAGCGGGTCTTCCTGCGCCCGGACGGATCGACCCCGCACGTGTACGACTTCGACCCGGACAGCGGGGCGCCGATCGGCCCGGACACCGTGCAGGGGTACAGCCCCACGTCGTGCTGGTCACGCGGGCAGGCGTGGGGACTGTACGGGTTCACCACGATGTACCGGCGCACCGGAAACCCCCAGTTCCTGGCCACCGCACGCAGACTCGCGGACTTCGCGGTGGGGGCGCTGACCCCGGACCACGTTCCGGTCTGGGACTACCGAGCCCCGCAACAGCCCCACGACATCAAGGACGCGTCGGCCGGCGCGATCATGGCGTGCGGCCTGCTCGACCTGGCCACGGCCACCGGTAGGCCTGCCTACCGCGAGGTGGCGCTACGGCTGCTCACCGCACTGTCGGAGACCTGCCTGACGAAGAACTCGACTCGCGCCGAGGCGGTCGTGGCCCGCTGCACGCGCCACCGGCCGGCCGAGGACGGGATCGAGATCTCCCTTCCCTACGCCGACTACTACCTGCTGGAAGGCATCCTGCGCGTACTGCAGCCGCAGGACGTCGACCGAGCGATCGACCTGTCCATGCCGTAGACCTCGGCGGGCAGGGGCGCGGTCGGTCAGGACGGGCTCGTGTTGCTCTTCCCGCCGAACGCCCCCAGAATCCGCTCCGCCGCCAGCGTCGCCGTCAACTCGCCCTCTCTGACCCGCCGTTCGAGGTCGGGGGCCAGTGCCCGTACCGCACTGTCGGCGTGCAGGCGGCCCAGCAGTTCGTCGCGGACCATGGTCCAGGTCCAGTCGACCTGCTGGTCCCGGCGTCTGGCGGCGAGCCGTCCGGTGGAGTCCAGCAGGGTGCGGTGCTGCTCCAGCCGCTCCCAGAGCACGTCGAGGCCGGCCGACTCGCGCGCGCTGCAACTGAGCACCGGCGGTGTCCAGAACGCGTCCTTGCCGTGCATCAGCCGCAGCGCGCCCGCCAGTTCGCGCGCGGCGGCGCGGGCGTCGCGTTCGTGCGGGCCGTCCGCCTTGTTCACGGCGATCACGTCGGCCAGCTCCAGGACACCCTTCTTGATGCCCTGCAGCTGGTCGCCGGTGCGGGCCAGTGTGAGCAGCAGAAACGTGTCGACCATGTTCGCCACGGCCGTCTCCGACTGTCCCACGCCGACCGTCTCGACCAGCACCACGTCGTAACCGGCGGCCTCCATCACGACGATGGACTCACGCGTGGCCTTGGCGACCCCGCCGAGCGTCCCCGCGGTGGGGGAGGGGCGTACGAAGGCCGCCGGGTCGACGGCCAGCCGTTCCATGCGCGTCTTGTCGCCGAGGATCGAACCGCCCGTACGGCTCGACGACGGGTCGACGGCCAGCACGGCCACCCGATGCCCGAGCCCGGTCAGCATCGTGCCGAACGCGTCGATGAACGTCGACTTGCCCACGCCCGGCACACCGCTGACGCCGATCCGCCGGGCCCTGCCGCTGTGCGGCAGCAGCTCGGTCAGCAACTCCTGTGCCAGGGCGCGGTGTTGCGGGCGCGTCGACTCCACGAGCGTGATCGCGCGGGCCACGATCGCGCGCTTGCCGTCCAGCACGCCCTTCACATAGGTGTCAAGATCGATCACAGCTCATGCCCGAGGTCGGCCGACAGCCGCTTGACCAGGTCGTACGCCGCATCCGGGATCACCGTCCCCGGCGGGAACACGGCGGCCGCGCCCATCTCCAGGAGCGTGGGCACGTCCTGGGGCGGGATCACCCCGCCGACCACGATCATGATGTCCTCGCGGCCCTCCGCCGCCAGTTCCTCCCGCAGCGCCGGCACGAGCGTGAGGTGACCGGCGGCCAGCGAGGACACGCCCACGATGTGCACGTCCGCCTCGACCGCCTGGCGGGCAACCTCGGCGGGCGTCTGGAACAGCGGGCCGACGTCCACGTCGAAGCCGAGGTCGGCGAAGGCGGTGGCGATCACCTTCTGGCCGCGGTCGTGGCCGTCCTGGCCCATCTTGGCGACCAGGATGCGCGGGCGGCGGCCCTCGGCGTCCGCGAAGGCGTCCACCAGGGTGCGGGTGCGGTCCACGTTCGGGGACTCGCCTGCTTCGTTGCGGTACACGCCGGAGATCGTACGGATCTGGCTCGCGTGCCGGCCGTACACCTTCTCCAGGGCGTCGGAGATCTCCCCGACGGTCGCCTTCGCGCGGGCCGCGTTCACTGCCAGCTCCAGGAGGTTGCCCTCGCCCCCGGCGGCCCGGGTGAGCGCGTCCAGCGAGTCCTGGCACACCCGCTCGTCGCGCTCCTCGCGCAGTCGGCGCAGCTTCTCGATCTGCTGGGCGCGCACGGAGGAGTTGTCGACCTTGAGGACGTCGATCGCCTCGTCGTTCTCCACCCGGTACTTGTTGACGCCGATGACCGGCTGCCGCCCGGAGTCGATACGGGCCTGGGTGCGGGCCGCGGCCTCCTCGATGCGCAGCTTGGGGATGCCGGCGTCGATGGCCTTGGCCATGCCGCCCGCGGCCTCGACCTCCTGGATGTGCTGCCAGGCCCGGCGCGCGAGGTCGTACGTCAGCTTCTCCACGTAGGCGCTGCCGCCCCACGGGTCGATGACCCGGGTCGTGCCGGACTCCTGCTGGATCAGCAGCTGCGTGTTGCGGGCGATCCGCGCGGAGAAGTCGGTGGGCAGCGCGAGCGCCTCGTCGAGGGCGTTGGTGTGCAGCGACTGGGTGTGGCCCTGGGTGGCCGCCATCGCCTCGACGCACGTGCGCGTGACGTTGTTGAACACGTCCTGCGCGGTCAGCGACCAGCCGGAAGTCTGCGAATGGGTGCGCAGGGAGAGGGACTTGCTGTTCTTCGGGTCGAACTGCTTGACCAGCTTGGCCCACAGCAGGCGGGCCGCGCGCAGCTTGGCGATCTCCATGAAGAAGTTCATGCCGATCGCCCAGAAGAAGGAGAGGCGAGGCGCGAACGCGTCCACGTCCAGGCCCGCTTCACGGCCCGCCCGGATGTACTCCACACCGTCCGCGAGCGTGTACGCCAGCTCCAGGTCGGCCGTCGCGCCCGCCTCCTGGATGTGGTAGCCGGAGATGGAGATGGAGTTGTAGCGGGGCATCCGCTGCGAGGTGAAGGCGAAGATGTCGGAGATGATCCGCATCGACGGCTTCGGCGGATAGATGTAGGTGTTGCGGACCATGAACTCCTTGAGGATGTCGTTCTGGATGGTCCCGGCCAACTTCTCGGGCGGTACGCCCTGTTCCTCGGCGGCGACGATGTAGAGCGCCAGCACCGGCAGCACGGCGCCGTTCATCGTCATCGACACGGTCATCTTGTCCAGCGGGATGCCGTCGAAGAGCTGCCGCATGTCGTAGATCGAGTCGATCGCCACGCCCGCCATGCCGACGTCGCCGGTCACGCGCGGATGGTCGCTGTCGTAGCCGCGGTGGGTGGGCAGGTCGAAGGCGACCGACAGGCCCTTCTGACCGGCCGCCAGATTGCGCCGGTAGAAGGCGTTGGACTCCTCGGCGGTGGAGAAGCCCGCGTACTGGCGGATCGTCCAGGGCTGGTTGACGTACATCGTCGGGTACGGGCCGCGCAGATACGGGGCCATGCCCGGGTACGTGCCCAGGAAGTCCAGGCCCTCCAGGTCGGCGCCGGTGTAGAGCGGCTTGACCGTGATGCCCTCCGGGGTCTCCCAGAGCAGGTCGTCGCCGTCGGCGGCCTTCTTCACAGCCGTACGCCACTCGTCGGGGCCGCCGTCGGCGGTCGGCACCCCGAGTTCGATCCCGGAGAAGTCGGGGACGGACATCACGACACTCCCATGCGGTCGAGGCTGGCGGTGAGCACGGCGACGGCGTCGCAGCCCGCGAAGACGTAGCCGTCGACACCGGAGTACTGCCCGGGGCGGCCGGCGAGGAACACGTGCTCGGCGCCCGCCGCCCGCAGTTCGGCGGCGACGGAGTCCGCCTGCTCCTCGTACAGCGCGTCGCTGGAGCACAGGCAGACCTCGCGCGCCCCGCTGTCCGCGAAGGAACCCTCGGTGACGGGCTCGATGCCGCCCGCCTGGAAGAGGTTGGCGGCGAAGGTGAGCCGGGCGGTGTGCGCTGCGGCGGGGCCCAGCGCGGCCAGATACACCCGGGGCCGGGAGCCGGTCGCCGCGAGGTGGGCGTCGGAGCGGGCGCGCAGCGCCTCGAACGCCTCGTCGCGTCGCACCCGCGGCAGCCCGCCGGACAGCGGCTCGGGCGCCGGCTCGCGCACCACCGGCTTCTCGGCCAGATGCGGGAACTCGCTGACGCCGGTGACGGGTTCGCGGCGCTTCGCGAGCTTCGCGCTGCGCACGGACCAGGTCTCGGCCAGCCGTTCCCCGACCATGCCCGAACGCAGTGCGGCGGCGTGCCCGCCGGCCTTCTCGATGCTCTGGAAGAACTCCCAGCCCGCGTGGGCGAGTTCGTCGGTGAGCCGCTCCACGTACCAGGAGCCGCCGGCCGGGTCGATCACCCGGGACAGGTGCGACTCCTCGATGAGGATCGTGGAGGTGTTGCGGGCGATCCGGCGCGCAAACGCGTCCGGCAGGCCCAGCGCGTGATCGAACGGCAGCACGGTCACCGCGTCGGCGCCGCCCACCCCGGCGGCCAGCGTGGCCACCGTCGCGCGCAGCATGTTCACCCAGGGGTCGCGCGGCGTCATCATCACCGTGGAGGTGACGGCGTGCTGCACCTGCTGCCCTGGAGCCCCGCACACCTCGGCGACCCGCGCCCACAGCCGGCGGGCCGCGCGCAGCTTGGCGACGGTCAGGAACTGGTCGGCGGTCGCCGCGTACCGGAACTCCAGCTGTGCGCACGCCTCAGCGACGCTCAGCCCGGCCCCGGTCAGCTCCCGCAAGTACGCCACGCCGGTCGCCAGCGAGCAGCCCAGCTCCTGCGCGGCCGAACCGCCCGCCTCGTGGTACGGCAGCGCGTCCACGGTCAGCGCGCGCAGGCCCGGGTAGGCGTCCGTGCACTGCCGGGCGAGCCCGGTCACCTGCGCCATGTCGTACGACTGCCCGGTGCGGGCCTCGTGCCCCAGCGGATCGGCGCCCAGGTTGCCGCGCACCGCCTCCGGCGCCACGCCCCGCTCCTCGACGACGCGCAGCAACTCCCGCGCGGCGGGCTCGACTTCGGCACCCGCTTCGAGAACCACCGGGGCCAGGTCGAGGTACACGCCGTCGAGCACCGAGGCGAGCGAGGAGACCGGGATGCCGAAGTCGCCGACGGCCAGCCACAGCGAGGTGACGCCGTTCTCCAGGTCGGTCAGGACGGCGCTGCCGTCGGCCGCCGCGTGTCGCTGGCGTACGTCCCAGCCGCCGGCCGTGTTGCCCTCGGGCCGGCCACCGCGTACGAACGGGGCGAAGCCGGGCAGGCCGGGGTCGGGCGCGGCGTCGCGCGCGGTGTACAGGGGGCGGGTGGTGAGCCCGTCCTCCAACAGCGTGGACAGGGCGTTCTCCGCGGCGGCACCCGAGACTTCCTTGCCCGACTTGCGCAGGACGCCCTCGACGAGGCGCTGCCACTGCTCATGTGTCGCTTCTGGGAACTCGGCGGCCAGGGAGAGCCCGTCGTCAGGCAGGACCGTCATGCTCGGATGCTAGGACAGATCAACAAAGGAGCAGCAGTGGGCACGGCTGTGACCTTGCCCTCCCCGTGCCTGTGACCGCGGCCTCGCCGTGTTGCCCTTGAAGCCCCGCAGGTCACCTGCTACGGCAGCATGCGCGCGTCGGCGAGCGCCGGTTGCCGCAGGGCGAGGAAGAGACCCGGAGCTGCCCGTGCCCCGACCTCCATGAACCCTTCTGAACCCCTCCGAACGCCTCCGAACGCCTCCGAACGCCTCCGAACGCCTCCGAACGCCTCCGGCCGGGATCGTCACTCATGCCGGCACCGGGCGTCAATGGCCTTACACGGCCGCGATCCCTCGGTTCTGAACGGCCTCAGGCCCAGCCGAAACGGCGGTCCACCACTGCCGCGAACTCCTCCAGGGTGAGTACCTCGTCGCCGTTCTGGTCGGCGGCGTCGAACAGGGCGGAGGAGGCGTTCTCGTCGCCCACGGCCCAGACGGGCAGATCTCCCGACGCGGCCAGAGACGGGCCCTTCGTGCGCAGGGCGATGATCACCTCTTCGCGGGTCAGGGTTCCGTTCTCGTCGAGGTCGAGCGCCTCGAACAGCTTGCGGGCCTTGTCGCTCATCGCGTCACCCTCGTTCCTGTCGGCGGCACGCGGGCCGGCCCTTCGTGTCCCACACGAAAGACGCTTCCGCTCCTGTCCAGGTTGCCTCCTCCGGCAAACCCTCGGCCAGCCGCTTTTCGGCAGGTGTCGCGCCCGCCGGCGCCGCGTCGCGGCCCGCTCACCCCTGCGCCGGATCGAGGCCCGCCCGGTCGAGCAGTTCCTCGAGGAGCATGCGCTCGCCGGGGGTGTACGTGGCCGGCATGTCGTCCAGAATCGAACGGAGAGCGAGCACCCGGCGGCGCGCCTCACGCGCGCTGTCCGGAGCGCGGGGCAGGTCGTCGTCGTCCGTGTCCGCCTCCGTCGTGATGGCCGCGATGACGGCCTCGCGCGTCTGGGCCGACACGCCCAGGTCACGCTCTTCGGGCTTGAGCGCCAGGAGGGCGAAGGTGACCCCCATGCCGGCCCCGTGGGCCATCTGGGCCGCCCGCTCGACGGGAACCGTCAGGCGCCCCGCTCTGGCGACGCGCTCCAGGATCTCGCGCAGCAGGCGATGGGCTTCCTTGGCGGCGTCGGACTCACCGCCCGGCTGCGGCTGCCCGTACATGAGCAGGTAGTGCGCCGGGTTGCCGAGCCCGAACTCCACGTGCATGTCCCAGCCCGCGCGCAGGTCGTCGACGGGATTCGCGGACGGTGCCCGGGAGCTCTTCTGCTTCAGGTACCGGGTGAAGCCGTCGGCGGCGGTTGCCGCCAGCAGGCCGTCCATGTCGCCGAAGAGGCGGTAGATGGTCGGCGGCTGAACGCCTGCCGCGGTGCTGACCGCGCGCGTGGTCACGGCGTCCCTGCCTTCTGCGACCAACAGGTCCGCGGCGGCCGCGACGAGTCTCTTCTTGAGGTCCGCTCGGGACTCTGCTCGATCTGCCACGAATCGATGATAACGAATTCTCGATATCGGTGGTTGCGTATCGTTGGAATCGGTGTACCGTTATCGATGGAAACAGTGAGGGACGCAGTGATGGAAACGGCGGGCGGCGAGGCCGCGGACATGAGGGAGCACACCATGAGCACCACACCGGAGCAGCGCGTCGCGATCGTCACCGGCGGCTCGCGCGGGATCGGTCGTGCGGTCGCCGAGCGGCTGGCGGCGGACGGCCAGACCGTGGCGGTCGTCTACGCGGGCAACAAGACGGAGGCCGACAACACGGTCGCCGCGATCCGCGAGGCCGGAGGCCGTGCCGCGGCCTACCAGGCGGACGTCGCTGACGAACAGGCGGTGGGGGCGGTGTTCGACAGTGTGATCGCCGAGTTCGGCGGCGTGGACGTCGTAGTGAACTCCGCGGGCATGATGGCGCTGGCTCCGCTGGCCTCCTTCGACCTCGACGTCCTGGACCGTATGCACCGCACCAACATCCGCGGCACCTTCGTCGTCAACCAGCAGGCAGCCCGCCACGTCCGCTCCGGCGGCGCCGTCATCAACCTGTCCACGTCCGTCACCAAGCTCGGCCTGCCGACCTACGCCGCCTACGCGGCCAGCAAGGGCGCTGTCGACGCCATCAGCCTCGTCCTGGCGAAGGAACTGCGCGGCCGGGACATCACCGTCAACGCGGTGGCCCCCGGCCCCACCGCCACGGCTCTGTTCCTCGACGGCAAGGACGAGGAGACCATCGACTCCATGGCCAGGATGAACCCGCTCGAGCGGCTCGGCACCCCCGAGGACATAGCCGAGGTCATCTCCCTCCTCGCCGGCCGCGGCCGGTGGATCAACGGCCAGACCGTCTACGTCAACGGCGGCATGGTCGCCTGATCACCCGACCTCCTTGGCGCCCTGTGCCGACACAGGACGCCAAGGCGGTTCAGCGCCGGGGTGGGTCAGCTGGGCGAGCAGGCGGAGTTGTTGAGCGTGTAGGCCGTGGGCTTGGGGTTCGTGCTCCCCTTCGTGGCCGTGAAGCCGAGGGTGACCGAGCCCGCCGGGGCGATCGTCGCCGTGTACGACGCGGAGGCGACGCTCACCTCGGCGCCGCTCTGCGTCGCCGTGCCGCCCCACAGGTTGCTGATGCGCTGGCTGTCGGGGAAGGTCCAGCGCAGGGTCCAGCCGTTGATCGCCGAGCTGCCGGTGTTGCGGATGACGACCTCGCCCTGGAAGCCGCCGGGCCACTCGTTCGTCACCCGGTAGGCGACACCGCACGTCGCGGACGAGCCGCCGGAGGACGTCGTGGCAGTGACCGTGCCGGAGCGCTGCGAGCGGTTGCCGGCCGCGTCACGGGCGTAGACGGCGAAGGTGTAGGAGGTTGCCGGGGCGAGGCCGGTGACGGTGGCGGAGGTGCCGGTCGTGGTGGTGGCCGCGGCCTCGGTCGTGCCGTTGACGCGGACCACGTCATAGCCGGTGATGCCGTTCGCGTCGGTGGCGGCGGTCCAGTTCAAGGTGACGGACGAGGACGTCACGGCGGAGGCGGTAGGCGTCCCGGGGGTGGTCGGGGGAGTGGTGTCTCCGCCGCCGGAGGAGTAGATCGCGGCCTCCTCGGACGTGGCGGCGATGCCGTTCGCGCCGTTGAAGATCCGTTGGCCCCAGGAGCTGAGCCGCGTGGGGTCGAAGCCGGTCGCCAGGTCCAGGATCGGGTCGGTGTTGCCGCTCCAGGACCACGCCAGGTAACCGAGCCGGAGCTGCTGCGCGGCGGCCATCATGGTGTCCTCGTCCGGGTCGCCGTACTGGTCGGGCGGGCCTCCGAACTCGCCGATGAGGAGGGGCAGTTTGGCGTTGACGAAGGCGTTGAGGTAGTCCGTGATCTCCTGCGCGGTGTCGTAGACGCTGTACATGTGGATCGAGAAGATCAGGTTGCCGGTGGGGTCGGCGTCGTAGACGGCCTGGGCGTTGGCGCGCATGACGCCTTGCCAGTCCTGGCCCCAGTTGGGTGCGTCCACCATGATCGTGTGGGCGAAGCCGGCGGTGCGCAGCTTCTTGACGGCCGCGATCGTGGGGTCGGTCCAGCCGGCGGGATTGGTGTTGCCCCAGGGCTCGTTGCCGATGTTGATGATGACGTAGTTCTCCTGGCCGGTGAGCACGTCCTTCAGGCCGATCCAGTAGTCGGCCGCGTGGTCGAGGGTCCCGGCCGCGGCCTCCTCTCCGTAGCCGGTGGTGTCGTGCACCTCCAGCACGCAGATGAGCCGGTTGGCCTTGCACCGGGCGATGATGCTCGCCACGTCCTCGGCGCTGTTCTTGGTCCAGCGGTGGCCGTCGGAGAGGACGACGCGGACGGTGTTGGCACCCAGCGCCTTGACGTCGGCCAGCGACTGCGTCTCGCCCGGGTACCAGGTGTGGGCGTGGTTGACGCCACGCATCACGAAGTCGTTCCCGGACGCCTCCAGCAGCCTGCCGTTCTGGATGTGCAGGCCGGTGGCCGCTGCCTGGGCCGGCGTGGCGAAGGAGAGCAAGGGGACGAGCAGGCCCAGGAGGGCGGCCACGACGGCGGCCACTCGTGGGGTGGTGCGGGTGCGGGATCTCATGGCGGCTCCGTAGGGTGGGATGGGGGGTGACGGTGCGTCAGGACGACGCGGCGCGCGCCGTGCAAGTGACAGTCGCCGACGGAGTGCCGGCCGTTGCCGGGGTGCCGGCGATGAAGCCGAAGCTCGCGCTTGCGCCGGGTGCCAACGTGCCGTTCCACGACGCGTTGGCGACGGTCGCGGTGCCGTCGGCGGCCGTGCCGAGGGTGCCGTTCCAGACCTGGGTGAGTCGGGCGCCGTCCGCCGGTACGACCGTCGCGGTCCAGCCCGAGACGGAGGAGCCGGACGCGTTGGTCACCGTCACCTCGCCCTGGTAGCCGCCCTGCCAGGCGGAGACGGCACGGAACGACGCGGTGCAGGCCGGCGGGTCACCGGGATCGCCAGGGTCACCGGGGTCTCCGGGATCCCCAGGGCCCGCGTCGAGGAGTGCCGCCAGGGCCGGATACCAGCGGGCGGCGATCTTCTCGTCGCCGGAGGCGCTGGGGTGCACGCCGTCATAGGTGTCGGTGGCGGTGTCGAAGCCCGTCCACTGGTCGACCACGGTGACCGGGGAGCGACTGGTGCTCGTGGTCCGGGCCCACTCGGGGATCCGTGCGTTGAAGTCGACGACGCGTTGTGCGCAGCCCGTGCAACTGCTCGGGTTCATCGGAATGATCTGCGCGACCAGGATCCTCATGTCCGGGTTGGAGGCCCGCATCTGCTCCACCAGCTTGGTGTAGGCGGTGAGGATGCGGTCGGGGGCGATACTGCTCCACACGTCGTTCGTGCCGAAGTGCATGACAACGATGTCCGGAAGCGTGGCCGCCAGCCGGGCCGGCAGCAGGTTCTGGTCGGCCACGTTGGTGACCAACTCGCCACCATGACCCTCGTTGTCCCCGTCGTACGGCTGCCCGCAGCCCTGCGGGCCGAGGGTGCCGACGAAGTCGATGTCCGTGTGTCCGGTGCTCTGCAGCCGGTTCCACAGCACCGCCCGCCAGCAGCCCGGCGAGCCGGTGATGGAGTCGCCCAGCGGCATGATGCGCACGGGCTCCACCGCCTCGGCAGCCGTGGCAGGCGGTGCGAGGGTCACTCCGAGGGGCAGGAGCAGG
The DNA here is from genome assembly GCF_028736035.1 of Streptomyces sp. T12. Taxonomy (NCBI): domain Bacteria; kingdom Bacillati; phylum Actinomycetota; class Actinomycetes; order Kitasatosporales; family Streptomycetaceae; genus Streptomyces; species Streptomyces sp. T12. The sequence continues at coordinate 10,444,706 of NZ_CP117866.1, forward strand.
GCGGCCAACAGGCCGAAGAACGGGAGGAGTTGTAAGCGTGATCGGCGCGTGTCGCGCATGCTGTTCCCTTCCCCGAGTAGGTGGGAGCGCTCCCATTGGACATGAAGCCACTGTTGTCATTGACGCGTCAAGAGGTGGGGAAGTACGGCTGCGATGCTGTCACTTCAGAGCCCCGCCCGAGGAGGCACCCATGCCCGAGCCGTCCGTCCTTGCCGCGCTGGTGTCCGCTCTGCGAGGTGGATCGATCGAAGTCGTCGACCTCACCTCGCCGTTGTCGTCGTCGACACCGGTGATTCAGCTGCCTGCCGAGTTCGGGCAGACCGCCGTGTTCGAGCTGGAGGAGATCAGCAGGTACGACGACCGGGGCCCCGCCTGGTACTGGAACAACTTCCGCAGCGGCGAGCACACCGGCACCCACTTCGACGCCCCGAACCACTGGGTCACCGGCAAGGACCTCGCCGACGTGGCCTCGGTGCCGGCCGGCCGGCTCATCGCACCCGCGGCCGTACTGGACTTCAGCGCCGAAGCCGCCAAGAACCCCGACTTCCTGGTCGAGGTCGATCACGTGAAGGCTTGGGAAGCCGAGAACGGCCCCTTGCCCGAAGGCGGTTGGCTGTTGCTGCGCACCGGCTGGGATGCCCGCTCGCATGCGCAGGAGGCGTTCCTCAACGCCGACGAAAACGGCCCGCACACCCCGGGTCTGTCGGCGGAGTGCGCCCGCTGGGTCGCCGAGGAGGCGCCGGTGATCGGTCTCGGTGTCGAGACGGTGGGTACGGATGCCGGGCGCGCGTTCTCGTTCGACCCCGCCTTTCCCTGCCACTCCTACCTCATGGGCAGCGACAAGTACGGGCTGACCCAGCTGCAGAACCTAGCCGCGCTGCCGCCGACCGGCTCCGTCGTCATCGCCGGACCGTTGCCCATCGTCACGGGCTCCGGGGCTCCCGCACGGGTCCTCGCCCTGGTGGAGCGCCGATGAACGTCGCTGAAGCGGTGGGCCGGGCGCTGTGCGCGGCCGGGGTCGGCCAGGTCTTCGGGGTGGTCGGATCGGGCAACTTCCACGTGACGAACGCGATGGTCGCCGCGGGGGCGCGGTTCGTCGCCGCACGCCATGAGGGCGGGGCGGCGACCATGGCCGACGCCTACGCCCGGACCAGCGGCACGGTCGCGGTGGTGAGCGTGCATCAGGGGCCCGGCCTGACGAACGCGATGACCGGGATCGCGGAGGCGGCGAAGAGCCGTACACCGCTCGTCGTGCTGGCCGCCGAGGTGACCGAGTCGAGGTCCAACTTCTACGTCGACCAAGAGGCGTTGGCCCGTGCGGTGGGCGCGGTCCCGGTGCGGGTCACGTCGGCGCAGGAAGCGGTCGAGCAGGCGTGTGTGGCGGTCGGGCTGGCGGTGCGGGAGCGGCGTACCGTGCTGCTCAATCTCCCCCTGCCGGTGCAGGCGCTGGAGGTGCCCGACGGCGCCCTGGCGCACGCGGCGCCACTGCCGCAGCGGGTCGCGGTCGAGCCGGACGCGGACGAGGTGGCCGCCTTGTCCCGGTTGCTCGGGCAGGCCCGGCGGCCCGTCTTCGTGGCCGGCCGGGGAGCTCGCGGGGCAGGCTGCCGCGAGGCGCTGGAGACACTCGCCGAACGGCACGGCGCGCTCCTGGCGACCTCGGCCGTCGCCCACGGGCTCTTCCACGGCAACCCCTGGTCCCTGGGCATCTCCGGCGGCTTCGCCTCACCCTTGGCCGTCGAACTGCTCCAGGGCGCGGACCTGATCGTCGGCTGGGGCTGTGCCCTCAACATGTGGACGATGCGGCACGGCAACCTCATCGGCGCCGACGCCACCGTCGTACAGGTCGACGACGAGCCCTCGGCGCTCGGTGCGCACCGGCCCGTGCACCTCGGTGTCGGCGGAGACGTCCGGCTCACCGCGCGCCGGCTGTGCGAGGCGGGTGGAGCGGACGGGGAGGGCTACCGGATCCCGGAGGTGGCAGCGGCTCTCGCCGCTCGCGTGCGCCTGCGTGACGTGCCGTACGAGGACACGAGCACGCGGGAGCGGATCGACCCGAGGACGCTGAGCATCGCGCTCGACGACATCCTGCCCGCGGAGCGGGTGGTCGGCGTGGACTCCGGGAACTTCATGGGCTACCCGAGCGCGTACCTGTCGGTGCCGGACGAGAAGGGCTTCTGCTTCACTCAGGCGTTCCAGTCGATCGGGCTGGGCCTCGCGACCACGATCGGGGCGGCGCTGGCCCAGCCGGACCGGCTGCCCGTGGCGGCGCTCGGGGACGGCGGGGCGCTGATGAGCGCCGCGGATCTGGAGACCGTACGGCGGCTCGGGCTGCCCATGGTGGTCGTCGTGTACGACGACGAGGCCTACGGCGCCGAGGTGCACCACTTCGGTCCCGACGGGCACCCGCTCGACACGGTGCGCTTCCCGCCGACGGACATCGCCGCCGTGGGGCGGGGCTATGGCTTCGAGGCGGTGACCGTGCGGACCCCGGCCGATCTGAAGGCTGTGCGGGACTGGGTGGACGGTCCCCGATCGGCGCCGTTGCTCGTCGACGCCAAGGTGGTCGCCGATCACGGGTCCTGGTGGCTGGAGGAGGCGTTCCGCGGCCACTGAGCGGGGGAGAAGGCCGAGCGCCGACCCGCCTGTCGGCACCGCATTGCCGGCAGACGGGTCAGCGACGGCTGGGCGGGATCAGACCGCCGGTGCCGGGAAGGTCGGGTACTCCACCCCGGAGACGTGCTGGACGACGCGGATGACCTGGCAGGAGTAGCCGAACTCGTTGTCGTACCAGAGGTAGAGGATCGCGTTGTCGCCCTCGACCTTCAGGGCTCCGGCGTCCACGATCGAGGCGTGCCGCGAACCGATGAAGTCGCTGGAGACCGCGTCGGGGGCCGTGATGAAGTCGATCTGGCGGCGCAGCGGCGAGGTCAGCGACACGTCGCGCAGGTAGTCGAGGACCTCCTGGCGGTCGGTCTCCCGCGCGAGCTGGAGGTTCAGGATCGCGATCGAGACGTCCGGCACCGGGACGCGGATCGAGCTGCCGGTGATCTTCGCCTTGAGGTCGGGCAGCGCCTTGGCGACGGCCGAGGCGGCGCCGGTCTCGGTGATGACCATGTTCAGCGGCGCACTGCGGCCGCGGCGCTCGGACTTGTGGTAGTTGTCCAGCAGGTTCTGGTCGTTGGTGAACGAGTGGACGGTCTCCACATGGCCGCGCAGCACACCGAACTCGTCGTCCATCGCCTTCAGCGGGGGGACTATGGCGTTGGTGGTGCAGGAGGCGCAGGACAGGATCTGCTCGTCCGGCTTGATCGTGTCGTGGTTGACGCCGTGCACGATGTTGGGGACGTCGCCCTTGCCCGGCGCGGTCAGGACGACCTTGTCGATGCCGGGGCGCAGGTGCTTGGACAGGCCCTCGCGGTCGCGCCACTTGCCGGTGTTGTCGATGAGGATGGCGTTCTTGATGCCGTACGCCGTGTAGTCGACCTCGGACGGGTCGTTGGCGTAGATCACCTTGATCTCGTTGCCGTTGGCGATGATCGTGCTGTTCGCCTCGTCGACGGTGATCGTGCCCTGGAACTGGCCGTGGATGGAGTCACGGCGCAGCAGCGAGGCCCGCTTGACGATGTCCTGGTCGCCACCGCCACGGACGACGATGGCGCGCAGCCGCAGGCCGTTGCCCGAGCCGGACTTCTCGATGAGCAGCCGGGCGACCAGGCGGCCGATGCGGCCGAAGCCGTAGAGGACGGCGTCGCGCCCCTCGCCGCGCTCGATCTTGTTGGCGCCGGTGGCACCGGCGACGGCCTCGGCGGTGAACGCCTCCACCGACAGACCGCGGTCGTCGGTCTTGTACGTCGCGGCCAGCATGCCGATGTCGATCTGGGACGGGCCGAGGTCGAGCGCGGCGAGCGCCTGGAGGAAGGGCAGGGTCTCGGTGACCGAGAGCTCCTCGCCGGCGATCTGCCGGGCGAACCGGTGCGTCTTCAGGATGCTGACCACCGACTTGTTCACCAAGGAGCGGCTGTGCAGCAGGACGGTGACGTCCCGCTCGCGGTGCAGCTTCCCGATGATCGGGATCATCGACTCCGCGATCTCCTCGCGGTTCTTCCAGTTGGTGAACGAGTCGTCGTTGACAGTCACGAGCGCCTATCTTTCGAGCTAGGTAGCGCTCATATGCTAACCACTCATGGCGATGATCGTTCAAAGGGGGGTCCGTGAACATGGTGATGCCCGTTATTGAGATGGTTTGCGCAGAACGCTCCCTTGGTGACGCCTTGTGGGTACGAGGGGGGATGTGACCGTATGGAGCTGGAACTTCGGCATCTGCGGGTGCTGTGTGCGATCGCCGACGCGGGGAGCGTGGGCCGGGCGGCCGCGGAGCTGGGGTACTCGCAGCCCGGGATCAGCACCCAACTCCGGCGGATCGAGCGGCACTTCGGCGAGCCGCTGTTCGAGCGCGGGCCGACGGGGGTGCGGCCGACCGGCTACGGCGTCGAGGTGGTGGCTCAGGCCCGCGACGTCCTGACCCGCGCCGACGCGATCGGGCGCCGTCCGGCCGCCGGGGCCGGGACCGCGCGCCGGACCCTGCGTGTGGCGGCGACCAACTCGCCGATGCTGGCCGGCATGGTGTCCGGGGTGCGTGCCCGGCTGCCCGCTGTCCCGCTCGCCGTGAGCAGCGTGTACGCCTCCTCACGGATCGTCGAACTCCTGGAGGGCGGCACGGTGGACGCGGCCATCGCCGCGGACTACCCCGGCAGGGAGCTGGAGCACTCGGACGCGGTGGTTCATCGCGGCATCGTCACCGAGCCGACGTTCGTGGCCCTGCCGTCCCGCCATCCGCTCCGGCACCGCCCGCAGATCGCGCTCGCCGACCTGGCCGAGGAGGCGTGGTTCGTGACGCCCGACGACGGGGCCGGCTGGCCCGGCGTCTTCCATGCCGCGTGCGCGGCAGCCGGTTTCACACCGGCCACCGTGCACGAATTCCTCGGCGACCAGCTGCAGTTGCAGGGAATGATCGCCGATGGGCTCGGCGTGTCCCTCGTGCAGGCCACGCTGCGGCCGATCCCGCACGTCGTGGTCAAGCCGCTGATCGGTACGCCGCTGTGGTGCCGTTACGTCCTGGCCTGGCGGCGTGAAGCGGTCGCCGGGGAACTCGCCGAGACGCTGTTCCATTCCGCCACCGCCGCCTACCGCGAACTCGCCGCGCAGTCCCCGCACTTGAGGGCCTGGGCCGCACGCACCTGGAGCGTGCCCGGGGTGTAGCGGCTACGGCGGCGGCGCGGACGTTATGGCTCAACGGTGCCATGTGCTATGTCACACGCCATTGTTGGGGCAGGCCGGCGCTGGGACAGTGCCTCACACGCCTCAGCACCTGTATCGAGGCGCATCACATCCGTGGAGGAACCCCGATGCGCTACCGCTTCGTGCTGCCCAGACGCATGGCCGGCACACTCGCCGTCTGCGCCACGCTCTCCGGCCTGCTGTCGACGCCCGCCCTCGCGGCACCCCCGGCCGACACCGGCCCCACCGCCCCCGTGACCTCGCCCCGGAAGGCAACGCAACCCCCACCGCCGACCGGCGCACGCGTCAGCCCCGCCGCCCGTCCCGCCGTACAGAAGCAGCCGCTCACCCCGGCCCAACTCCCGCCCCTGGCACCGACGTCCGTACCGACCCCTCCGCGTACGGGCGCCGCCGCGAAGGCGGCCTCGTGCAGCCCGGACGACTTCGGCCGCCGGACCGGCGCCGAACTCGTCGCGTTCGTCAAGGCCTCGACCACGGACTGCGTCAACAGCCTGTTCGCGGTGACCGGTTCGGACGCCCGCGCCATCTTCCGTGAGCCCCAGATGGTCACGGTCGCGAAGGCGTTCACGAGTACGGCGCGGATCTATCGCGGCGACAACTCGGCCCGCGTGTGGCAGCTCGTCCTGTTCCTGCGCGCCGGCTACTACGTGCAGTTCAACCACCCGGCCGACGTCGGCCCGTACGGCGCACCCCTGGCCCGCAACACCACCAGCGGCCTGGACACCTTCTTCGCGCGCCCCCGCTCCCGGGACGTCACCGCGGCCAACGGCGACGTGCTGGGCGAGGTCGTCGTCCTCACCGACAGCGCCGACCAGCAGGCCCGCTACCTGAAGGTCTACCGGCGGATGCTGAACGCATACGACAGCTCCTACAACGCCATCCGCAGCATGCTGGCCGCCGTCAACGCCGTCTACACCCCTCTCTGGCGCGGCAATTGGAACGCCGACTACGTCAAGGCGGTCACCGCCGACCCGTCCATCGCCCGGACCCTGCACGCGTTCGCGCTGAACCACCTGGACCTGCTCGCCACCGACAACGCCTACCTGGCCTCCAACGCCGGTATGAACCTCGCCCGTTACGTCGAGCACCCGGCGCTGCACCCCACGGTCCGGCCCCTGACCAAGGGTCTGTTGGACGCGTCGCGGATCACCGGCCCCACGGCCGGGCTGTGGGTGGCGGTGGCGACCCAGGCCGAGTACTACGACGGCCCCAACTGCTCGTACTACGGCGTCTGTGACCTCGCCGGACAGCTGACCAGGGCGGTCCTGCCGATCGCCCACTCCTGCGACGCCACGCACACCATCCGGGCCCAGGCTCTCACCGCCGCCGATCTCGGCGCGGCGTGCGCCAGTGTGCTGGGCCAGGACCGGTACTTCCACGATCTCGTACGGGACGACGGCCCCATACCCGGGCAGTATCTGTCGACGCTCGACCTCGTCGTCTTCGCCGGCAGCGCCGACTACCGCACCTACGCCGGGGCGATCTTCGGGATCAGCACGGACAACGGCGGGATGACCCTGATCGGAGACCCGAGCGACCCCGCCAACGAACCCTTCGCGGTCATGTACCAGAAGCCCCGGGACGACGGGCACGCAGCCAGGATCTGGAACCTCAACCACGAGTACACGCACTACCTGGACGCCCGGTACAACATGAAGGGCGACTTCGCCGAGCAGACGTCGGTGCCGGACGTGTGGTGGATCGAGGGCGTGGCCGAGTACGTCTCCTACGGCTACCGCAGGATCACCGACGAGCAGGCGGTCGCGGAGGCGGGCAAGCACACGTACCGGCTGAGCACGCTGTTCCAGAACACGTACAGCAACAGCGATGTGACCCGTACCTACCCGTGGGGCTACCTCGCGGTCCGCTACATGTTCGAGCGGCACCCCGCCGACATCCACCGCATGCTGGCCCGCTTCCGCGTCGGTGACTACGCCGGCGGACACGCCGTCTACGCCTCCGACATCGGCACCCGCTACGACGCCGACTTCGACGCGTGGCTGACGGCGTGCGCCGCCGGCGCCTGCGCGACGCCGACGGCCGCCGTCAGCTGAGAGGTGTAACGGGCATCCGCACGGTTCGGTCCAGGCCTGGGCAGGCCTGGACCGAGGTGACGTCAGTAGCGTCCGTTCTTGTACACCTCGTCGCTGTCACCGACGGCCGTGGTCACCACGCCCCATATGTCATGGACCGTCTCACGGGCGCCCTTGTCGTGGTTGTACCCGAACTGGAAGACGTACGTTCCCGAGTCGAGCGTGATGCCCTCGTTGAGCACCACGACGTAGTCAGCTCCGCCGTCCGAGGCCCTTCCGGTGTGCACCGTGACCTTGTCACCGAGCGACGTCCAGACACCGGTGTTCGCCACGCCACCGGTCTGCGCCACATGCAGCACGACCTTGAGCGCGGTGAGCTTCTTGGTGGTCGTGACGGTGACGGAGCTCTGGCTCCAGTAGTCGTTCGGGGACTTCAGGGCGGTCTGGACGGAGACATAGCTGCTCTGCCCGGCCACCGAGGACTTGACGCCCGCCTGCTGGGATGCGGCCTCGGGGGTGTGCGTCGGCGTGGGGGTGGGAGCGCCGGGGACGTGGGCCGCGGCGGCTGCCGCAGGCGCGGCCGCCGCGGCAGCCTTCCCGGCCCCCGCCTCGGCACGCTTCTTCTCAGGCGTCGTCGGAGTCGAAGTCGGCGTCGGGCTGCCGTCCTCGTCGAGGCCCTGGCCGGGAGCCAGGATCGGCTCCGGCTTCTCCTTGGCCGTCGCGGCGGGTGGCGAACTCATTCCCTTGACCGCTCCTGCGGCAGCGACCAGACCGCCGACCGCGACGGCCGCGCCGAGCAGCCACTTGGACACGGCGTGGCCGGCGACGCCGGTAGCCCCCACGGGAGTCGGCGCCGCGTGCGCACCGCGCTGCTGGTCGGCGGCAGCGGCCTGCCACAGTGCGACAGAGGAGTCGTTGTCGGCGGCGTCCGCACCGTCCGCGCTCTCCGCACCCTGTTCCGCGTCGCCCGCTGCCTCGCCCTTCGCCCCGTCTGCGCCCTCCTCACGGACGGCGGCCGCCTGCGCTGCCGGGCCTGCCTCGGCCACGGGCGACTCGGCCTGTGAGGACGGGGGCTCCTCGGAGCTCTGGTCCTCGCCCTCGGCCTGCGGCGTGGCCCAAGGCAGGGGTTGGTCCCACACGGCTCCGGCCGGCTGACCGGCCGTGCCGTCGGCATCGGTCCCTGGCGCGGCAGGCGCCGGCGCGACCGCGACCTGTGCTCCGACCTGTCCGGCGGAGGCTTCCGCCCCGCCGGGTTCGTCGGAGGCGTGTTCTCCTGGTCTCATCTGGGCCTCGGTCCCTTCTTCATTCCTCGTCGGTATCGGTACGGCTGCCGGTATCGGCTGCGCGTCGGTCATCGTTGATCAGCGTGAGGAACCTTTCCGCACTGGCCTCGGCGGTCTCCGCGCCGTCGGACTGGTGCGCCACCGTGTCGGCCTCCTTCTCGGGCGCCGACTCAGGGGGCGGCGCCGGCGAAACGGGAGGTTCTGGTCGGCGGCTGTCCGACGCGGCATCACCGCTGATGCGGGTCAGAAACGCCTCGACCAGGGGGTCGACCGGGCGCTCGGCGTGGGAGGCAGGGTCGGAGTTGTCCGCCTGCTGGGGCTCCGGCTCGGTGACGAGGATGTCCCGCAGGGCGGGGGAGTCCTCGAGGTCGGTGGGGAGCATGAGGTACAGGCCGCCGGGGGCGTCGACGAGCAGGTTCCCGTGCGGGCCGGAGAGGACGAGTTCGACGTCCGCCTTGTAGTAGCGGAACTGTCGGGTGGAGGCCGTGTTGCGCTCCAGGATCTCCTCGGACTCCCCGGCCTGTTCCCCGGAGCCATGGCTTTCGTAGCGCAGCGGCAGCGAGTCCCGCAGCGAGTGGCCGTCGACCTCCCCGCCGACGGCCGGGCCGATGCCGGCGAACCACGCACTGGCCGCGCCGCTGACGTGCTCCTCGGTGTCCCGGCCCTGGTTGAAGTGGCGCGAGAGGATCTTCACTTCGGATCCGGGCAGCGCGGTGGCGCGGGTGATCCGCATGCCCACGGTCACCTTCTCGCCGCCGACCAGCACTTGGTACTTGTGCCGCAGCAGCTGCTCCAGGCTGAGCCGCATGTGCACCTCGTTGGTGAGGTGGTCGTACACCATGCCGAAGAGCGTGCTGCCGTCCGGCCGCCAGGACTCCGGCGTCGTCGGCTCGGGACGCGAGGTGGTCGGGGCCGCGGGCAGCACGGCCCAGCGGTTCACGGCGGTGGCGGCGGGGAGCGCCCAGGGATGCCCGTGCTCGGCCATCAGGTCCACCAGTGCGTCGTTCGACGGCCGTTCCCCGGACTCCCACCGCGCGACGGTGTTCTGGGCGGGGGGTGCGATCGGCTGTGGCGCCGGGCCCGGCTGGACGGTGTGCTTGGGGATGACGACCCGTACCCAGCCGTCGACGGAGCCCTCCTCGGGCCGTCGCGGGAAGCGGGCGACGAACGACGGGTGCTGCTGGACGCGTCCCGCCGCGTGACGGCGGTGGCCCATCAGGCTCGAAGTGGCCAGCGTGACGCCGTGGTAGGCGCGCACGGGTGCGTCGAGGATCTCGGGCAGCTGCTGAGTGATGGCCATCTCGACGTCGAACCGCTGGCGCAGCTGGAACTCGACCGACGGGTTGCTGGTCTGGCCCCAGTAGACGCCCACGCCTTGTGCGTGCTGCTCGTGTGCCGTGCTCGCCTCGCGGGACCAGCCGCCCACGACCTGGAGCCCGCCGGTGGTCGAGGTGCCGACCCTGCCGTGCACTTCGACGTGGCCCTCGAACTCGGTCGAGCGGGAGGTACTGGTCGTGTTCTCGGTGATCGCCTTGCCGCGCAGCAGCATCGTCATCTCGGACCGGTCGTGCTGCGACATCGGCTCCAGGGTCTCGGCGGTGACCTTGGTCCACAGGTAGCGGGTGGCACCGAAGGCCGACGGAATCGGCCACCACCGCTTGACCCCGGTCGTGTTGAGCAGGGTGAACTGGTCGAGCAGAGCCGCGGGCGAATAGGAAGCCTCGATCTCGCTCAGCAGCCGGCTCGGCAGGTGGCCGACGCCGTCGGGGCCGGGCCGCAGCAGACGCTGCTCGGTCAGCCACTGCTTCATCGTGTCCAGCACGCCGTCGGACTTGAGGACCTCCGGGTGGCTCCCTCCGGCCAGCAGGGCCGGGTCGAAGTGGTCGGTCGGCGGGTGCGGTTCGACGTGGCCCACGCCGTCCGGTACCGGCAGGCCCAGGTCGAAGATCCGGCGCTCGGGGACCACGAAGTCCAGGCCGTGCCTGACCTCCAGGGTCAGCTCGTCGCTGGTCGTGCCGGAGGTGCCGCGGGTCACGGCGTCGGTCAGATGGCGCCCCCGCCAACGGTCGAGAGTGATCTGGAACACCGCGTCGGCCCGGTAGGTGTGCTTGGGGCCGCCGTATGTGCCGCGCGTGATGCCTACCGGCCCGACGGCGGTGCTGTCGCCGGTCTCCCAGCCCCACTGGTACCCGACGCCGAGGGTGCCGCCGACCTGGGCGGTCAGGGCCTGGTGCTGTTCGCCCGAGGACTCTTCCCCGCCCGCCGCGGCGGACTCCTCGTCCTCATCCGCACCGTGGCCGAGGTGCACCACCGGACCCAGCCGGCCCGCCAGGCCCAGGGCACGCGTGCGGTCGTCGGCGTGCTCGTACTTGGCGGAGGCGCTGCTGTTCTGCCACAGCTTGAAGTCGGAGCCGTCGTGGGCCCGCACATGGTGCGGGTCGACGGCGACGATCCGCAGCCGCAGAGCCTGGTGCCACCCGTCGGGGCCGTCGGGCAGTTCCGTCAGCCGTCCCTGAGCGCTGGTCAACGACGGGAAGCGCGCCACCAGCTCATTCGGGGAGAACAGCTCCTTGATCTCCGCGGGCCAGTTCGCCGGGTCCGCCAGCCACGTGTCCGGATGGCCGTTGGCCTTCCGGTACATCTCCGCCGCCGCACGCACCACCTCGGGCGGGGCCGTCACCGACCGGAACACGGCGGTGGCGCCGTGGCCGGCGAAGTCCACCTGCCGGTCCACGGCCGGCAGCGCCGGAATCGGCCGCGTCACGTAGGCCTCGCGCAGCGCTTCCCGCGAGATCCTCTCCTCCGGAACGTGCAGGTGCGGCATGGCCACCTGGGCCACCACCTGGCCCGGCTTGTCGATCCACCACCTCCGCTCCGGGTGACCGCCCGTGCGCACGGACAGCTCGTAGATCACGTTGTAGACGTGCTCGTCGACCTTGCCGCTCATGTCCGCACGCTGGCCGGACGCCGCCCCACCGGAGAACGCGTGCTTGGTTCCGCCCCCGATCCCGCCGGTCACACCCGCCTGCCCGAGCTGCAGTCGCACCACCTCGGCCAGCTGGACCCGGCCGCGCGCACCGAGGAAGCCCCGCACGCTCCAGCTGTTCTTCCGCTCTCCCGTGACGGTGGCACCCTGATTGGTGCGGACGTTGAGCGACATCCGCCGCGCCTCGTCACCGGTGATGCCGCCGACGCGCTCCAGCAGCCGGGCCGCCATCGACACGTGGTACGTCCGGCCGCCCAGCCGCACCGAGTGCTCGATGCCCGACATCAGCTGCGCCAGGTCGGTCTCCAGGGACGCCCGCCCGAACGCGGTGAGCAGGTCCGCGTCCGCACCCGCCCAGTTCACCCGGGGGCGGCGCAGCTCGACGAAGGGCGGGTGGAGCGTCAACTTCGGTCGGCGACCGCTCAGCTGCTGGTGCGTCAGCTCGATGACGGTCCGGATCTGGTCGTGGACCAGTTCGGCGCCGGGCAGCCCGAAGAGGACGCCGAAGCCCGGGCCCTTGCGCGCCGCCAGGGCCAGCGGCTCGCGCGAGTGCGGCTCGGGCAGCTCCGCGTCCAGCCGCTCCGGGCGCCGGAACGCCGTCTCCGGCAGGCCTACGCCCAGCTCGGCGGCCTCGGCGAGCAGTGCCCGCACGTACGGGTGGGCCTCCACCGGCCCGTCCGGCTCCGGTTGCGGCTGCCGTAGCAGCGTGGCGTCCGGACCGAGCACGCGGTGCTCGAAGTCGGCGGCCTCATGGCTGGGGACGGCGAGTTCGGCCGGCACGGTCAGGGTGACCGGCTCGATCCGGTGGGTGGTGGAACGCACCTCGATGGTGACGTTCAGCGAGGCGCGGTAGCGCGCATGGTCCTCGGTGGTCTGGACGATGGTGTGGGTGTCGGTCGCCAGGGCCAGGCCGTGACCGGTGGCCCGGTTGATCCCGCCGGTGAGCGAGAAGAACTCCGCCGGCCCCGCGGTGACCCGCGCGCCCAGCGAGAAGCCGGTGCGTGCGCCTTCCTTCCGGTGCACGGCCAGCGTGTTCGCGGAGTCCTCACGTACGGGGACCTTGCTCGTGTCGCCCAGATAGCGCAGGCCCTCGACCGTCGCGTGGATCGCCACATGACCCTTGAAGGAGCTGCCGATGCCCAGGGAGCCGGACACCTGCCCCGTCACCAGCCCGTTGGTCAGCAGGTTCTTGCTCTGGTTGATGGCGGACCGCTCGTTCAACTGGGTGAGAGTCCGGTCCATCAGGGCTCGTACGACATCGGCGGACAGCCCCGCCGAGTGCAGCCGGCGCTCGAACTCGGCGGCGGACGGGATCAGATCGATCGCGTTGATGATGGTCCGGGCCCGCTGGTACCCGGTGTCCGAGGGTTCGCCGTCGCGCGACGGTTCGTGGGCGACGTGCCGCAGAGCACCCGGCACGGTCAGCGATTTGGGGAGCTGCACGGTGAGGCGGGCGGGCGTGACCACGTCATGGTGACGCTCCTCGCCGTCGACGAAGATCCGCAGCTTCAGGCCCGCGCCGAAGGGCGTGCTCTGCTGCATGAAGACCTTCCGGTCGAAGGCCACCGTGCGGTTGGTCTGCGTCTCGCCGGTGCGGTGTGCCTCCAAGGCGAGTACCGGCGCCGGTGTGACCGACGACGCGACCTTCGCGCCCGTGGAGATCGCCGTCAGCACGGACGTCCCGCCGCCCCAGCCGTGCTCCCACGCCGACTTGTGCGTGGTGGCCGACTTGTTCCAGTTGAGGACGTACTGCTCGACAGCGGGCGTGTTCGCCGGCAACGGCACGACATCGCGCAGCACCGGCCGCAGCCACACCACACGACCGCCCGCCGTGAGCCGCAGCCCGCGCTGGAGGGCCGCCTCCCAGAAGTCCAGCCGCCGCTCCTTGTCCTTGGCGTTGTCCTTGTCCCTGTCCGCGGCGGACGTGCCGGCGGTGTCCCGGCCGGCCGACAACGCCTCGGGTACGGTCCCGTCCCGGAGCAGGGTGCGCAGGCCTTCGCGGATGCCCGTCGCCAGCTCGGCACTGTCGCCGTCGCTGCGCACCGCGTAGGCGATGTTGTTGGCCCACTGCCGGATCAGCGCCTCGTCCCAGGGATCGACGGCGATGACGTTCAGCTCACCGTGCGCGTCCATGTCGTCCTGGCCCATGTACCAGGGGGCTTCGGCGTGCGGGGGCTGAGCTTCCGGCTCCGGCTGAGCTTGCGGCTGCGGCTCGAGAGGGGCCGTGGGGGTGTCCGGCTGCTGCTCGTGCGGTTGTGCGGTGTCGTGGGTGTCGGCGGCGTAGGCCGGTATTCGGGACTGCTCGTTCTCGGGTGGCTCTACGGTGATCTCGGACGCCGCCCGTGGCGACGAGTCCTCCGGCTCGCCGACAGCCTCGGTCTGCGTGCCGTCCGCGCTGAAGAAGTACGTCGCTCCGGTACGCCCGTTCCCGATGAGGAACTGACGGAGAGGGTCGCCTGCGCTCGCCTCGTTCTCGTCGCCCGCCCAGCCCACGGTGAGGTGCTCCGCGCCCTCGGGCACGTCCGCCCACTCGAACACGAACTCCCCGCCAGGGCCGTGGGTGACCAGCATCCGCCGTCCCACCAGCTCCTCGGTGACCTCGTGCAAGTAGACCTGGTGCGAAACCACTTGGCCTGAGCGCGCGAACGTGGTCTCCAGCCCCGTGGCCTCGTGGACCACCGGGCGCAGTCCGTTCGGGTGGGCGGGCAGCACCGTGAATCCGTTCACGGAACGCCCGGCCGCGTCCGTGACAGGCCCGGCCTCGTCCAGGGCGCGCCGGGCGTCCGTCCACAGCGCCTCATGGACCGATGCCCGCAGCTCGGCGAGCTCCTCCCGGTCAGCCACCGGGTCGAGTCCGGCACGCCGCAGGAAGTCCGTGGCATCGCCGGCGATCAACGACGTCAGCAACGGAGGCGTCGCATCGCGTGTGCCCGTCTGCCGCGCCTTGGGCAGCGTCTCGTCGAAGATCCGGGCCAGCTCGGGGTCGTACTCCAGGCCGATGGTGCCCAAGTGGTTCTGTGGCTCCACCCGGGGCGGACGCTTCGAGAACAGCCCCTCGTTCAGCCGGTGCAGCAACGTCCGCCAAGGCGCCTCACGGTGCGCGGGGACCGGTACCAGGACCCCGTCCGCGTCGAAGCGGAGCGCCTCGTCGGTCACCCGGTCGATGAGGACGTACGCGTCCGAGGTCGTCTCCAGGCCGTGGGACGCCACGACCCACGGGTCGTCGGCGACGAGTTCGGCGACCCAGCCCGACGGCGCGGTCTCGGAGACCGGGACCCGGAGCTTGCGGATCAGCGCACCCGCCAGGTGGTCGGGCAGCCCCGCGCCGGTCAGCGGCACCTCGACGTCGCGGGGTACGCCGGTTCCGTCGAAACGCCACCCCAGGTCGTCTCCGGGAGTGCTGACCCATACCTCGGTCAGCACTCCCGCCGCGTCGCGGACCTCGCCGATCTCGTACTGGCTCGTGCCCTCCGTGCCCACCACGGACAGCTCGGGACCGTCGGCACCGGCGGCGAACCGCACGAAGTCCTCCGTCCCCGCCAACCGCACGTCCAGCGCCTGCGGCACCCGGTCCGCACCGAACTGCCAGCGGGTCCCGTCCGCCGCGTCGGACGCGGTGTACCCGCCGTCCGCACGCGACGTCACCGTCCAGCCCGGCACCGCCTTCCCGCCCGCGTCCACGACCTCCGGAACCGTCGGCAGTCCCAGCAGCTCGTACCGGGCGATCACCTCCGGCGACGGCACCAGCAGCCGGAACTGGGGAGTCGCGGGCAGCTGTTCGGGGACGGTCGGCAGTCCCGGCTGCCATCGCGCCCGCCGCTCCCTGCCACGACTTGCCGTCTGCTCGGGCTCCTCGTCCAGCTCCTCCGGCTCCGCCGGGGCGTCGGCCGACGGTGTCTCCGCCACGTCCGATACGTCCGCCGTCTCCGCGGTATCCAGCGGTGCCTTTCCGCGGCCGGTGACCGTGCTGGCGGACGGCTGGCCGGTCTGGGGCAGGATCTGGCGGACCAGTGCGCCTCGGTTGTCGAAGTGCCACTCGGCGGTGGTGCCCTCGTTCGGGCCTGTCAGCGGGACGGTGACGGTGAGTCGGTCCGGGAAGCGGGCGATGCGTGCGCCCTCGACCGGGTCGCCCTGGCGGTCCAGGAGCTGAAGTGGGCCTTCGATACCGGCCGGTTGCCGCAGCCGTACCACGTGGTCGAGGCCCGGCAGCTCCAGTTCGCGGTACTCGAAGCGGTTGGCGGAGTCCAGGTACAGGTTGCCCTCGGGGCCCTGGATGACGAACCCGCCGTCCTCACGCGGCGACACCGTCCGGTCGGGCACGACCTCACCGGCGGTATCCACCAGCTCCAGGCGCGAGGACGCCGGGGACGTCTCGGTCGCCGGGGTGTCGGTCCGCCGCAGCCGGTACCCGGCAAGCGGCCCGGCGTCGCGCAGCGGCTCCTCCACCACCCGTGCCACCGGATCCGCGGCAGGTCGCGGCGGCTGCTCCGCAAGGTCGCTCTCGTGCTCCGCAGGCTCCTCGAACTCCTCGGGCACCGTGGGCAGTGACGTCCGGATGTCGTCGTCACCGGGCTCGCGCAGGCCCAGTCGGGCCAGTCCCTCCTGGTCGACCACCACCAGGATGGGCTCGTCCGGCTCGGTGGTGAGCGGCGTCTGCCACTCCGCGAGGGCGGGACGGCTTCGCGTAGGGATCTTCTTTTCGCGGTAGGCGGGCGTGACCGTCCACTTCGGAGTCAGCCGCACCAGGTAGTGGGGGCCTGCTTCGGCTTCCTCCGCCTGCTTCGGGACCTCGGGGGTCGTCTCCGCTGCGACGGACTTCGGTTCCCCGTACGTCAGCCAGGTGCTGTACGGATCGGCGAGCAGCACGTTGGGCCGGTTGGCCGCGGTCTGGTCCTCGACCTGGATCGTCGGCTGGCGGAAGTCGGCGATCCACTCCGGGCCCAGCTCACCCGCGCTCGTCCAGGTCGTCTCGGCCTTCGAGGTGTCGGTGGCGGTCCTGGTCAGGGAGCCGCCCTGGATCACCCGGACGACCTCCCGATCCACCACGTCGGCCTTGACCGTCACCTGTGCCAGAGCGTCCCCGGCGACGTCGATCACCTGGCCCCGCTCGGAGAGCGCCTCCGGCAGCCTCGACCGCAGCAGCTCGGAACCCGTCTGCGACAGCAGCTTGAAGCCCGCGCTCGGGCGCAGCACCGGCCGCCCGTCCCGGCCCTCGAAGGCCAGGTCGTTCAGCACTTCGTGGAGCTGCGGCGCGTCGAACGGACGTATCAGCGTCTTCGTGGGCAGGCCCACCGGCAGTCCGGCATCCTGCTGCCACTGCGACAGCGAACCCTGGACCGGCGCCCCGGTCGAGGGACCCGCCTCGTCCGCAGGGAGCACCTCCTCCGCGGGCACGGTGGAGCGAGCCGCACCGGGCAGCGTGAACTGCTCGGTCCACGAGCCGTCGTACGAGCGGCCGCCGGGCTTGGGCATCCAGTCCGGCAGATGCTTGCTGTAGGTGCCCGGACTCGCGTGCGGATGCACCTCCATCGTCACCCGCAGATCGTGGAGGAACTGCACACTCACCCCGGACTCGGAGCCGGTGAGCGAGTCGGTGTGCTCCTTCGACACCTCGTGCTTCGTGTTCCAGGAGTGGGAACCGCCGACTCCGGCCATGAACATCGCGCCCGGCTTGCCCGTCGCGCCCGGATTGGCGACGACGTACGCGCCCCACAGAGCGGACAAGCCGGACTGGGTCGTGTCGGCCGTGCGTTCGGTCGTGTCCAGGCCGCCGCGCGAGGTGTGGTGGGAGCGCGTGGCGTGGTACGTCCCCTCGCCCAGCTCTGCCTTCAGCACCACCAGCTGTTCCACCTTGCCGAAGGCCGTGTCGCCCTCCAGGAACACCGGCCGCCCGCCGTTCAGCATCTGCTCGATCGCCGTACCGGAGGTGGGCCCCGACAGCACCGGGCCCAGCACGTCGTGCACCAGCCGCTCGTTGATCCGGTCGAACCTCGTAGGCCGCCCGTTCGCCACGGACCACTCGTCCAGCCGGCGCGCGATCTGCTGGACCAGCTCGCCGCCGGCCTCCAGCCGGTACAGGTCGACGCTGCCGCTGCCCCGGCCCACGTTGGCGGGCGCCCGCACCGTCGGCACGTCCGGCGTCTCGGTCGGCGTCGGCGACTCCTGAGCCGGGGACTCCGCCACTGGGGACTCCGCCACCGGCGACTCCTCCACCGCCGTGTCCGGATCCTGCCGCGTCTCGGTGTCCACGTCGGCCTCGGCCTCGGCCACCGTCGCGCGGTACCGCTCAGCGTCGCGCGCCGCCAGCTTGGCGATGTCCGACTCGGTCAGTTCGCCGACTCGGTGGATCTCGTCGGCCGGCACCCACACGGTGACGGCGTCGGGCACCTGCACCCAGGACGACCGTTCCTGGGCCGGGTCGCGATGGAGCCGCTTCGCAAGGTCCTGCCAGGCCTGGTCCTTGGTGGTGCGCGCCTGGTAGGTCGCGTCGAAGCTCACCAGGTAGCCGCGCGCGACCCACTCGTCGGCGGACACGTCCTTCGCCGTACGCCCGGCGGACGTGCCCTGCGTCGCGACATAGCTCAGGGAGCCGCCGATCTCGCCGCCGACGTTGATGTGCGCGTCGGGGATCGGCGTCAGGATGCCGCCGCCGAGCTTGCCCTTGACGGCCCACCCCTGCTGGGCGTCCGTGGTTCGTTCGGCCTGTCCGTAGCGTGTGCCGCCGAAGCGGTGCTCCTCGTCGACCGCCACGATCCGCGGATCAGCGAGCCGGGCCGACAGGCCCACGCGCGCGAACAGTTCGCGGTTGCCCGCGAGTCCCGCCCGGTTGTGGCTCTTCAGGGGGACGGTGTCCGCGAGTCCCACCGCCTGCTCGAAACCGGCGATCCGGGCCGTCGGGCCGGTGAAGCTCTCCAGGACGTCCAGCGCGGCGTTGCGCTCGCTGATCTCGTCCGGCTTCCGCTCCAGCCAGTTCTTGCCCTGGTGCTGGTCGAACTCGGCCGGGGCGCTGCCCGTGAGCGGCCGGCGGTAGAACTCCCGCCAGCTCGTTCCGGGTGGTGCGGCCAGCATCTCGGCCATCGTGCTCTGCAGCCCCGGCACCGGCTTCAGCGAGTCCAGCTGGTAGTCGGCCGGCAGGCGTCCCGCGCGCTGGTCGGACTCCGGCGCGTTCCCTTCCCGCCACACCGGGGCGGACGTTTCGGCCGTATCCCGCGACGGCTCCGCCAGAGGCACCGCGGCACGCTCGGGCACCGCTACCTCGACCCGGCCGTGAATCCGGGGGGACCCGTCGCCCGCGGTGTCCCGCCACCGCTCGACGTCGCCCGGCATCGACCAGCGGCCGCCCACCCGGACCTCGAAGTCGACCGGGAAGTCGAAGCGGTGGACGCCCGTGCCGCCGCCCAGCGGCCGCTCGGAACCCAGCCGCTGTGTCACCTTGTGGGTGTCGACCCGGTTGGACTTGTACGCCAGCCCGGTCGCGGCGTACTCGGTCTCATCGCCGTCGTCGACGATGTACCCGGCTGCCGCCACGCCGACGGAGCTGTCCCTGCGCCTGGTGAGCGAGGTGCTCTGGGCGTGGCTCGCGGAGGTGGAACCGGTCAGCGTCACATCCGCCGTCCCGCCCGGCACGTATCGGCCGTCCGCGGGGCGCAGCACACCGCGGACGAACACATCCGGGGCGCCGCTGGACCACGCGCTCAACGGGAACCGCACCCCGTCCCCGCCGTTCGCCAGCTCCCGCGCGTGCTCCCGCAGGAAGGCGCGCAGCCTCGTCCTCGTCCTGTCCAGCCGGGCGGCGTCCAGCAGACCCTCCGCGTGGAGACGGTGCAGCACCCGGCCGGCGATGTCCTCCACCGTCTCGTCCGCGAGCCGGTACACGGAGTCCAGCCGGTCCGCCACCGTGAACCGGCTCACCCCCGCCGGCTCCTCGACGGCAGCCCGCGGCGTGGCGGACTCCTCCGTCTCGGCCGGATCATCGGTGGACACCGCGTCCTGGGCGTCGTCCGTCGGTGCCACCGCGTCGCGCTCGCGCGTCCACAGCGTCGCCACACCGCCGTCGACCCGCTGCGCCTGGCCGTCCGGGCCGCCCACCCGGACGACGAGGCTGAACTCCGCCCGGCGCTTGTGGACCGGCCCGCTGTACTTCTCCGCCTCGGTGCGCTCGCGCTTGTCGGTGACGTCGGTGGTGTTCTTGGTCAGTCCGTAGCCCAGGACGACCGGGCCGACAGTGCCGGTCGCGTGGGTCGTGTTGCCCACGCCCACCGTGACGCCGGCACCCCAGCGCTGGGTCACGCCCTGCCCCGAGGTGTTCTCCTCGCTGATCTCATGGGTGCGGGTGACGGTGCCCTCCGCGTCCGGGAGGTCCTGTACGACGACGTCCTTGGCGATGGCCAGCATGACCTGGGTCCGCCCCCAACGGCCCTTGAACGGGAAGGACTTGCGGACGGGCTCACCGCGGAACAGCTCCTTCGCGTGCTCGGGCAGCCGCTCCAGCCAGGTGCGCAGGTCCCGCGCCACGGGGTCGTTCACGTCGAACTCACGGCCCAGCGCCTTCTCCACCTCGCGGACGACACCGGAGTCGACGCTAGTGAACTCGGCGTGCACCACTTCCTCGGTGTGCAGCCGCTCGATGCCCTGAGGGCCGTCGCTCCGCGTGGCGGTGTCCTCGGCCGGCTTGGGCCAGGTGAGCTGCACCGGTACGTGGACGATGTCCTCCTGGACCCTGGCCTTGCTCCAGGGCCAGCGGCCGGGCTTGCGCACCGAGACGCGGTACGTCACGTCGTGCCCGGCCTTCGTGACCGGCACCCCGGTCTCGACGACCTTCGTCTTCATACTGCGCTTGGTCTTCGCGGACTGCTTCGAGTCCCGCGCGTTGAAGATCCCGGCGATCTTTGCGTGGACCTGGACCCACGGCATGGGGATGCGGCCCGCCGCCGGTTCGAGGGACGGCGGCTGGCGGGTTGCCGACGAACTGTGGTCCTCCACCGCCTGAGTCCGGTCGAAGGTGAAGTCGTCGGTGCCGTGCGTCACGCCGTGCGGTGTGCCGAGGCCCACGGCCTCCACGACCACCTGTGGCCCGCCTTTCGCCCGGCCACTGAAGTCGACGATGTGACCGCCGTCCAGGGCGCGGTGGAAGTTCGCCTTGAGCTGCTCGTCCGAGAAGGCGTTGTCGATCAGCGCGTACGTACCGTGCTCGGCGGCGGCCTGCCCGACCATCCGGACGATCGCCGTGCGCAACTCGAAGCCGTCGACCTCACCGGTCATCCTGGGCTGCTCGGTCCGCGCCCGGCGTACCAACTCGGCAGGGTCGAGCGGGGTGTCGCTGTGGCCGAGCACGTCCTCCAGGTCGGCTGCGGCGAACAGTTCGTTCAGCGTCGGTCGGCCGGCTTCGGCCGTGGGCTGCTCCGCGGGCTCGGGGACGGCGTTGGGAACGGACGCCTGGGTGGCGGACTCGGGCAGTTGGTCGTCGGCCTGGTTGTCGGCAGACTCGTCCGCAGCCCGTTCTGCCGCCCGTTGCGCCGTCTCCACGGCGTCCAGCGGTGCCTTTCCGCGGCCGGTGACCGTGCTGGCGGACGGCTGGCCGGTCTGGGGCAGGATCTGGCGGACCAGTGCGCCTCGGTTGTCGAAGTGCCACTCGGCAGTGGTGCCCTGGTTCGGGCCCGTCAGGGGGACGGTGACGGTGAGGCGGTCGGGGAAGCGGGCGATGCGTCCGCCTTCGACGGGGTCGCCGTGAAGGTCGAGGAGCTGAAGCGGACCCTCGATGCCCGTCGGCATCGACAGCCGTACCACGTGGTCGAGGCCCGGCAGCTCCAGTTCGCGGTACTCGAAGCGGTTGGCGGAGTCCAGGTACAGGTTGCCCTCAGGGGCCTGGATGACGAACCCGCCGCCCTCACGCGGCAGCACCGTCCGGTCCGGCACGACCTCGCCCGCAGCGTCCACCAGTTCCAGGCGCGAGGACGCCGGGGACGTCTCGGTCGCCGGGGTGTCGGTCCGCCGCAGCCGGTACCCGGCAAGCGGTCCGGCGTCACGCAGCGGCTCCTCCACCACCCGCACCCGCGTCGCCGGATCGGCGGCGGCGAGCGCCTCGCGCGCGTCGTCCACCGGGTCGTAGGCCTCTTCGGCATCGTCCTCCGTGTGGGGCGATTCGTCCTCGTGTTCCGCGACCGGAGTCGCGGTCGCGGTCGCGTGCCCGGCCTCGGACTGCACGGACTCCGGCTGCCGCGCGCCGAGCCGTTCGAACAGCACCCGGGGCGCCACGCCGTCCTGCCCCGGGAGCACCACCCGCACGCCGCCCTCGGTGGTCTCCAACAGCGCGTGGTCGAACCGGCCGCCGGTGAAGGCGACCGTCCTGCCGTCGTCGCCGACACGGAGGGCGATTCCGGAGCGGTGGTCGAACTTCCAGTAGCTGCCGGGGAGTTCGCCCTGGGCATCCGGCGCGGAGACGATCTCCTCCAGGTGGCGCCCAGTCCCGGCGTCGACCACGAGCCGCTCCAGCGGCGCGGCGCCGGCCCTGGTGGGCACCAGGGCCACCCGCTCGCCGCCCAGGTCCTCCACCCGGTACAGCGCCGACAGCTCGCCCGCCGCGTCCAGCAGCTGCGGCTTCTCGCCCGGCCGGAACATGTCGAACCGCAGAGACCCGAGCCCGTCCCCGAGCGGCAGGTCCTTGGCGATCACCCTGCCGTCGGCGAGGTAGTGCAGCCACCGGCCGCTGTCCTTCTCCAGGACGCTGAACTCCGCCTGCCGGCCCTCCCGCAGGTCATCGGGGGCCTGACGGATCTCGAACCGATCCGTCGCCGTGTCGTCGCCGAGGAGGCGGTTGCGCGTGGCGGTCCGGCCGTCCTCCTGCCGGACGTGCTCGACGGCCACCTTCAGCCCGCGCAACTCCCTGGATCCGAAGCCCGGGACGGCCTCGTGGTACGCGACCTCGTGCTGCTCACCACGGAACCGTGTCACCAGGCCCGTGGGCCGGTGCACGACCTGATGGCCGCCGCCGTCCATCGCCGTGATCGTGAAGTCCGGGTTCGAGCGGCTGCGTCGCCGGGCGCCCAAGTGGTCGGTGAGGGCCTGACGCGCGTCGTCCACCGGGTCGTAGGCCGCGACTCCCGGGCCGCGCACCAACTCGTCCGGGAAGAGACCGTCCGGCGTGATGTGGTCGCGCAGCTCCTGCTCGGTCAGCGGGGCCAGGTGACGGTACCGCTCCCAGTTGTCCTGGTACCGGAAGCCGAGCTCGCGGTCACCCCCTCGGCGCGCCCACTTGTCCGCCCCCATGAGGATCTCGTGCAGCGTGTGGTGACCGGCCGAGAGCATGTCGCCGACGATGGCGAGCCGAATCCAACGCAGGTCCAGGTCCGCGCCCCAGACACGGTTGGCCGCATCGGCCTCCTTCAGGAAGATCTGGGTCGTACCGGAGACCCCGGTGGCGATGAGTCCACCGCTGCGCTGGGCCACCGCGTGCAGCCCCTCCCCGAACACCTTGTCGTCGAACGGCGCCCGCTCGCCGTCCTCGCCCAGCGGCAGGAACCGTATGCCGGTCTTCTCGGCGCCGCTCTTCCACGACGTCCCGCCGCTCGACCAGGCGTCTTCCAGTTCGCTCAGCGGGACGGTCTCCCGGTACGCGGTGTGGGCCGGATCGGGCACCGTGGGGTTCTTGTCCTCCCAAAGCGCCTCGGCTTCCTTCCCGCCCCGGATGTCCTCGAAGTCGATGCCGAGGCTGTGCGGGATGGCGCCGTTGTAGCTGCCGTTCATCAGGAAGCCCATGTGCTCACGGACATTGCCGTGCAGCACGACCTGCTCCGCTAGTTCCGCACCCGGGCCCACGGCACCGACCGATGTCCGGCGGTTGGTGGCGAACTGGAACCGCTCTGCGGGATCCGCGTGCTCCCAGGCCAGACGGACGAACTCCGCGACCTGCTTCCGCGCTTCGGGGTGCCGCACCAGATAGTCGCCCAGCCTGCGTTCGAAGCGCTCGGCCTCCCGCTGGTAGGCCAGTCGCTCCCGGTCGGCCCGGTTCGGCGGGACGTGCGCGACCGCCTCGTCGCCGGCCTGCGCGCCGACGTGCTCGGAGTGCAGCCAGGCGACAGAACCGTCGCCGGTACCGGGCCGCTCGAACAGGACCACGGGTGCCTCACCGTCGGCACCCGGCCGCACCACGCGCAGCCTGCCGTCGTCGGAGACCTCCAGCAGGCCGTGGTCGAGTGCACCGCCGACAGGGCTTCCGTCCTCGCCCAGGCGCACGGCCGTCCCCGAGAGGTAGTCGAACTCCCAGGCCCGGTAGCCGAGGAGTTCGCCGCGCTCGCGCGGCGCCGCGACGGTCTCGTCCAGCACGCGCTGACTTTGAGTGTCGACCGTGAGCCGGGCCTCCTCACGCCCCGACTGATCCGCGCGGATCAGCGCCATCCGGCCGTCGTCCAGGGTCTCGGTGCTCAGCCGCAGGTCCAGCGGCCCTTGCGAACCGAAGAGGCTCACCTGCCCGTTCTCACCGAGCCTCGCGAACAGCGGCTCCGCTTCGTTCGGCACGCGCTCGTCGGCCGCCCCCAGCCGCAGAGGCATGTCGCGCGCCACCAGCCGGGCACCGCGGCTGTAGTGATGGCGTATGCCCGTGCGGGAGTCGGAGACGGTGACAGCGGCCTCCGCGTCACCTTCCATGTCCGCGGGCACCGGCCCGACGGTGAACCGCTCCAGCGCGGCGGGGGAGCCGTCCAGTTCGGGCCGGTTCGATGAGGTGCTGCCCACGACGAGCCGCAGATCGCCGATCTCGCCAGTGTCCCCGATGCCCGCCAGCGGCAGGCTCTCCCGGACCGGCTTGCCGTTCGGCTGGAATGTGTACAGCGCCGTCGCGTCACTCCGCGATCCGGGCACGGCGATTTCGACGGTCACGCTGAGCTCCCGTCGGATCGTCACCGGCAGGTCGATCCGCTCACCGCTGTCCTGGTCCACCAGGCGCAGCGCCTCCGGCTCGCCCAGGGGCGCGTCGATCCGCACCATCCGGTCGCCGTCCGGGAGACCGAGCGGGAAGCCGAACGATCCGGGGCCGACAGGCAGTCCGCGGCCTGTCGTCGCGACGTCTCCCAGCGGAGCGCGTTCGAAGAGGAGGGCCTGGTCCGGTCCGCCCAGCAGCCTGAGGCCGCCCTCCCGGTCCGTGACCACCGAAACGTTCGAGGAGCCGTCCTCGGTGACCGGATGCCCCGTCCGGTCCCGGCGCACGGCCGAGGCGCGCTGGTGGTCGATCTCCCAGAAGCCGGTGATCGTCCCGCGTTTGCCGCGGATCGCGACGGTCTCCCTCAGCAGCTCGCCGGTGAGCCCGTCGACTTCCAGGCGCTCGGCCGAGTCGGCCGGTGCACCGGAACGCACCAGGCCCACCCTGCCGCCGTCCAGATGAGTCGCGCTCCAGTTCTGCGACGGTGAACCGTACTCGTCCCGCACCTCGGGGGTATCGCCGGGGCGCGTCGCGTCGTGGACAAGACGGCCCAGTCCGCCCTCCACACTGATCTGGCGATCCATCACGACAGCGGTGTGGTCGAGCGTGTAGCGGTGGCCGTACGCATCGTCGACGATCTCCAGCCAGCCCTCCGGGAGCCCGCTCTCCTGGTGCTCTCGGGCGAAGAACCGGGCGTTCGCCCCTTCTCCGGGCTCGCCTGCCAGGTCGTTGCGCAGTGATTCCTCGCCGTCCTCGTCCAACTCCCGTTGCACGACGACCTTCAGGGCGGCCATCTCCGGCGGCGCGTCCACCAGCCGGAACTCGCGCGACGTCCATTCGAGCCTGCCGTCGACCAGGTCGAACGTGGTGCGCAGCCCCGCATGCACCGCGGCGACGCCGCCGCCCTCCAGCGCGGAGACGGTGACGCCGTCGACATCCGTCCCCCGCGACTCCTCGGGCGTGTCGAGCCACTTCCGCGCCGCGTCGGCCGCGTCCTGGAGCAGTTGGTCGTAGACGGCATCCCGCTGTTCGAGCGCCCTGTCCTGATCACCGGAATCCACGTCGGCCCCGCCCGACCGCGTGTCCACGACCAGTCGTTCGGCCGCGTCGAGGGTCTCGCCGGCCCGGTCGAAGTCCGCTTCAGCCGTTTCCTCGTGCGCCGTTTCCTCGTGCGGCGGCAGTACGACCTCGACCGCTTCCTCGGACGGCACATCGGTCACCAACTCCCGCCCGGCGTCCGGCTGTTCGGTCGGCGTCAGCCACTCACTCAGGTCCGCGTCCGACGGGAGCATGAGGTACAGGCCGTCGGGGACGGTCACCCGCAGCTGTCCGTCGCGTCCGGTCAGGACCAGGCCGACCGTGGCCTTGTAGTAGTGATACGGCTGCTTCGCCCGCTCCCGGTTGGTCTCGTCGACGTCCTCGGCCTCACCCGAAGCCTCCTGGCTGCGGTTCCATCCGTAGGTGTACGGGGCACGGTTGATGAACCGGGGGCCCTCCTCCGGGTCCTTGCCGCCTTCCAGACCGGCCCCGAAGAACCACCCGGAGGACTCCTTGACGGGATCCTTCTCCGCCTCGTGACTCTGCACGTAGTGACGGGCCTTGAAGACGGCGGGGTCGACCGGGCCGATGCGCGCGACGCCTCGCACGTCCATGCCGACGGTGACGCCGTGCTTGCCCACCCGCATCACGTACTCGTGCTTCAGCAGCTTCTCGAAGCTCGCCCGCAGCATGTTCTCGCCCGTGTAATGGGCGTACACCGCGCCGGCCGCGATCTGCGGCCCGGGGACGTTCCAGGTCGCCGGGGCCAGGCCCGCCAGGTTCTCGCGCTGCACCCGCGAGGGGGCCGCGGCCAGCGCCGCCCACTGGTGCACCGCCGCGTGCGCGGGCAGCGCCCACGGGTGGCCGTCCTCCAGCAGCCGGTCCAGCAGGGGCGTGGGCGTCGTACTGGCGGACGGCTGCTGATCGCCGACGGCCGGCACCCACTCCGGGTCGGTGCCATGGGCGCGGGCCGGCGCGGGCGGCAGCTCGCCGGGGGTGACCAGGTGGCCCGGGACCAGCAGGCGCACCTCGCCGGACACGGTGCCGGCACCGGCATCGGCGTTCTCCGGCTCCGGGAAGCTCTTGACGAACGTCTGCTGTGCCTGCCACCACGCGGAAGCGTCCTGGTGGTGCCCGGTCCAGCCGGCCACCGTCAGCGCGGTGCCGCGCACCAGGCCGAGGGGAGCGCGCAGTACGTCGGGCAGCTCGTGCGCGAGACCCATCCGTACGTGGAACGTCAGCTCGTGGGCGAACTCGACGGAGCCCTCCCGGGTCTGCGCCCGGTAGATCTCCATCTCCTTCTCGGACTTCTCGTGGCCGACCTCGGTCGCCCGGTGGTAGCCGGCCTCGATCTCCGGGCCGACATGGATCCCCTCGCCGAACAGGGCACGCCCCACGAAGGCGGCCTGCCAGCCGAAGGACGTCGACGTCGACGTGCCGGTGGCCCGCACCGCCTGGTTGCGCAGCGTCAGCCGTACGTCCGGCCGGTCGAGCTGTTCCCGTGGCCGTCCCGCCTCGGCGGTGGCGTGCACCCACAAGTAGCGGGCGCCGAAGGCGGACGGGACGGCGAGCCAGCGCGACACGCCGCCACCCGTCAGCAACGCGTACTGGCTGAGCAGGGCCTCGGAGGAGAAGGACTTCTCCAGTTCGCGCAACAGCAGGTTCGGGCGGTACCCGTCGCCGCGGTCCCGTATCAGGCCCTGCTCGCCGAGCCACCCCTTCATCAGGTCCAGCACACCGTCGGCACGCAGCACCTCGGCGTGGGCCACTCCCGGCAGGAGTACGGGGTCCACGTGGCCCGTAGGCTCCTGCGGCGCTCCCACGGTCAGGTCCGCCGGCTCCGGCAGGCCCAGATCCGCGATCCGCCGCTCGGGTACCAGGAACTCCATTCCGTCCGCGACGTGGACGACCTGCGTCGTGCTGGACATGTGGCGGCCGGCGCCGGTCACCCGGTCTACCAGGCCGGGGCTCTTCCACCGGAACACGGTGAGCTCGAACACCGGGTCCGCGCGGTAGGTGTGGGTGGTACCGCCGTAGGTGGCACGGGTGATGCCCACCGGGCCCGCGCTCGTGCTCCGCTCACTGCCGCGCCCCCACTCCCAGCCCGCCTTGGCGGTGGTCGTGACCTTGGCGTGCCCCCACGTCGCTTCCTTGTCACCGGCCTCGAGACGCAGGCCGGCACCGGCGTTCAGGCCGACCGAGCGCTCCTGTCCGCTGCCGCTCTCGTGCTGTGCCTGCCCCTGCGAGTACTGCTCGATCTCCACGTCATCGCCCTGCTCGGCATGGGCGGTGAGGTGCCTGGGCTCGGCGACGACCATCCGGACGCGGAGCATGTGGTGCCAGCCGCCGGCGGTGCTGGGCAGGTCGACCCGCAGGCCGCTCGGTCCGACCAGGTCCGCGAGGTGGGCCGCCAGTTCCGTGGACGAGAAGGTCCGGTGCAGCTCCGCGGGCCAGTTCCCCCAGTCCTCCAGCCAGCTCTCGGGCAGCCCGTCGGCCCGCTGGAACAGCCGTGCCGCGGCGAGCGGCAGGTCGCGGGGGGTGAGGAAGGCCGGGAAGACGCCGGCGACGTTGCCGGGGCGGAAGCCGGTCGTCGGCTGCGGCAACGCGTCCAGCTCTCGTACCTGACCGACCGCGCGCACGGTGTCCGCGGTGACCGGCTGGGCCGGGACGTGCTGGTGCGGCACGACGATCCGCGCCACCACGTCGCCGGGCCGGTCGATCCACCACCGCTGCGGCGAGTGGCCGGCCGAGCGCACCGACAGCTCGTAGACGACGTTGTAGTGGTGCTCGTCGACGGAGCCGACGGTCTCCGTACGCCGGTACGACTTGGCGCCACCGGCGAACTGGCTGCTCCGGCTGGACCCACCGCCGATCGAGAAGCCGAAGTTGCCCAGTTGCAGGCGAAGGGTCTTCTTCAGCTGCACGGACACCCGGCCGCCCAGCTGGAAGTCGACGCTCCAGGAGGTCGCCCGGCTGCCCGTCGTCGCGGCGCTCTCCAGTGCCCGGGCGTTGACGATCATCGGGTAGGCGTCCACGTCGGTCCGGCCGTGGATCCGCTCCAGCAGCCGCGCTCCCACCGACACGGTGTACGTACGGCCGCCCAGGGTGATGTCGTGCGTCACGCCCGCCAGCAGCCGCGGCAGGTCGCCCTCCAACGCCGGGCGGTCGAACCACGCGACCAGTTCGTCCTGCGCCTTCGACCAGTCGGGCGAACGGCCGCCCGTCAGCTGCCGGTGCAGCGTCGCCAGGGCGGTGCGGACCTGGGGGAGCACCAGCTCCGAGCCGGGCAGGGCGATGGCCATGCCGAAGCCCTGACCGAGCCGGGACGCCAGTGCGAGCGGCTCGCGCGGATGCGGCGGCGGCGCGTTGTCCCGCCAGGTGTCCAGCCTGGCCGGCCTCTGATACGCGGACTCCGGCAGCCCGACACCGTGGTCCGCGGCCAGGACCAGCAGCCGCACCACGTTCGGCTGCGCGTCGACGGGACCGTCCAGGGCGGGCGCCTGCGTTCGCAGCGGCGGTGCGTCCTCGCCCAGCAGCCGCTGCTCGAAGTCGGCGGCCTCCCGGCCGGGGACGCCGAGCTCCGCGTCGACGACGTGCTCCACGGGGGCGATGCGGCGGCTGCCGGACTCGACCTCCGCCTCCACCGTCACCCGCAGCCCTGCCCGGTAACGGGCCTGCTCGCTGGTCGCGTTCAGGACGGTGTGGCTCATCGCCACCTCGGCCAGACCGTGCCCGGCGTCGCGGCTTCGGTCGTACGTCAGCGCGGCGGAGGGCATGAAACGGACCTCGCCCTTGGTCCCGCCGCCGCTGGCCACGCCGAGCGACAACCGCCCCTTGTCCATCCGCGAACGGGCGGTGGTGATGCCGATACCGGAGTCCTCGCGCACCGCGACCCCGGGGGCGTCACCGAGGTACTGCAGGTCGTGGATCCGCGCCCGGATGCTGAAGCGGCCACGGAACCGGGCCCCGCCCGCGCGGACGTCCACCCGGCTGGTCAGTACGCCGTTGCCGAGCAGGTACCTGCTGCGGTTGCGGGCCGACTTCTCGTTGAGGCGGGACAGCACCGTCTCCGCGATCTGCCGCACCGCCTCGGCGGGCAACCCCGCGGAGCGCAGGTTGCGTTGCAGCCGGGCCGCCACCGGCTCCAGGTCGATGGCGTTGAGCACCTCGCGGGCGTGGTGCGGGTGGGACACACCGGTGCCCTGCCGGGTGGGCTCGTCCGCCGTCTCCGGGCGCGGCCCGCCCGGCCGGGTGAAGTCCGAGGGCAGGTCCACCGTCACCGCGGCCGGCACGACCAGCGACTCGTCCCCGGAGAGGTACGGGCGCCGCTCGCCGTCCACGTAGACGCGCAGATGCGCCCCGCCGGCCAGGAACCGGAGCATGTCCCGCACGAAGACCTTGCGGCCCGCCACCACGCTGCGTTCGAGTTCCGTGGCCTGCTGGCGGCTCCACTGGCCGCCGACCAGCGGGATCGCGGGCAGCAGGGAGCCGGCGCCCTGGGCGAGCGACAGGGCCGTGAGCGGGACGACGTCGGCGCCGTGCGGCCGTTCGACCGCGGTCTTGGTCGTCGCCGACTGCCCGGCGAACGACACCTTGTACTCGCGCACCGCCGTATCCGCCCCGGGATCAGCCGGTGCGGGCGTGAGCTGCTTCAACACCGGCCGCACCCACACCAGTTGATCCCCGGCCGCCACCAGCAGGCCCTGCTGCAGCGCCCGGTCCCAGACGGCGGCGGGGGTGGCGGAGTGCGCGCCCTCGCTGGCCAGCAGCTTGCGTATCGCGTCGTGGATGCCGTCGATCAGCTCGGTACTGTCCCCGGGCCGCGTCACCTCATAGGTGATCCGCTCCGCCCACTGCCGCGCCGTGTCCTCGTCGAACGCCTGGGCGTCATGGACGGTCACCTCACCCAAAGCGCCCCGCTCCACGTACCACGGCACTTCGGCGGCGGGCGCGTCTTGCGCGGCTTCCTGCGGGTCGGCCGGGCGGTTCGCCGAGGTGGAGGCGACCGCGGGTGTGGGGGCGAGCGCCTCCTCGGACGCGGGCGCCTGCCGCGCCGTGTCGGTCTCCGCGGGCTCGCGGTCTGTGACTTGCTCCGTGGTGCGGGTTCGTTTGGGCCGGTGGATGGCGTCCGGGGCGAGGTCTTCGTCCGTGCGGCCGCGCTTGCGCGCAGGGGCTTCGACCGGGGCGACGGTCTCCGCCGTGCCGGCCGCCGGCTGCGGCGTCGCCCTCTCCTCGGGCTCGCGGTCCGGGATTTCCTCCGTGGTGTGGGTTCGTTTGGGCCGGCGGATGTCGTCCGGGGCGAGGTCCTCGTCCGTGCGGGCGCGCTTGCGGGCACCGACCCCGCCCGGTGCGAGGGGCTCCGCCGTCGTATCGCCCTCGGTACGCACGTCCTCCGCATCGCGTACGTCCCCCGATGTACGCGTCGCCTCGGTCGCGCTCGGCTCTTCCGCGGCCCGGACCTGCTCAGCGGCGGCGGAAGGGTGCCCGGAGTCGCGTACCTCCTCGGCCGTACCCGGCTGTGCCGCCTCCCGCCGGGGCGAGGTCGCGAGGAGGTCGGCCAGCGTCGGGCTCGGGTGGCTGATGCTGATGACCGCACGGCGGAGGGCGGCCGGGCCGTCGGCGGGGCTCGTGCCGAGCGGGTACTCGCGGCCGCGTGACGTGACGACGACGGGGAAGTCGGCGGCGTGCAGCTCGGGCGGTGCTCCCGCCGCCCGCAGGTGCTCGCGCAGGCGCTCGGCGAAGGCCGCGGCCACCGCCTCCGCGCGCTGCTCGCCCCGCCGGATGGCCCGACCGTAGTGGGGCCGTCCGAGCGCGGTGCCGTTGCCGTGACCGCTGATGGACACGACGGGCAGCGCTCGTCCCCGCTCGAAGGCCGCCACACCCTCCTGCGCCGTGATCGCGGCCAGTGCGTCGACGGCTCGCCGGGCGTCGGCGGACAGTTGGTGCGAGCCGCCCTCGAAGCGGATGTGCCGGGTGACCGGCTGCGGGGTCCGTATCTGCCGGGCCGCGCGGTCGAAGTGGTACGCCACCTCGGTGTCCGGATCGGTCACCCGGAAGCCACCGGGCACCACCTCGGCGTGCGACCCCGCCACGGCGTCGCCCTGCGGTAGGAGCCGGGCCGCGCGCAGGGCGCCGTCCGGTGCGAACCGGAGCCGTACGCGCTGACCGGCGAGCGCATTGCCCCGGTACGTGGTCAGCGGCCGTTCCATCGACTCCAGCACCCGGTCGGCGTCGTAGTGCCAGGTCACCGGGCCGTCGGCCAGGCCGTCGGCGTGCACCACCAGCCCGCCGTCCGCCGTCTGCTCGACCCGCAGGTCGATGCCGGACACCGTGGACAGCAGCCGTCCCGACTCCGCGTCGACCCGGATGACGTGGTCGGTGCCGGGCAGCGCGATGTCCTCGTGCTCGGCGACGGGTTCCAGTCGAGAAACGGCACCGCGCGTGATCGTCGGCGCGTCGGGTGCCGCCGTGGCCGGTACCGCTTGACGTGCGTCGGTCCCGGCGGTCGCGGGCCCGGAGGCCTGTGCGACCGGTGCGGACGCGACGGGGCGGTCTGCCAGCTCCGAGCGGCTGGAGACGGGATCGAGGGCACCGGTCTCCCGCGTCAGGGGCGACCGGATCCGGTCGAGCTGGTCGAGGACCCGCGCCAGCTCCGCACCCGGCTGTCGTGCGCCCAGCGCCTGGGTGATCCGGCCGTGCATGTCGGTGGCGAAGCCGCGGTATTCGTCGTTTCGGGCCGGGAGGGTGGTGCTGTCGCCGATCTTGAACTGGTAGTCGTCGAGTATCTCCCCGCGCCTCTTGCGCAGTTCGCCGAGCGCCCGGCGCAGCTCGCGCGGCACGTCCCCCCGCAGCTCCTGCAACGCGCCGATGAGGTGCTCATGGAGGGCGTCGAAGCCGGAGCGGATCGCGAACCGCTCATCCATGTGCGCACGGTGGATATGGCCCAGTTGCCGGTCGGCGGTCCTGCGCTGACCGCGCACGGTGGGCTGCGCCTCGCTGAGGCTGTAGTCCACCGGCTTCTCCGACGGGTTGCTGCTGAGGAACTTCTCGTACTCGTCGTAGAGCGCCTGCGAGATGCGCGCCTGGGCGGCCCAGGGGCTCACATAGTCGCGGACGAACACATCGATGGCCGACCGCTTGCCGGCATGGTCGTTGATGCCGTTCTTGAGGTGCTCGGGAGCGTGCCTGTCGAAGTACGCCTCCACCTGCTTCCTCGACAGGTACTTGTCGCCGGGGTCGCGCAGCCTGGGGTTGTTGTGGTGGGCCGCGACGATTTCCCGGAGCGTCCTCGCCATGCCCTCGTACCTGGCGGGACTGACGAAGCCGTTGCCCTCGGTGAAGACGGGGTACTCGGGCATGCCCTCGTTCGGGACGCCGAGCTTGCCGCGGAGTTCGCTGATGGGCCGGACATCGCCCCAGGAATCTGGTCGGCCGTCCGTCTCTCCGTCCGTGTAGGTGCGCAGCGAGTTGGGCAGGGCCGTCCGGCGGAGCTGTTCGAGGGAGCGAGGATTCCTGATGCCGAACTGGTTGGACGCGAAATGCTTGTCGACGTTGAGGTCCTCCGGGGCCTCGCCGTGCCGGTACTCGGAGAGCCCGGACTGGTGCTCGGTGACCGCGCCACGCGAGATCTCGTTGGCGACGCGCAGCGGCACCAGGAAGGACCGGATCATCGGCTCGGCCGCGTTGTCGGCCTGGTACTTGTCGATCCATTTGATCTGACGCAGGGGCTGGCCGACGCTGACCCAGAGAACCCTTTCGCTGTGGTCGTCGGCTCCGGTGTGGATCTGGACGACGCCGTTCCCGTCCTGACCGACGTCCTTGAACCGCGGTTTGTCGACGCCCAGTGCGTCGCCGAACACGGCCGAATAGACGGGCACATACGGTTCACGGTCGATGACGACGACCTCGGGGATGTCGCGGTTGATGAAACCGCCTCCCCTGGTGCCTCTGACGCGGCTCGCGCTCACGTACTCGGCGCCGGGCACGGCCATGGCGCGCCGATCGGCGTCGAAGGGGTTCAGAGCCCGGTGCGCGATGTTGACCGACTCGTCGGCGTACTGGGTGTCCGGAAGGGTGTCGATCAGCTGCCGGACCTCGCGGACCCAGTCCGCCCGGTGCTGCGGAGCGACACCGTCCAGGAACGTGCCGATGCTCTGCCGCAGTCGCTCGGGATCAGGGTGGGGCCTGACCACCATGCTCTTCAGTTCGTCGCGGAACTGCCCGAACCGCTCGTGCTCCGCGGGGTCCACCGGGGTCCGGCGGGCATTCGGCGCCGTCGTCCGCGCCGCGGTCGACCCCGTCAGCGGGTGGTCGCGGACGACCGGGCCGGAGTCCGCGGCGTTCTCGATGGCTGCCAGGTACTCCGCCGGAACGCCCGGGGAGGGTGCCTCGATGACGTCGGCCATGATGCCGCTGCCGCTGGACTTCCCGGCGCTGTTGCGGAAGACCGAGTCCGCGGCGTAGTAGGTGTCCGGCAGACCGGTGAAGTGACCGAACTCGTGCAGGCCCAGCAGGTCGTTGAGCTGCTGCCGCCGCACCAGTTCGGCGGGGCCGAGCTCGGGAGCCTCGCTGTGCATCCGCAGGTGCAGCTGGTCGGAGCGGCCGGGCTCGGGCGACAGGCTGAGCTCGATCGCCTCGGGGTGGTCCGGGACATGGCTCAGGTCGAGGTCGATGTGGAGCTGGTCGCCCGAGCGGGGAAGCCGCAGGCCGGTGTTGAAGTGGCCGTCCAGCGCCTGCCGCCAGCGGGCCTCGAAGTCCCTGAGCATGTCCTGGTGGAAGCCGTCGCCGAACCGCACCGGCAGATGCAGGCTCAGGTTCCGCACCCAGCGGCCGTCCTCGGCCTGGATCCGGCGCACCCAGGCCCGGATGAGGGTGCTGCTGCCGGGCAGCGTGCCGTCGCCGGCCGGCCGTCCCCGCTCGGGGTCGAAGCGCTCGGTCCGCAGCTCGCTGCCGACCGCGTCGGCCCGGCGGTGCCGCCACTGCTCGGGCCGCACCGGATCCGCCGCCGGAAACTCCAGCTGCTGCGACGGGTGACCGACCCCGCTCCGTTCGGCCGATGCCCCGGCCGGCGCCTGCGAGGTCCGTCGGCCCCCTGTGCCCAGGAGACCCTCCGCCGTACCGCCCTCGCGCCGGCCCTTCGCCAGCCTCTCGGCCAGCTTCATGCCTTCGTAGTCCCCCCGGCCGGGACCGCCGTGCAGGTGGATCTCCTGCGCCACCCGCATGGTGTGCCAGTACTGCTCGGGATCGCGTTTGAGCAGCATCGGACTGATCAGGCGGTGCCCAGCCACGGAGTTCAGGGGTTCGTCGACCTCCAGATCGAACGGGTTGGACCTCCGGGTGACGAAGACGGCGCTGTCCCAGAGGGCGTGAGACTTGCGGAGCGTCATCTCCGCCAGCCGCTGGGCGAACCGCCGCAGTTCCTCCGGCACCTCCACCGGCCCCGACACCGGGGTCTCGGCGGCCATGGCGGTCCTGCCCCGCTCCAGGAGCTGCTCGACCTCCTGGACGGTCACCGGCCTCGTCACCTCGGTGTTGACGGAGGTCGGGTCGAACCTGGGGTTGGCGGTCCACTTGCCCCTGATGTGCTTGTGCTGCGCGTCCTTGATGTACTGCGCCTGCTTGATGAACTGCGGGCGGATACCACCGGGGAACGCGATCTCGTGCTCTTCGGTGTGCGGGTTCCCGGCCTTCGCGCGTTCCACATCGGCACCGAAGTCCTCGGGCAGATCGTCGAACCGGTGGTCCTTCAGTGTCTCGTTGACGTCGATGCCGCCCGGCGCGTGGATCTCGTACCTGAACTTCGCGGGGTGGGTGTAGTTGTCGTCCTTCGACGTGCTGACGAACATCGAAGGGCCCCACGCGACGACGTACTTCGCCATGTCGGCGTTCTCGGTGCTCTTGGACGCGAAGCCGTGCTTGAAGACGACCTTGGGCGGCCGCAGGTCGTAGCGCCACAAAGGTTCGTAGGAGTCGCGCCAGACGACGCCCTCCGGACGCAGACCCGTGAGGTCCAGCGTGCGGTCGACGGCCGCGGCGAGCCGGTCCGGCACGATCAGCGACTGGCCGCGCGGCGCTCCGTCCTCGCCGAATTCCCAGCGGAGCCGCGTCTCCTCCTGCCCCGGCACCGGGAGGGTCACCGCCATCCCGCCGTCACCCGTGCGCCGGATGTCCGCGCCCGGCACCGGAGAACCGTTCCTGTCGATCAGCCGCGGCGCGTTGACCACACCGGACGGGGTGTCGAACCGCGCGACATGGTGGATCCCCGGCAGCGGCACGTCCCGGTACCTGAAACCGCCGTCCGCCCCGAAATGCAGTTCCTCCCCGGTGCCGGTGCCGGTGCCGGTGCCGGTGCCAGTGCTGGTGCTGGTGCTGGTGCTGGTCACGATGAAGCTTCCGTCCGCGCCGGCCCGCACCGAGCGGTCGGGGAGCGGCAGACCGTCGGGGCCCACGAGCTCCAGCCGATCCGGGGTCGCGGAGGTCGCGTCACCCGGGACCCGCATGATCCGCGCCCCCTGCTCCGACAATGCCCCGGCCCCGAGCAGAGGCAGCTCCGCCGGCCCCTCGGAGGTGCGCGCCTGACCGCCGAGGGTGGCCGCACCCGACGCGTCCGCACCCGACGCGTCCGCGGTCGGGCTTTCGCCGGACGACGGGGCCTCGACAGGGGCGCCGCGGACGTCAACCCGCTGTTCCGTGGGCGTTCCGGCCTCGTCGAGCCGGGTCGGGCCGTCGCCCGGGAGCGCCAGATCCACCGTCGGGCGGCCGGAAGCACCACCCCGCAACATCTCCCGTACGACATCGACGCCGCGCTCTGCGGCCAGGCCCTGGGCGACCTCGATGGCCTTCGCGATGCGGTCCGGCGCTCCCTGGTTCTCGTGCAGGGTCTGCGCCACGCGCATGGTGGACCAGAACTGCTGGGGATCACGCTGCCGCATGCCCTCGCCGGGGCGGCCGAAGGCCGGCGGGAAGGGGTTGTGCTGCGCGGTGACGCGCGAGGCCTCCGTCCAGAGCTGACGTGCCGTCGGCTCGTCCAGCTTGCCGAACCGCTGCTCGGCGAAGTGGTGCAGCGATGCGTCGGGCGCGACGTCGCGGACGTCCTGTTCCGTCGTTCCGTCCTGGACGTCCTGCGCGCCCAGCACGTCGGGGGCGTTCTGCCACAGCTCGGTCGTCGAGGGCTCCTCGGCCTGCGTCGCGGGACGCACCCCGTCGGCCTGCCGCTGGACCGGGGAATCGCCGGTCTCCGGACCGGGCCGCGTCACGGACGGCGTCGCCGAGGTGTCCTGGGCGGGCGTGGGGGTGGAGTCCTGGTGCTCGATCTCCGCGAGGGTCCGCTCCAGGTCCTCGATCTGCGGGACACGCGAGGGCATGGTTGCCCGGTCGACGCGTGGACCGGATGTCGGCGCGGTGGGCAACTCCGTTTCGGCCGCGGGACGGGAACGCTGGGCCTGCGTCACGTCGGACCCGGGGCGAGGCGCGGCGGGCTCGACACGCTGCGGCTGCGCCTGCGCGGACGTCGCCGGCTGCCCCTGGACTGCGGGCGCATCGGCCGGACGCACCAAGGGACTCACCGGTGCACTGGGCAGACCCTCGATTTCGGAGGCGATCCGGTCGGCCGCCTCGTCGGACAGCGGCACGCGCGGCTCGTCCCCGACGGGGCGCTGCTCGGACGGGACCGTGGCATCGGCGCCCGGCAGGTCCGACAGCGGACCGGGCCGACCGGCGGCGGTCGATGGCTCCGGGCGGGGCGTCGGTGCGGTCGGCTGGACGGCGTCGGCGCTCGGCTGGGTTTCCGGCCTGCTGGTGGGGGCGCTGGGCAGGTCGTCGAGCTCGTCCAGGGTGAATGAGGTGTGCTCGTCGGGCTCCTGGCGTAGGAACTGCTGCTCCTGTTGTGTGGTGGTCGACGGCTCTGGCCGGATGGCCGGTGCGGTCGGCAGGGCGTCCGGCTGGGTGGTGCCGGCGCTCGGCTGGGTTACCGGCCTGCTGGTGGGCACGTCGGGCAGGGCGCCCAAACCGTCGGTGGGAGCGGTCGGCAGGGCGTCGGGCTGGGTGGTGGGGGCGCTGGGCAGGTCGTCGAGCTCGTCCAGGGTGAACGAGGTGTGCTCGTCCGGCTCCTGGCGCAGGAACTGCTGCTCCTCCTGCGTGCGCGCGAGGTCCTGCTCGGTCTGCCTGGAGACGCCTTCCTGGACCAGTCGGTCCAGTCGGCTCCCGGAGCCCGAGCCGGAACCCGTACCGCCGGACTCCGTTCCCCCGCCGCGACCGGACCCGGCACCGGGACGGTCCGAGCCCGGCGCCGGCCGTTCGATCTCCTGCTGGAGTTCGCGGCGCAGCGCGGCGGTGTTCTCGTCGGGGGTCCGCACCGTGGCCAGGCGCTGCTGCGCCTGCTCCAGTCGCTGCTGCGTCTGCTGTACGACCTCCTCCGGCGCGCGGGTCCGGCGCTGCTGGGTGAGCTGGTCGCGCAGCTGGGTGACTTCCTGCTCGTGGGTGCGGACCTGCTCCAGCCGCTGCACCTCGCTGACCTGGCGCTGCTGCTCCCGGTCGGCGAGGTGGTCCTTGAGCTGCTGCTCGGCGGTCCGCGCCTCCTGCGGGCTGTCGGCCGCTTCCATCCGCCGTATCAGTTCGGCCTCGCGCGGGTCCTGGTGCGACCCGTCGCCGCGCAGCTCCTCGAACCGCCGCATGAGGTCCGCGTTGGCCGCCGTGGCAGCCGACCCCTGGCCGCCACCAGAAGCTTGCTGACGTAGCCGTTCCTCCAAGTGCCGCGTCTGCTCCTCGATCTGACGGTCCGTGTGCTGCTTGAGCTCCTGCTGTGCCTGGCGCGCCTCCTCCGGCGTCCGGGCGTTCTCCACCTGCCGCAGCAGGTCCGCCCGGTGTGCGTCCGCCTCCGGTGCGCCGCCCGGGTTCAGCACCGTGCGCAGCTCCGCCATCCGCCGCTCCACCGGCGTCCAGCCGTTGAACTTCGCCTGCGCGTCGAGCGCCTGCCTGCGCTCCTGCGGCGTCGTCGCGGCATCGACGCGCTGCTGCAGCACGCCCTGCTGGTGCACGCCCAGCTCGTGGATGACCTGGGCCCGCTCCTGCGGGCTCGTCGCGGCATCGAGCTGCTGCCGCAGCTCCGCCTCGCGCGAATCCTGCGGCGTACCGGCGTTCAGACTGTCGAGCCGCCGCAGCAGGTCCTCGTCCGCCGCCTGCGTCCGGGCATCCTCCTGCGCGTTCAGGCGCTCGGTGAACGACTGCTGCTGCTCCTCGATCTGACGATCCGTGAACTCCTTGAGCTCCTGCTGCGCCTGGCGCGCTTCCTCCGGCGTCCGCGCGTTCTCCACGTTCTGGACGAGCTGCTCGCGCTGCGGATCGGTGGCGGGCAGCAGCCCTTCACGCAGCTCGTTCAACTGCCGCTCCTGCTGCGTCAGTTGGTTGTGCGCGACCAGATCGCGCAGCGCCTGCTCGGTCTCCTGAGGCGTGGTCGCGTCCTGCAGCCGCTGCAGCAGCTCCTGCCCGCGCGCATCCGGCAGCGCCCGTTCGCGCAGCGCGTCCAGCCGTCGCTCCAGCTCGGTCTGGGCCGTGCCCTGGCGCACGTCGTCGAGCTGCCGCTGCATGTCGCGCTGGTTCTGGAAGTCCTGCAGCGTCTGACGGGCTTGGGACACCTCCTCCGGCGACCGCGCCGACTCCTCCTGAGCGATCGTCCGGCGCCGCATGATGTCGGCCTCTGGATCGGACTGCGTCAGGCGGTCCATACGTTGCTGGACCTGCTGGTGCCACTCCAGGTCCTTCTGCAGCGCCTCCCGCGCGGCCGGGTCGCTGACCGTGGTCAGCTCGCGGCGAAGCTGCTCCACTCCCGAGTCGAAGGAGCGCGGGCCGTTGTCCGACACGACTTCGACCGGAAGATGACGCTCGACGAAGTCGGTGTACTCCTTGAGCTGGCTGTCGACCAGGACCGGGTTGCCCGTTTGCTGCGCCTGCTCCACGGCGTCCACCTGGGAACGCCAGGCGTCCTCGTCGACGCCGAGATCGCGCAGCTGGGAGAAGCCGTTCTCGACCTGGGTGTCCACATGAGCGCGGAAGTCCGCGAGCCGCTGGTCGAGAACCTGTTGTTCGACCGTCGTCCGGAAGTCCTGCAGACGCCGGCTCGTCTCGGCCCAGTCGCCCGAGCGGGCCGACTCGCGCACCGAGTCGGCCCGCGGCCGCCACTCCGACTCGGGCAGCCCGGCCGACCGCGCGATCCTGCTGAGCTCGTTGACGCGGGTCTGCACCTCCTGTCGCAGCGGAGGCAGGGTCCCGGTCGGCGCGGAGGGAAGGTCGGTGACGAGCGTGCTGGGCGACGGGTCCGGCAGCTCCGACGGGTCGAACGGCTTCGGAGCGTCCGGCAGATCGAGGTCTTCCTCGCCGGGACGCTGGCCGGTCGAGTCCTCTTGGGGCACCTGTCCGGTGTGCTCGTCGGGCACCTGTCCCGAGGTCTCTTCGGGCACCTGGCCCGAACGCGCGGGTGTCGTGGGTGTCGTTGAGGGAGTGAGTGTCCCGGGTGCCGTCGAGGTCGTGGCGGTCGCGGGTGTCGCGGGAGTCGTGTCGGTCGTCGGAGTCGTGGAGGACGTGGGGGCGGTTGGGGTGCCCGACTGGCCCTCGCCCGGATTCGCGTCCTTCAGCAGGTCGGGAAAGGACGGGATGTCGATCTTGGGCACACTGATGTGCTCCGGCGACACCCCGTCTCCCGCGCTGTGCCCGCCATGCCGGCCGCCACCTTCGAGGGCC
The DNA here is from genome assembly GCF_028736035.1 of Streptomyces sp. T12. Classification (NCBI taxonomy): domain Bacteria; kingdom Bacillati; phylum Actinomycetota; class Actinomycetes; order Kitasatosporales; family Streptomycetaceae; genus Streptomyces; species Streptomyces sp. T12. The sequence continues at coordinate 10,484,990 of NZ_CP117866.1, forward strand.
CCGCCGATCGCTTCGGAGAGCGTGCCCAGCCCGAGGTTCTGCCCGGGACTGAAGACGTTGGTCACCGCGGTCGTGGTCAGACCGGTCAGAGCGCCGTGAGTGACATTGCCGAGGAAGGAGTCGGCGAACTTCGGGGCCAGGTGGCGCATGATCTGCCCCAGCCCCCCGCCGAGGGCCCCGCCGATCGCACCCATCTCCGCCGCGCCCTTGGTCTTGCTCAGGTCCCAGTGCGTGCGGTCGCCCTTCAGGAACTGGATGACCTGCACCGCGACATCCATGCCGACCTGCATCACGATGTTCGACAGAACCGCGATGAACAGCTCCCGCAGGATCGCCTGAACCGCGAACCGGCCCGCCGTGATCACGGCCGGAATCGCCGCCGACCCGAACAACGTGGCCGTCAGATACGCGATTTCCGCGGCCATCCATGCCAGATTCAGGATGATCATGTACTTCGCGTACTCGATCTCCAGCGCGATGTTGTCGGCCATCACACCGAGTTGCGCGGCCGACGTCGCCATCACGGGCAGAGTCGAACTCAGGGCCGTGACGAACTGCCCGAACTGCTCCGCCGGAGCCCCGGCCATGCTCTCGAACGTCGCCGCCGTCGCCGGATTGAGTTCCCCCAGGAGCTGGTTGATCTCCTGCGCCGCCGCGTTCCAGACCGCACCGAGTTCGGCGAGCTTGTCCTCGTTCCCCTTCGGGAACTCGTCCCCGACGGCGATCTTGGCGACGAATCCCAATTCCGGTGGTAGCTGGATGCTCATGAGTTACGAGACCTCTCCCACCGGAAACAACACGTCAGCCGCGCGTGGAACCGCGGTGCGAACCACCGGACGTGTGGGTGTCCGGGACGGAAGGCGTGTGGGTGTCGGTGGTACCGCGCTCGAAACTGCGGGCGGTCTTCGTGTTCTGGTCCTCGGTCGCGTTGAAGCCCTTCGCCATGGTCTCCAGTCCGTCAGCCGTGCTGTCCAGCACCTCGACGAGCCCCTTGAGCCCGTCGACCATGTCTTTCCGAGGGGTGAGGTACTGCTCCGCGAAAGCCTTTCCCATGGAGTCGTCGCCCCAGCAGTCGCCGAGCTCGTTCAGGCGCGACTCGAGCCGGGTGACGAGCTGCCTCATCTGGTCGGAATAGGCCCGCACGTTGGGAGCGTTCTTCGCCAGCGCGTCAGGGTCCACCGCGAAGTAGTTGGAAGACACCGCGACCTCCTTCTCACATCAGCTCAGGGGGAGAAAACCCCGGACTCCGGGATTGTTCGGGATTGTGGATTCCGGGGTTTCGTCAGGCGACCGGAGGCCGTGCGATACGGGGGCCGGACCCTCGGCCGGGACGGCCGCTGGCGATGTACTCCTGGACCTCGTCCGCCATGGGCGGCGTCTCCGGCAGCAGTCCGCCCAGATCGGCCTTGCCCTGGAGCAGGTCGGCGGCGGACATCCCCGCGGGAAGGTGACCGGACAGGACCTCGGCGACGTCCGCCATGGCTGTCGCCCGGGCCTTCTGGATGGTCGTGATGAGCATCTGGGAGAGCTCCACGGGAGCCATGCGCTTGTAGGCGCCGGTAGGGAACTCGATCTCCGTGACCTCGCCCTGCGAGTTGACGGTGACCTTCAGAGCCTGCCGGGGAGCCGTCGCGCTCGCCTTGACCTCACGCATCCTGCGCTGCAGTTCGCCGACCTGCGCGCGCTCCCTGCGATACGCGCCCAGCAGCTCTTCTATGTGCTGGTCGTACGGACTCGACATGGTGCTCCTCTCCCACCTGCTGTGACGCCCCCGCCCAGCGGGGAAGCTTGCGCCCCGGTCACGCAGAGTCGTCAGGGACAGCAAACATGCCGCCGAGTGCTCCGTAAGCCTGATTCGGCAGGTCATGACCCGAAGGACACCGACCTCTGCCCCAACGACCCGGTACGGCGGACGCGGCGGAAATTCCCGGCACGTCCGCCGCACCGTTCGCGCGCCGTTCGCGGCTCTGGGCGGTCAGCCGATCTCGTCGGCCCGCTGGGGAGCCGCCCCCCAGGAGTCGGCGCCCTGCCTCAGCAGGTCGGCGATGCCGCGGCCGCTCTTCGCCTCGTCACCGTCCTCCTCCGGGCCGTCCTCGTCCTCCTCGTCCTCATCCTCGTCATCAGGCACTTCCGCGGTGCTGAGCAGCATCCCGGCGTACCCCGTGACCGGCGGCGGCAGCTCCTCGGCGGCCGCGGCCTGGGAGCGGTCGGGCCGCCAGGTGGCCAGGCCCGGGCCGGTGACCGGCTCGGCGGAGGCGTCGTCCGAGGAAGCGGAAGGCTGCGGGAAGCCGAGCCCGGCGGCGAAGACCGCGCCATCCGCGTCGCTCCACCCAGGCTCCTCCGCCACGGCGGCCGCGCCTTCCTCCGCCGGGCTCACTGTGCTCTCCGCCTCGTCGCCGCCGAGTCCGGCCTCGGACACCGCGCCGTCCTCGTCGCTCCACCCGTCGTCGTCGCTGAGGACGTACTTGGGCTGGAGCTCTTCCTCCTCCTCGTCCTCGGTACGGCGCCCCCCGAGCGCCCACAGCATCGCGGGGTCGGCAGCCCCCCACGCGCTGGTGTCCTCCGCGGCCTCCGCACTGGGGACCACGGCGACACGGCCTTCGTCGAGCCCGTCCGCAGCCGCGAAACCCGTGCCGGAGAGAGTCGCCCCGCCGACCGGTGCCCCCTGCGTCCCGCCCGGCAGGTCCCCGACCTCGGGGTCGGCCCAGCCGTTCTCCGTGTCCAGCAGCAGCCCCGAAGAGTCGGAGCGCTCGTCACCGCCCCTCGGAGCGGCCCCACCGGGCATCCCGTACGGCGGCATCATGCCGCCTTCCCGCGCGGCGGCTCCCTCGGCCGCAGCCGCCTCGCCGAGAGCGGCCTCCTCGGCGGCAGCCGTCGAGCCCTCGGCAGGCACCGACACCCCACCGACGCCCACCCGGGACGGGGTCGGCAAGGCCCCCGGACGCACCGGGGTCACCTCGCCCGGACCGCTTCCCCGGGTCGTCGGCGGGGCCGGCTGGACCGACCCCGGCTGCGGGACGGGCAGCGGAAACGGAGCGGGAACGGGCACTGCGTCGTGGTCGCGGTGGTCCCGGGCCTCGGCCGTCGCGGGGACATCGGCACCCGTCACACCGCCCCCGACGCCGGGCGGCACCGCCGTACCCGTGCCCTGATGCACCAGTCCAGGCCCACCCGCGGAAGCCCCCGCGGCCGATCCGACCTCGCCCTCCCCGGGCACCTCACCATGCGGGTCCGACCACGGCTCGACATCGCCCGACACGAGCCCGGAGGCATCGGACCGCTGCTCGTCCCTCGGCGCGCCACCGGCTCCGGGCGCCATCGGCATGAACGGCATCCCAGCACCAGCACCGGCATGGCCTTCCGCCGGGACCGAGCCGGGGACCGGGGCCTCGCCCAACGACACCCCACCGGCGCCGGCCCCGACGCCGGGAATCCGGATTCCACCGGCGGTGCCGTGATCCAGCGATTCGGACGGCATACGAGACACAGGGCCACTCGGCGCGGAACCCGTAGGCAGCGACACGTACGGCGTGGATCCCGTCGGCAACGACACGTGCGGCAAGGATCCGTTCGGCACGGACCGACCAGGCACCGATCCGTTCGGCAACGCCCCACTGGGCAGCGGCATCACCGAACCCGGCACCTGCCCGATCGACCCATCAGCACCGGTGGCGGGCGTCACCAGTCCGGCTCCGCCCGCGGCGGCACCCGTGGTCGGTGAGATTTCACCCGTGGCTGGGGGTTCAACGCCCTGTCCGGACCATGGTTCGACGCCGCGCGATACGAGTCCGGAGGCGTCGGACCGTTGCTCGTCCCTCGGCGCGCCACCGGCTCCGGGCGCCATCGGCATGAACGGCATCCCAGCACCAGCACCAGCACCAGCACCGCCAGCGGCATGGCTTCCCTCTGGGGCCGAGCCGGGGGTCGGGGCTTCGCCGAGCGACACGCCACCGGCGCCGGCACTGGTGCCAGGCAGTGTGATGCCGCCGGCGGCACCGTGGTTGAGCAGGTCAGACGGCATACGGGAGGCAGAGCCGCTGGGCGCGGACCCGTTCGGCAGCGACACGTTGGGCACGGATCCGTTGGGTACGGAGCGTCCTGGCACCGATCCGTTCGGCAGCGCCCCGTTGGGCAGTGGCGTCACCAGTCCGGCTCCGCCCGCGGCAGCACCCGTAGTCGGTGAGATTTCGCCTGTGGCCGGAGGTTCGGCGCCCTGTCCGGACCACGGTTCGACGCCGCGCGATATGAGTCCGGAGGCGTCGGACTGTTGCTCGTCCCTTGGGGCTCCACCGGCTCCGGGTGCCATCGGCATGAACGGCATCCCGGCGCCACCAACAGGCGCCTTGGCTGACGGCCCACCCGAACCCGAGCCCGCGCCGGGAGCGCCCATCAGCGACACCCCGCCGGCACCGGCACCCGCACCGGTGCCGGGCAACTTCACGCCACCAGCGCCACCCTGGCCCAACAAATCAGACGGCATGCGGGAAACAGGAACACTCGGAGCGGACCCGTTCGGCACAGAGCTGTTCGGTAGCGAAACGTTCGGTACGGAGCTGTTCGGTAGGGAGCGTCCTGGCACGGATCCGTTCGGCAGCGCCCCGTTGGGCAGTGGCGTCACCAGTCCGGCTCCGCCCGCAGTGGCACCCGTGGTCGGTGAGATTTCGCCTGTGGCTGGGGGTTCAACGCCCTGTCCGGACCATGGTTCGACGTTGCGTGATACGAGTCCGGAGGCATCGGACCGCTGGTCGTCCTTCGGTGCGCCACCGGCTCCGGGCGCCATCGGCATGAACGGCGTCCCCGCGCCACCGACAGGCGCCTTCGTCGACGGCATACCCGAGCCCGAGCCCGCGCCGGGAGTGCCCATCAGCGACACCCCGCCGGCACCGGCACCCGCACCGGTGCCGGGCAACTTCACGCCACCAGCGCCACCCTGGCCCAACAAATCAGACGGCACCCGAGACACAGGAGCGGTCGGGGCAGACCGGCTCGGCAACGACCCTGACGGGGCAGAGCCGTTCGGCAGCGCTCCGTTGGGCAGTGGTGTCACCAGTCCGGCTCCGCCCGCGGCAGTACCTGTCGTCGGTGAGATTTCGCCTGTGCCCGGGGGTTCGGTGCCTTGTCCGTTCCATGGTTCGACTTTGCGTGATACGAGTCCGGAGGCGTCGGACCGTTGCTCGTCCTTCGGTGCGCCGCCGGCTCCAGGGGCCATCGGCATGAAGGGCATTCCCGCGCCACCGACAGGCGCCTTCGCTGGCGGCCCGCCCGAGCCCGAGCCTGCGCCGGGAGTGCCCGACAGCGACACGCCACCGGCGCCGACACCGGTGCCGGGCAGCCTGAGGCCGCCGGCGCCACCTTGGTTCAGCAGATCAGACGGCATACGGGAAACAGGGGCGGTTGGGGCAGACCCGTTCGGGACAGAGCCGTTCGGCAGCGAGACGTTCGGCACGGAGCGTCCTGGCACCGATCCGTTCGGCAGCGCCCCGTTGGGCAGTGGCGTCACCAGTCCGGCTCCGCCCGCAGCGGCACCCGTAGTCGGTGAGATTTCGCCTGTGCCCGGGGGTTCGGCGCCCTGTCCGGACCATGGTTCGACGTTGCGTGATACGAGTCCGGAGGCGTCGGACCGCTGATCGTCCTTCGGTGCGCCACCGGCTCCGGGCGCCATCGGCATGAACGGCATCCCCGCGCCACCGACAGGCGCCTTCGTCGACGGCATACCCGAGCCCGAGCCCGCGCCGGGAGCGCCCATCAGCGACACCCCGCCGGCACCGGCACCCGCACCGGTGCCGGGCAACTTCACGCCGCCAGCGCCACCCTGGCCCAACAAATCAGACGGCACCCGAGACACAGGAACACTCGGAGCAGACCCGTTCGGCAACGTCGTCCTGGTCGTAGGCGGATTCGACGAGAGGGAGACGGGGTTGATGCCCGTGCGGCCGCCACCGGCGCCGGTCGGCAACGTCACGCCACCCGCGCCGACCGTTGACGTGTTGGGCGGCGTGGCCCCGTTGCCTCCGCTGTTCAACAAGTCCGACGGCATCGGCGTCGGAGAGCCGAGTTCGGGCGCCGTGCCCCCACCCGCAGCGCTCTTGCGCTGGTTCGCCGAGTTGGTCCGCAACGGCAGCACAGGGCTGACGGGGCTGACGGGGCCCGTCGTCGGCGAGGTACCGCCCCCGCCGGCCGGAGGGTTGGACGCGAGAGAAACGGGGTTGATGGTGCTCGTGTCGGGCGGTGTGCTCCCGTTGCCGCCGCTGTTCAGGAAATTCGACGGCATCCGCGACGGAGTACCGACCGTCGGCGACGCCGTGGTGCTCGGGCTCTTGGTGCTCGGCGCCGTCGGCAACGTGCTGTTGGGCACAGAACCCGGATTGAGGGCCGCGTGCATCGCGGGATTCAGTTTCCCGGGGTTCAGCTGCGTAGGAGCCGGTGTGGAGGATGGTGTGGTCGACGGCAGTGGTGAGTTCACCGGTGCCGAAGCCAACTTCGTCGGCTTGATCGGCGTGTTGCTCGGCAACGTCATCCGCGTGGGAGTCGGCACGGGCGCGTTTGTCGGGGAGTTCACCCGTGTATTCGCAGGGCCGGTCACCGGTGCCGAAGTGAACTTGGTCGGCGTTACTGGCGTGTTGGTCGGCAAGGTGATCGGCGTAGGGGTCGTCACCGGCACATTCACCGGTGAGTTCGCAGGCAAGTTCCCCCGCGGACTGGGCGTGAGCACCGGCGAGTTCACAGGCGAACTGACCGGAGTCTTCACCGGCGTTGTCACGGGCGGCGTATTCGGCAGCGGGATGCGCGACGGCGTGGACGTTCTCGTCTGTGGCCCGGGTCCCAGGTTGATGGGCGGGGTGGAGACGCGGGGGAGGGTGCGCGCCCCGACGGTGCTCGGAGGTGGCGCGGTCTTGGTCTGCGGCGGTTTGCCAGTACCCGGCGGCTGTGTGAGATTCGGGCTGGTACCGCTGAGCGGAGACGTGATGTTCGTCGTGGAGACCTGATTCAGGGTGCGCGTCTCGGCGGAGTACTGCCCGGCCAGCGTGTGCAGCACCTTGCGCATGTCGTCCGTCATCATCTTGACGATCTCCGGGCTCTTGCTGACCGGTATGAGCCCGTTCTTCATCGGCTTGATGCCGATGATCTGCGCCTGTTGCGCATACCACTGGTCAATCGTGACGACGTTCGCCTGGGCCACCGCGAGATTGTTACCGGCGTCGACGAGAGTCTGCGCGACCGATGCGCCCATACTCCCCCCGGAGAGCGCATTGGCACTGGAGGCCACCTGCTTGGAGAAGGTCTCCATCATGGTCATGAAGGAATCCGCCGCAGTGCCCTGCCACGGCGAGTCCGTGTTGCCGGCCAGCGCTTTGGCCTGCGCGACGAGGTTCTCCGACACCATCTGCAGGACTTCTTGCACGAACTGGAACGCGTTACCGGCGTCGTAGAGACTCTGCGGGGTGGCCACGCTGTGCGCCCGGTCCTGTTCCTGTCCGGACGCCAGGTTGGAAGCGCCGACGATGACAGCCTCGATCTGCTTCCAGTCCCAGGTGTCGTAGTCGTTCGGCGACCCCATGACGGAGTTGTTGCCGAAGATCCCGGCCTTCTCGTCCGACTGCGTGGTGTTGCCCTGGTTGTAGTCCTTCTTCGTTGCCATGACGTCGACGCTCTCGTTCGTGCCTGTACGGGCAAACGCCTAAAGCGGCGTCAGGTCCAAGGACACCTGACGCCGCCACAGGCAGCTGTATAGCTTGGTCTCATCCGCCGGTACCGAGCTTGGTGAAATCGCTCTGAGCGGACTGCATCGCCTTGTTCAGATCCTCGGCCGTCATCTTGGCCTCTTCTTCGGTGGTCTTGTACTTCGCACTCAGCTGGTGCATGCCGGTGCTGATGTCTGCCAGACCCTGACCGAGATCGTGGAGAATCTTGAGGTATGTGTTCTGGAGGCCCGTGTCGCCGTTGGCGCCACAGGAGACCTGCCGGAGCATATAGGCGTCGTAGAAGGCTCCGGGATTGACCCGCTGGAGCTCCATGAGCTTCTGGTACGCCTGCTTCACCGGCTCCGCGAGCTTGTCCATGTTGGCGGCGAAGAGTTCCATGGACGGTGTGTCGACCGAGGTCCTGCGCCCGTTGCCCGAACCACCCGGAACCGGCGGCGGCGTGGGGTCGTGCGTCTCAGGTCCGGACTTTGTGTGCGGCGCGTGGAACGTCGTCGGATCCCACTCCTTGGGAGGAGGGGGCGGCGGCTTCTTCTCCCTGGGTTCCCAGTTCAGCGAATGTGTATCCGGCATCAGCGGTTCCAGATGTTGACGCCGGACCTCTCACCGTCGGCGTAATGGCCGATGATCTGGGTCAGCGAGTTCTGGGCGTTGGCGGCCTGCACGGTCATGTCGTTGGCGGCCGTGGCCCAGACGCTCCGCTGGCTGTCGAACAGGTCGCGCGCGCCGCTCTCCCACTCGGTGATGGCCTGCATCGTGCCGCTCTGCAGTTCCTCCAGGAAGTCGTTGATCTGCTTGGAAATCCGGCTCATTTCCGTGACCGCGGACTCGAGGCCGTCAAACTGAAGACTGTAATCTGCCATGTTCTTCTCCTGTCTGTGAAAGCTTTCTGGGAAAGCTGTGTGTGAAAGCTGACTGAAAGCTGACTTACTAGAATCCGGGGAGCGTCGGGGTGGTGATTCCAGCGGCGGCCTGCTGGGCCTTCTGGATGGTCTCCTCGTTCGTCTGCGTCAGGATGCTGGTGTTCTGGCTCAGGGCGTTCTCCATGCCGTTGAGCACCGTGATCACCTTGTTGAAGTCGACGAGCCAGTTCTGCAGCGCCCGGTCGAATGCCATGAACGCCTGGCCGGTCCACACGGACTGAATGTTGCCGACCGTCGTGGACATCGCCTTGTACTGGCCGTCGAAGTTGGCGACGCCGTTCGAGAAGACGTTGATGGCCTTCTGAAGTCCAGCAAGATCGACCTGTGTCATATTGCCCGCCATCGAGCCCTCCAGTTCTTGGTGCGGGTTCCCTCTGGAACCGCCTGGTCATACCTTCTCGAATGCCGAGGGCCAAAGGAACCGAATGCGCCGTCCCTTGCCCCGTCCACCAGCGATAGTTGCCCCGACGACTCCCGTCAGGCCCCCGCGCCCGCCTCTGCCAGGGCCGGACTGCCCTCCTCAGGGGGCACCTGACCTGCGCCTGCGCCTGAGTCGGCGGAGTCGGTGTCGGCGGCGTCCGTACGGGCGGCCGGCCGGATCGCGGGGGAGTCGGCCGAGGCCAGACGCTCCGCGAACCGGTGCGCCCCGTACGCGCCCGCCGGTGGCGGAGACTCGGTGAAATGCTCGGCGAGCGAATTGCGCACAGGGGCGTCGACGGTGAATCCACGCACCGTCAGATAACGCCACGAGAGCTCGGCCAGCTCCGCTCCCGAGTAGTCGGCGAACGGCAGGTACTCGGCGAAGCAGGCGGCCAGTTCGGAGCCCGGGCGTGCGTTCAGGGCCTCGGCCAGCAGCGACTCCTCGCCGCACAGCACCAGCGCCACCTCGCCGTTGCCGTCCGCGGCCTTGCGCAGGGCGCTCACCACGGCACCGCGCTCCGACTCCGGGCGGGCCTGGAAGGCCTGGTCGAGTTCGAGCAGCAGCAGGCCGCCCGCGGCCTCGTCGAAGACGGCGGCGGCGAACGTCTCTGCCTGCTCCCGCCAGCCCGCCGGGAACTCGGAGAGGGCCTGCCGGTGCACCGCGCCGGTCTCCAGCAGCCCGTACTCGGCGAGGCACCGCGCGTACAGCCCGGCCACGGCACCGCGGCCGCTGCCCTCCTTGCCCGCGAACACCAGGTTCATCAGCCCCGCGACCGGCTGGCGCTGCCGGCGCAGCTCCGTGAGTCCGGCGAGCCGTTCGAGGAGCGAGGTACGGACCGCCTCCAGCCCGACCAGGTTCGCGATGCGCCGGCTGCTGCGCGGCTCCTGCGGCTGCCGGTTGTCCCCGCCGCCGGAAGTGGCGGGCTCCGCCCCGGGCGGCTTCTCCACGTCGTCCGCCGTCAAACGCGTGAACTCCGAGTCGGCGGTGGGTGGATGAGTGGCCAGCCGGGATGCCTGACGGTTGATCATCGACTCGAACAGCTGGCGGGCCACACGTCCGTTGCCGAAGGTCGGCCCCTTCGGGGTCCGCTCGAAGTAGGTGGTGAGGCCCTCCAGCGCGGAATCGGTGAGCTCGTAGTAGTGCTTGCCGCACAGGCCCCGGACGATCGTCACCAGCTCGTCCACCGAGTAGTTGGGGAACTCGACGGTACGGGAGAAACGTGACGCCATACCGGGGTTGGAGGACAGGAACTGGTCCATCTGCTCGGAGTAGCCCGCGACGATGACCACGATCTCGTCGCGATGGTCCTCCATGAGCTTCATGAGGGTCTCGACGGCCTCCTGGCCGAAGTCGGGGCCGCTTCCCTTGGCCTGGCTGGTCAGGGTGTAGGCCTCGTCGATGAAGAGCACACCGCCGATCGCCTTGGTGACGACCTCCGTGGTCTTGATGGCGGTGGCGCCGATGTACTGCGCGACGAGGTCGGCGCGCGCGACCTCCACGATGTGACCCTTGCTGAGGATGCCCAGTTCGGCGAGGACCGCGCCGTAGAGCCGGGCCACGGTGGTCTTGCCGGTGCCCGGTGGGCCGGCGAACACCAGGTGCCGGCTCATCGGAGGCATGGGCAGTCCCATCTCCTCCCGGCGCTGGGCCATCTTGTTGAGGTTGATGAGGCTGGTGACCTCGTGCTTGACGCTCTCCAGCCCGACCAGCGCATCGAGTTCGGCGAGCGGTCCGGTACCGGTGTGCTGCGCGGTCTCCGACGCCTCGGGCTGTTCCGCGCCGTCCTCCTTGCGCTGCCGCCCCTTCGACGCGGCACGCCCGGACTTGTCCTGCCGGTCGCCGCCGGTCAGGTTGCCGACCGAGAACTGCGGGTTGTCCCGGAGCTGGTGCACCTGCAGGCCGCCGTTGTCCCGCACTTCGCAGTCGCGGACGCTGACCGGCTCCTCGGTGTTGGTGCGTACGCCGTCCCCGGCGTTGTCGAAGATCAGGCAGTTGCTGACCTCGGCCCGAGCGGTCGCCTGGATGTTGACGCCGTGGCCGCGGGCGCTGTGCACCCGGCACCCGATGGCCGTGACCGATCCGCCGCCGGTCACCCGGATCGCGTCGGTCCCGGAGCCGGCGATCTCGCTGTCCCGCACGGTGAGCGCCGCGTCTTTCCCGACCAGGACCTCGCAGCCCTGGAGCCGGGCGGACACCACCTCCGCCTCGGAGCCGTCGGTCAGCGAGAACCCGCCGCCGCCGGTGCGCAGGCGCAACTCCTGGAACCTGCCGGTGCCCTTCTCGGCCAGCTCCACCGCGTTCGCCCGGTCCGTGGCGATCTCGCTGTCCCGCACCATGACCTTGGCGCCGCCCGCCACCCGCAGCCCGATGCCGGCGCCCTCGGCCACCGTCAGCTGTTCCGCCTCGACGGCGCCGCCCTCCGTGACGAGCACGGCCGCCTGGGCCGCCTCGCGTACGGCCAGCTGCTTGAGGGCGACCGTGCTGCCGCCCTCCACGCTCACGCCCACCGACGCCCGCGTGATCTCGCAGTTCTCCAGCCGGGGCCGCGACTTCCCGGTGATCCGGACGGCGGTCCCGTCCGGGGCGGAGACGACGCACCCCTTGAGCAGCGGGGCCGAACCGCCGGCGATGTGCACCGACTCCGCGCCGGCACCGGAGAACCGGCAGCCGGTGAGGGTGATCCGGCCCTTGCCGGTGAGATACGCGTCCACGCTCGCGCTCTCGGTCACGGTGACGCCCGAGACGGTCGCCGCGCCGTTCTGCTCGACGACCAGCGCCGGCTTGCCGCTCGCGGTGATCGCCGTGTCCTTGACCTCCGCGCGCCCGTTGCCGTTGACGCAGATGCCGTTGCCGCCCGCCCGGTCGATGACACTCTCCCGGACCGCCAACCGCCCGCCCTCGGCGACCACGATCGCGGACGAGCCGGTCTCGTTCACGACGGTCTTCTCGACCGTGTTGCCGCCGGGCGAGGTCACCACGATGCCGGCGCCCTGCGCCTCGTCGATCCGGCAGTCACGTGCCACCAGCGTTCCCTGATGCCACGCCAGGATCGCCGTCCACCCCGCACCGGTGATCCGGCAGGCGTCGAGTGCGGCCTCGCCACGTCGGATCTCCACGGCGGCCGTGTCGTCGTCCCCGCCGGAGATCGTCAGACCGGAGAGCTGCACCGCCTCGGCGTCGACGACGACGGCGCTGCCCGAGCCCACATGGATCCGCACATCGCTCCCCCCGCTCGCGGCGGAGATGGTCACCATGCGCGTGATGACCAGGGGTTCCTCGTACGTCCCCCCGGCCACGGTGATCACCGCGCCGTCGGAAGCGGCGCGCAGCGCCTCGCCTATGGACTGGTAGGCGCCGGGACGGTCCCGGGAGACCAGCAGGACCTGCCTCGTCATGGCGTCGTTCCCTTTCTGGGTGGTGCGGTGCCGGCGCCACGGCCGGTCACGATCAGCCCTGGTGGATTGCGGAGGGCGCCGAGGGCCGTCGCGGGGAGCCGTACGGCGGGCTTGGCGTCCCGCCACTCGGTGTCGGCCTGCTCCAGCCCGGCCATCGCGAGGTCGTCCAGCGGGAGGCGCCGGATGTCGACGCTCCCGTCCGCGCCGATCTCCGGGCCCGTCAGCTCCCGCAGCAGCAGCACGCGCCGTTCCTCGTCGCGCACCCCGAGCACCTTGAAACTGGTGCCGGGCAGGTAGAGCACCCGGTCGGGGACGGTCGGGTCCAGCAGGGCGGTTCGGCGCGCGGTCATCGACCAGATCAGTACGTCGACATCGCCGGCCATCTCGGGATGCGCGGCGGTCAGCGCGGCGCAGAACGCCCACTCGGTGACGAGCCGGCGCTTGCCGTACCACTGCCACTCCGCCTCGCTCAGCGTGGTGCGCAGCATTGTGGCGCCGCGATAGGACGGCAGCCGGCGCAGCCCCGACGCCACGCAGCGGGCCAACGGCACATGGGGGCCGACGGTTGCGCCGCGCACCGCGCTGTCGATCCGGTCGGTTCCACCGGACAGATACAGCCGGACCGCGACCAGGTCGGTGACCACGTCGTCGCCCGACTGCTTGGAACCACCGCGCAGCCCGGGGGACTCGGACAGCACCCGCGCCACGTGGTTCGAGGCGGAGTCGTACTGCTCCTTCAACGTCCGTCGCAACCAGGTACGTTCCTGCTCGATTCCGCGCTCCGGGGGTACGGCGCAGGCGTCGGGCGCGGGCACGGGCTGTATGCGTACGGCGGGCCGCTGAGCCTTGGGTCGCGCCGCAGGCGCGGGAGCAGGCGTTCCCGAGGTACTGGAGGCCGCTGCCGGAGGCGGAGGCGGAGGCGGAGGCGGAGGCGGGGTCGGGGTCCGGGCCGACGTGGGGGCGGCCGCCGGAGGAGGTGCCGGGGAGGACGTGGCCGCCGGTCGCGGTGCCGCCGCTTGCGGCGCCGGGTCTGCCACGGGCTCGGGATCCACGGTGCCGGCACCGACGGGCGCGGCCTCGGCCGATTCGGCGGACACGGCCCCAGGAGGCGGGGCCGACTCCAGCCGAAGCGACCGCGGGCGTAGGGGAGCGGGCGCGGGCCTGGACGCCTGCGCCTGCCGCTCGCCGGACGCGGCCGGATCGACGGGAGCCGCAGCATCGGGGGCCACGACTGCGGAGGTGGCAGGCGCGGCCACGGACTCGCCGACACCGGGCACCGGCGTGGGCTCCAACACCTCGGCCGCAGAACCGGATCGGCCCACCGCGGGCTCCGGCACCGAGCCCGCGGACCACGACGCATCGACGACAGGCGCCGTATCGGTCCTGGACACTCCGCCTTCGGTTCCGGGCACGCTGCCGTCGGCTCCAGGCACGCCACTTGCGCTCCTGGACACTCCGCCTTCGGCCCCCGGCACACCGCCGTCGGCTCCAGGCACGCCTCCTTGGGTTCCGGGCACTCCGCCGTCGGCCCCGGGCGCACCCCTTGCGGCGCTGGACACTCCGCCTGCCACCCCGGGCGCGCCTCCTTGGGTTCCGGGCACTTCGATTCCGGACCCGGTCATCACGCCATCGGCCTCGGGCACACCACCGGTTGCGGGGCCGCGAACATCGACACCCGCGGGCGTGGACACTCCGTCACCGGCCCCGGGCGCACCGCTCGCGGTCCCGGGCATCTCAACTGACAGCCCAGGGACGTCACTTGCGGGCATGGACGCCCCGCCATCGGCCCCGGGCGCGCCACTTGTCGTCCCCGCTATCCCGGTTGCCGGACCTGGCACGGCACCAGCAGGGTCGGACACCTCACCATCAGCTCCAGGAACCCCACCGGCAGGACCGATCCGGCCCGGCGTAGAAGCCACTGCCTCGGCAGCAGGCCCGTCCTCGCCCACCACAGCCCCCGGCGCCTCCACCGCAGGCCCGGTCCGGCCCGCGGTAGGCCTCGACCCGGGCTCCTGAACTCCGCTCGTACTTCCGGGTTCGCCCGCCGCAGGCCGCGCCGCACCCGGCACCTCGATCGCAAGGCCAGGTTCACCAACCCCAGACCCCGACGCGTCCGACACCCCGCCCCCAGCCACAGGTGCACGCACGCCGACCACCTGCGCAGGCTCGCCGGCCAAGGGCCCCGGGCCCGCCCCCACAGCCGCAGCTCCAGACGCACCCGCCCCACCCCTCCGGGAGGACGCCGCGCCGGAGTTCTTCTCGGCTGCGTGCTTCGGGGCAGGCAGGACTCGGCAGGCTTCGGCGAGTGCCGGATCGAGTTGTTGCCGGACCTCCTCGGCCAGTGTCCGCATCCGCTCCGCGGACTCCGGTGTGCCCGCGTCGAAGTGGATGACCGTCATGCCCGGGTCGGCCGGGACGCGGTGCACCGCCGACGCGTCGGCCCGAGCCGCAGGTGGCCGTAGCCACAGTCCTGCCTGGGTGACCTCCAGCACGGCGTCGGGTGCGTACTCGTACACTCCCGCGGAGATCTCCGGCAAGCCGTCCGCCGGACCGCGGCGGCCGCGCAGCTCGGGCGGCGGCGCCGCGGAGCCGGGGGCGACCGCGGGCCGGTAGACCAACTCACGGACGAAGGCGGGCGGGCCGGGGGTGCCGTCGGTGGCCAGTACGCGGATCTGCGCACCGTCGGTGCCCGGCTCGCCGACCGTCGGCAGCCCGGCGTAGACGGTGACCTGCTGGCCGAACCGGTCGGCCAGTACCTGACCGAGCGCGGTGCCCTTCGGCACGGCCACCGGCCCGTAGGCGGTGAAGCGAACCAGCGGACGGGCGGCCGGTGTGACGCGTCCCCAGAAGTGCTCGATGTCCTCCAGCGAAAGGTTCGCGCCACCGGGGCAGCCGAGTACCACGACGAGCCGGTCGGACTGGCAGAGCAGGGAGGCCGCCAGCCGGCGGCGATGGATGTCCTGCTCGCTGGCGGGCTGGTCCGTCCGCCTGACCCAGACGCCGCCGGGCACGGGTTCGGCCGTGCCGTCGGCGCTGGTCGCGAAGGAGCCCCCGGGCACGGCGTGATCCCACTTCGGTACGGGGAACCGGCGCGACACTTGGGGGGCGTGCTTGGGCCGCCCGAGCCGCGCCCAGGTGGACGAGCGACGCGGCTGGAAGCCCAGCCAGCCGGAACCGGCGGCCTCCGGCACGAACAGCACGCCCCCGGCGGCGGGGAGCACCCAGCCGTCCGGGGTGAGCACGGTCCGTTCGAGCCGGTCGGCGAGGAGCTGACCGGCCGTCATGGCGGTCTCGCGGCTCGGCCGGCCGATGATCACCCGGAAGGAACGCCCTCGGCGCTTGAGCAGAGCGGCCACCGACTCCCAGTCCTCGGCCGGCGGATCCTCCGGGAGGTCGACGACGACCAGAGTGTGTTCGGGGTCTTGGGCCAGTCCGCCGGCGAAGGCGTGCAGCTGAGGGTTGATCCTCCCCGTGGGATGGACCAGCAGCGCACCGCCGATGCTCCGGCATTCCAGTCCGGCACGGCTTGAGCCGCGCGCACCGCGATCGAGTTGCACCATGTCCCGCCCCCTAACCGGCACGCGCCGAGACGGCGGTCTTGGCTGTGGTGGTGTCCAGCGTCGGACCGGTGGGTGCCAGATCGAGCAGTTGGCGGGGCAGCGTCCGCACCTTGGCCTGGCCGTAGCCGAGCGCCGCGAGGGCGTCGGTGTTGGCGAACGGGTACTTCTTGCCGCTGTCGGTGATCAGGTAGAGCCGCGACGTGGCGTCGGGCGCCTGCGCGGACTCGGCCGCGACGAGCAGGCCCTTGGCCGGCGGCACGAAGAGACCGGAGGGTCGCGGGCCGGCGGCGATGGGCTCGGTCACGACCGAACCGCCCTTGGAACTACCGGCCTTCTGCAGCACGCACAGCGCCGAGCCGGCAGGGTTGAACGCCGGGCCGGCCAGGAGGTCCGGCACCGCGGTCAGCAGGGAGCGGTCCTGCGAGGCGGGAGCGGCCGCGATGTCGGCCGTCGTCACCTGCCTCGGCGCCAAGGCGCCGGGTACGGCGCTGAGCAGGGCGAACTCGGTGCGGTTGATCGGAGCCAGGCCGTCGGCACGCAGGACGTACATCTCGCGTGAGCCGGCGGCTGTCGTCTCGAACAACTGCCCCACCTTCGCGGACTCGCCGGCCACCGAGGAGCCCGCGGAGCCCGCCTCCGGGATGCGCGGCGCGGTCAGCTTTCCGCCGGAAGGCAGCTGGGCCAGCCATGCCGAGGAGACCCGGACGGTCTCCTGGGCCACCATGCCGAGCGCGACCAGTTCGGCGCGGGACAGCTTGTACGCCCGGCTGTTCCACACGAGGTACGTGGTGCGGTCCGGCCCGGAGAGCAGGACCCGCTGGTTGCGCGGGACGGGGGTGGAGCGGCCTGCGGGGTCGAGATCCACCAGCGTCTTCGCGCTGCCCGGCGGCAGGCACACCGCGCGGTCTCCGGAGAGCAGGTCGGTGGCGGGCGGCACGTCATCGGGCGCGCCGACGATGCCGAGCTGCGGGCCGCGCCGGACCTCAGCCAGGGTGTCGCGTGCGACGGAGACGGTCTTGGCACGCGCTCCGGCGACCAGCAGCGCGGAGGCGTAGTTGGCCATGGGGTACAGCTGCTGGTCGATGAGGAGGTACCGGTTGCCGGTCTCCTCCTCCACGATGATCGACCCCGGATTGCGCCATGCCGTGCTCTCCTTGGGGCTGATCAGGCCGTAGACCCCGAAGCCCGCGGCGAGCAGGACGGCGACCAGCGCACCGAACTGCATGCCGAGGTTTCCCCGCCGCATGGGGACCTCGACGGGTCCTGGATCACCGGCCAGCAAGGCCGACACAAGCCGGCCGACGGCGAACCGGTGGGCCTGGACGTGATCGCGTCGATTCTGCACCGCAGCCCCCTCAGCCGGCCAGCGAGCGGAAGTACGCGTACACGTTCAGGACCTGCAGCAGCAGCGGGATGAGGGCGAGCGCCGTGAGGCCCTCGAAGATCTCCCCGAGGCGTCCCCAGATGGGCCGCAGCCGCGCCCCGGGCAGTCGCCAGGCACCGGTCAGCAGCAGAGCGGCGACGGCGAACAGCCCGAGCATGGTGCCGGCCTGCACGACCGGGCCGGCGTGGAGGGTGAGGGACAGCACGACCAGGATCGCGCCGAGCGCGCCGGCGATCACCAGGGCGATGCGCTGCGAGGCGTTGCCCACCGCGCGGGCACGCAGCAGCACCGCCGGGCTGAACACCGCGGCGAAGACCCAGCCCGACCAGTTCGGGGCCTGGACCAGCAGGGCGGAGGCCACGATGAAGACCGCGGCGGAGGAGAGGAAGAAGACGCTGAGGTAGCCGTCCGCCGCCGCGGCCCGGCGGTTGACCAGGGGTTCGGGCAGCGGGTCGATGCCCTGCTGCAGTTCCTCGGCGTTGTGCGGGAGTTCCACGACGCGCAGCCTCGCCGCGAACAGCGCCAGGCGCGGAAGGACCGGGGACAGCGCGAACAGGGTCGCCGCGAGCACCGCGGCGACCCGGGTGGCGTCCCAGGCGAGGACGATCGACAGGAACGAACCGACCTCCACCGTGCCCGCCAGCATCAGCAGGGTGCCGAACACCGCGATCGGCACCCGGCCGGTGGCCAGGACCGCGGCGGCCGCCACTCCGGTGAACGTGGCGGTGAGCAGCCCGTCCAGCCGACCGGGCGCGAACAGCCCGGCGGGGCCCGCCACCGCGGACAGCCCGGCCAGCCCGGCGAACAGGCACGCGCCCAGGCCGGTGATGGTCCCCAGGGCCCGGTCTTCCAGGTTCTTGGTGACCAGGCCGCAGCCGACGATCAGGCCCACGGCGAGCAGACCGCAGGTGAGCGTGGTCAGCAGCTGGGGTCGGGTGGCGACGACCATGGCGGCGAGGGACGCCAGCGCCAGGCAGGCCAGGACGAGGCAGAGCCGACGGGTCAACTCCGGGCGCCAGCGGTCGCGTTGGGCGTTGAGCGCGGTGGACACCCCGTCGGCCACGTCGTCGAACCGCAGCTCCGACAGGAGGTCGTCCTTCGGCCGCAGATACAGCACGTCACCGTCGCGCAGGCCGAGGGTCTCCGGGGTGCCGTCCAGGTCGAGCGGGCCCTCGCCGAGGCGCTGCAGCGCCCATCTGCCGCCGAGGTCCTCCTCGTTCACTGACGGTTTCAGCACGACGGGCAGGAGTGTGGCCACCGTGGCGGTGACGGGCACCGCGAGGTCGGTGCGGCCTTTGGCCGCGCTGACGGTCAGTCGGCAGACGTCGGTGGTCCCCCCGTGCCCGGTACGGGATGAGGACGACGCGGCGGTGCTCATGGTTCTCCTGCGGTGCAAAGACGGGGAAAACGGGGCGGGTTCGATGCGCTGGGGAAGGCCGGTGCGGCGCGCGGGCGTCGGGCGCGAGGTGTACGGCGCCCGGCGGAGGGCCGGCGCATGGCGGAGGGCCGGCTCACGGCTGAGCCGCCAGTCCGGTCTGGAGCAGTCCGACACCGCGCCGGGTGACGAACTGCGCACGGCCCGGGGGCAGGGTGCGCGGCTTGGCCTCGCCGATGAACTTGCCCTCTTCCTTGGGGTAGGAGAGGAGCAGTGCCGGGCTGCCCAGTTCCCACATCCGGCGCAGCAGCGGGTCCATCATGGCGCGCATCGCTCCGGAGGTGCTGCGCGCGACCACGATGTGCAGCCCGATGTTGGCCGCCTGGGCCAGCAGCGGCACCATGGGCGTCATCGGGTTGTCCATGGCGCTGCCGGTGGCGAACAGGTCGTAGTCGTCGATGAGCATGAACAGGCGTGGTCCCGTCCACCAGTCGCGCTGCGGCAGCCGCTCGGGGGCGATGTCGGGGCCGGGTACCCGGCCGCTCACCGACACCGCGGCGCTGGCCGCCAGTTCCGCCAGTGCCTCGGTGCCCACGGCGTAGCCGACGCGGTACTCCTCCGGGACGTCCCGAAGGAGCTGCCGGCTGGGGTCGGCCAGCAGGATGCGCGCCTCGTCGGGGGTGTAGCGGGCGGTGATCGCCCTGGCGACCAGGCGCAGCGCGTTGGTCTTCCCGGTGGCGTCGTCGCCGAAGGTCATCAGGTGCGGCACCTTCGCGAAGTCGTGCCAGACAGGCTGCAGGCGCTTCTCGTCCCAGCCCAGGCAGGCCCGCATGTCGCCGTCCGGCGGCGGCAGCTGGTCCACCGGCAGGTTGCTGGGCAGCAGCCGTACGCCGGGTGCCGACCGGCCGGGCCAGAACGTCTCGATCTCCGCGGCCGCGGCCTTGGTCGCGCTGGTCAGGTCCTCGATGTCCGACGAGCCGTCGAGCCGGGGCAGTGCCGACAGGAAGTGGTGGCTCGAACTGGTGAGACCGCGCCCCGGGCGCGAGGGCACTCCGGCGGCCTGACGGGTTCCGACTTCCGACTCCATGCTGTCGCCGAGCCGGAGCTCCAGCTTGGTGCCCATCAGGTCACGCTGCTTGGGGCGGATCTCCGACCAGCGGACCGCCGAGGCCACCACGTGCACGCCGAAGGAGAGGCCTCGGGAGGCCAGTTCGGCGACGCGGTCCTCCAGTTCCTCGAAGTCCTGCCGGAGGGTGGCCCACCCGTCCACCACGAAGAAGACGTCGCCGTACGGGTCGTCGATCTGTCCGCTCCTGCGCAGCGCGCGGTAGGCGGCCATCGACTCCAGGCCCAGGCTCGTGAAGCGCTCCTCGCGCGTTTCCAGTACCTGGGTCATCTCCTCGACGGTGCGCAGCACCCGGTCGCGCTCCAGGCGGGTGGCCACCGAGCCGACGTGCGGCAGACCCGCGACGGAGACGATGCCGCCGCCGCCGAAGTCCAGGCAGTAGAACTGGACCTCCTCCGGGGTGTGCGTCAGGGCGAGGGAGAGGATCAGGCTGCGGAGCAGGGTGGACTTGCCGGTCTGCGGCGCTCCCGCGACGCCGACGTGTCCGTCGGCTCCGGAGAGGTCGGCGACCAGCAGCTCGCGTATCTGCTCGTAGGGCCGGTCCACCATGCCGAGCGGTACCTTCAGGGCGCCGAGGGCCGGGTAGTCGCTCGCGCTCATCCCGCGCAGCGGGTCGGGCACGATGCCCGGCAGCAGCTGGTCGAGGCTCGGCGACTCGTCCAGCGGCGGCAGCCACACCTGGCGGGCGGGCGGGCCGGCGTCGCTGAGCCGGTCGATCAGCACGTCGAGCAGGCTCTCGGAGCTCTCGGACTGCTCCTCGTCGTCCGACGGCTCGTCCGAATCCCGTGAGTCATCAGGGTCGGCGGACGCCAGGTCGGCCGGCAGCGGCGGCCGCTGCTCCAGGCCGAAGGGGACGATCTCGGCGGCCGGCCCGCTCGGGTCGTCGCCCGTGGCGGCGCGGGTCTGCGGTTCCGGGCAGGGCCCGGAGACGTAGGCGGCCTTGAAGCGGACGAGGTTGGTGGTGTCGATCTTCAGATAGCCGTGGCCCGGCGCTGAGGGCAGCTCGTAGGCGCCCGTGACGCCGATGACGCTGCGCGACTCCATGGAGGAGAAGGTGCGCAGGGCGATCCGGTACGAGAGGTGGCCGGCGACCTTGTGGATGCTGCCTTCGTCGAGTCGCTGCGAGGCGAGCAGCAGGTGCACGCCGAGGCTTCGCCCGACGCGTCCGATCATCACGAACAGCTCGATGAACTCAGGCTTGCTGGAGAGCAGTTCGGAGAACTCGTCGACGATGAGGAGCAGCGAGGGCAGCGGGGCCAGCCGGGCGCCGCCCAGCCTGGCCTTCTCGTACTCGAAGAGGGAGGGGTAGCCGGCCTCGCGGAGCAGTTCCTGACGGCGGATCACCTCTCCCTGGAGCGAGTCGCGCATCCGGTCGACCAGCGGCAGCTCGTCGGCCAGGTTGGTGATCACCGCGGAGGTGTGCGGCAGCTTCTCCATGTTGAGGAAGGTGGCGCCGCCCTTGAAGTCGACCAGGACCAGGTTGAGGATCTCGGAGGAGTGGGTCGCGCACAGGCCGATGACCAGGGTGCGCAGGAGTTCGCTCTTGCCGGAGCCGGTGGCACCGATCAGCAGACCGTGCGGCCCCATGCCGCTCTGGGCGGACTCCTTGAAGTCCAGCTCGACGATCTCGCCGTCCTCGGTCACACCGACGGGCACCCGCAGGCGGGAGTGCTGCGGCGTGCGCGACCGCCACTGGGCGGACACGTCGAACGCTCGCGGATCGCGGATGCCGAGCAGGGCGGTCAGGTCGAAGTCGTTCTCGAACGGTTCGTCGACCAGGTCCACGATCCCGCTGGTGCGCATCGGCGCGAGGTACCGGGCCAGGCTCTCGGCCGCGGTGATGCTCAGCGCGTCGGCCCGCGCCGACGCCGTCGAGTCGCCGGACGGGAAGGTCACCTGTCCCTTCTCGGTGGTCAGACGCAGCACCTTCGAGCCGCCGGTCATGGCGCCGGTCAGGTCGAGCAGGACGACATTGCGCAGTCCGGCGCCGAGCAGCCGGGAGCCGGTCGGTATCTGCGTGCCGGCGGCGACGATCACCACGAACGGCTCGGAGGTGCTGGGCGCCTCCGACTTGTCGTGGTCGGGTCGGTCGCTGACGTCCTGGCCCAGGAGATCCATGAGGGCGTCGTGGTCGGTGGCGACGAGCCGCAGCGCACCGGCCGCGTCGTGCTCGCGCGGATCGGCGTTGTGCGGCAGCCACTTCACCCAGTCCCAGTCCGCCCGGCCCCGCTCGTCGGCGAGTACGGCGATGCGCAGCTCGTCCGGCGAGTGGAAGACGGCCAGCTGGCAGAGCATCGACCGGACCAGGGCGTACGCGTAGGTGCCGTCCCCGGCGAACTCGACGCTGCTGAAGTTGCGCAGCGAGACGGGGACGGCCATGCCCTCGACCGTCTGGTGGGCCTTGATGAACCTGCGCAGCGAGATCGCCGAGAGGGGTTCGAGGTCCTCGACGGGCTTGGTCTCGGGGGGGATGAAGTGCAGCGCGGCCCGCCGTGAGCCGAGCCCGGCCCGGACCCGGGCGAAGTCGTCGTGGCTGGCGCGGCGCTCCCACAGCCGGGGGCTCATGGCCAGCGACCACAGGTCCTCGGGCTCGGGATGGTCCCAGGAGACGGCGGCCCGCTGCTCGCCCGCGGCGTCCCTGGCCTGCTTGCGCAGCTGTGCGAGGTAGCGCAGATAGTCCCGGCGCTCGGCCCGCATCCGGCGCTTGCGTTCCCGGCCCGCCTGCCCGAGCTGGGTCAGGCTCATCGCGATCATGGAGACGCCCATCATCCCGGACATCATGTACGTGGTGGGCGAGCCGTTGCCCATGGAGAGGCCCACCGCCATCGCGGCCGAGCCCAGGCCCATGGGGAGGAAGGCCAGCGCCGACCCGAATTCCACGCTCGCCGGCTCACCGAGCACCGGTGGTTCGGCCAGCTCGATCTCGCCCTCGGGCATCTCGGGAGCGGTAGCGCGCGAGCCGCGCTTCACCGGCACCGTGTTCGTCATCCGCGTCCTTCTTCCATGGACATCGCGTGGAAGCGCTCCCAGATGGTCACAGCGCTCCGCAGCGCATCGCGTAGGCGACCGCGTGCGAGCGGTTGCGCAGGTTCAGCCGGGTCAGCATGCCGCTGACGATGTTCTTGATGGTCCGCTCCGAGTAGTTGAGCTGCTGCGCTATCTCCACGGTGTCCAGGCCGTCGGCGAGCAGCCGCAGCACCTCGACCTCCCGCTCCTGCAGACCGCCGACGGTCAGGCCGTTGGGCACCAGCACGGTGCGCTGGATCGTGCGGACCTGTTCGAGCAGCCAGCCGACCATCTGCTCGGGGACGAGCGCGCGGTCGCGCCTGCTGTCCCGGATGGTCTTCACCACACGGTCCCGGTTGGCCTCCTCGCGCGGCAGGAAGGCCACCAGCCCGCTGGTGACCGCGCGCATCAGGTGGTGTTCGGAGATGGTCTCGGCGACGAGCACGATGCGCATGTCGGGGTTGGTCGACTCGGTGGCGGCGCGTTCCATCCAGCAGACCATGTCCTCGGTGGTCTGGTGGACCGTGACCAGCAGGACGTCGGCTTCGCACCTGCGGTCGGGCGGGAGCAGCGTGATCCCCGGGACGGAGCGCAGACAGGCGACGGCACCCTCGCCGCTGACCGGGTCACCGGCGTGCACGGCCACGCTGATCACCGCACCCCGTTCGCCGACGACCGGCGCCTCTACCGTGCGGGCGGCCATACCGACCAGCCTGCGTCGACCGGGTGGCGCGCATCAGCGACGGCGCGCACCGCGAGAGATCGGACACTGGCCATAGACGCTCCAATACTGAGTGGTGCCAATCCCACGCGCTCGCGGGTCCTTTCCCTTCCAGCGGCCACTTCGGTCACCGGACAAACCCTGTATTGACGTGTACCTCACAAGCTGAATGGGTGTGGCGGGGCCGCGTCGGGTCCCCCGGTCATGGGAGCGCAATGTACGTGTGTCGGCGCATGCGCAAAAGTTGCTTTACTTCTAAAGCACGGGGATGCGCCGGTCAAGCAAAGATTTAGTAATTCGGCAGGTCGACAAGGCTGTCTACGCCTCCCGTTGGGCTCAGGGGCGCGTCGTTCCATGGTTTGTGTGGCGGGTGGGGGGGGGTGCGCGTGTGGCGAAGGTAATGCGACCGCCGGGTCGCGGAGTTCATCAAATGTTCACCATTCACCCACGCCGCCCCCTCGGGATTGCGGCGAACTATTGAACAGATTTCAATTTCCCGTCAGCCCTTGACGGAATTCCGCTATGCCACCGTGGACTGCTGTCGATCGCCCTCGCGCTGCTCGAATGGGGTCGATCCGGCTTCGCGTACCGACTGGCCGGTAATTTGTATTTCCTTGCGCGTGACGCATTTCACGAGCCGCACCGAGCGTGCGGGCGGCCTCGGCGGGTCGGCGGCAGGCACCCACAGGGCGTGCGTGCGGCACCTGCTCGAGGTCGCATACGCGCAGGTAGTGTGTCCTCTGGGTCATCCCTGTCTCGTGCGCTCGCCTCGGCGTGTTGGCCGGGTGTTCGGTAGGGTGAACGGCCCTGTTTTCGCGAAGGGTTGGACCCTCTAAGGGGGGAACATCGGTGCTCGCGTGCGACGTTGGAAGTTCCGGTCTTCCTCTGCCGACGGGCGATTGACCACTGAGGCGCACATCACACCGCGGCGGCGTCCACATCAACCTTGTCACGCTCTTCCAATTCGCCCTCTGAACGGGAGGCGTGTGCGCGGGCGAAGGCGGGGGTGGTGCCGGACGGGGAGCGTGTGCTTGCTACCGTGCGGCTCACTTCCCTGGTGACTGACTGGTCCGGCGATAGGCGGGCGGTTCGGTCAGAACCCGAATTCTTCGGCCGCGTGTATTAGGCGGCAGTCGGCGTATGTGGCGACGCTGGAGTCGGGCGTCACACTGGAACTGGGCGCCTATGTCTTCAAGCTCACGGCTCCGGGGTCTCGCATTCCAGCGACGCCCGGGTCGCCCTGCCGTAGACGCCCGACCCGTCGCCGAGGACGACACGGGTGAGCTGGTAGGCGCGTACCGCGCCCTCGACCTCGACCTCGCGGTCGTAGTCGCAGTCGACGGCTCCGCCGTAGAAGCCGATCTGGCGCAGGCGCAGCTGGAGTTCGGTGGCTTCCGGCCCTTGGTCGCCGAGGCGCAGGACCGGAGGCTGTCTTTTCCCGTCGCTCGGCTCGGGGGCGGCGCTGGTGGTCGGGCCCGCGCCGGATGGGGCCGCCGTCGGGGTGGCGGAGGCGCCGGTCGGGAGAGCGGAGTTGTCGGGTGGCGTCGTACTCGGCGACGACGTCGGGCTCTTTGACGGCGGTGCGGAGGTGGCCACCCGGGGCGGATCCACGGACGCGGCGCCGGCCTGGGACGCCCCCTCCGGCACGCGCGCCCGCACGCCCTCCGGCGGGGAACCGTCCCGCGAGGGACTGTCGTAGGCGAACAGCCCGCCGAGGAAGGCGCCCGTCAGCAGTGCGGCCAGGGTGGCGCCCGCGCCGGTGATCAGAAGAGTGCGGTTCCTCTTCCGGGGTCCTGTCGGGGCGTCGGCGTCGGCGTCGGTGTCCGTGTCGGGGAGGGGCACCTCGGCGGGCGCCTCCGCCGTGGCGGCCGGGGGGGGTGGGTGTGTCGTCCGCGGTAGGCATGCCGTCCATGTCCGCCAAGTCCTTTGGAGGCTGCGGGAAACTTCGGCGCCATCCCGGTCCCGCTCCGCGGAGTCGTCACCCAGCTCCACGAACGGCCCTGTCCGCACAGGATCGAAGTCCTCCGCGGCCGCCGCCTCCGTGCGCGCGTCGCGACGGGCAAGACCACCGCCCTCGGGCTGGCCACGCCGATGCCGCGTGAGGGGTTCTCCGGGTGCCGGCCCGCCGCAGCCTGGCCCGCCTGGCGGTGCACAGGAGAGGCGTGTTGTGGGTGTTGCGTGATGAAGTGCGGCAGGGATCTTCCGCAACGCGTGCGGGCCGTGCACAGTCAAGATCCGCCATGCATCGGCGCATGGCACGTCGCCGGGAGGACAGTCGATGGCAGCTCACCACCGTCCCCAGCGGCCGGAGATCCCATCCGCCACCGCCCCGGACGGCATCGGCCGGCGCAGATTCCTGGGGTACGTGGTCGCCGCCTCGACGCTGACCGTGGCCGCCCCGCTCGGCGAGGCGGCCCTCGCGCCCACGGAGGCGGCCGCGGCCGTCCCTTCCGTACCGGGCCCGGCCGAGATCTACGACCTCAACGACATGCTCACCCACGCCGCGCTCCCCACGGCGAACCTGATCACCATCCGCCTCGACACCGACGGCACGGCCTCCTTCGCCCTGCCACGCGCCGAGGTCGGCCAGGGCATCACCACCTCCAGCGCCATGCTCATCGCCGAGGAACTGGACCTGCCCCTGGAGAAGATCCGCGTCACGCTCGCCGACGCACGGCCCGAACTGCTGTTCAACCAGGTCACCGGCGGCTCCAACACCACCATCTCCACGTTCACCCCGATCCGCGTCGCGGCCGCCGTGGCCCGGGGCCGGCTGCTGAGGGCCGCCGCGCTCGAACTGGGGGAGGCCCTCGACACCCTGACCGCGAAGGCGGGGGTCATCACCTCGACCGTGACCGGCAAGAGCCTCTCCTACGGCGAACTCGCCGAGAAGGCCGCCTCGGTGGCCACCGGCCAGGTCTCCGTCACCCTCAAGGAGCCCGCCGACTTCAAGGTCATCGGCACCGCGCGGAGCCGCGTCGACGCGCTGGCGGCGGTCACCGGCCGCAAGAAGTTCGCCATGGACGTGCACGTGCCGGACGCGCTGCCGACCATGGTGTGCCGGCCGCCGACGATCAACGGCACCGTCGGCTCGGTGAGCAACCTGGACGAGGTGCGGGCCATGCCCGGCATCACCGACGCCGTCCGCATCCCCACCGGAGTCGCCGTGCGCGGCCGCACCTTCGGCCAGTGCATCGACGCGGTACGCGCGCTGGAGGTCACCTGGCAGCCGGGAACGGCGGAGGACGCCTCCGACGACTCCATCCGCTCCGAACTCCGCAAGGCCGAACTCCCCCTCCCCGCCCTCGACTTGCTGACCAAGTCGGTCGACGCCCGCTTCACCTTCCACTTCGCCAGCAACAGCGCGCTGGAGACCAACTGCGCCATCGCCGACGTACGCGAGGACTCGGCCGAGATCTGGGCGAGTCTGAAGACCCCGATCGTCGCCCAGGAGGAGATCGCGCTCAAGCTCGGCCTCCCGGTGACGGCGGTCAAGGTCCATGTGACGGAGGGCGGCGGCTCGTTCGGCCGCAAGCTCTTCCACGACGCCGCCGCCGAGGCCGCCGAGATCTCGAAGGCGATGGGCAAGCCCGTCAAGCTGATGTGGCACCGCACCGACGACTTCCGCCAGGGCCGCACCCACCCCATGTCCACCTCCCGGGTGCGCGCCACCTACGCGCTCGGCCAGGTGCTCACCTACGACCAGCGCCACACCTCCGTGGCCACCGACTTCGGCCACGGCGTCGGCGAGATCATCACCGCCGAGGCCGCGCGGCTGCCCGTCGGGGACCTCACCTTCTCCGAGACGATCTTCACGCTCACCCAGCAGACCCCGTACAACTTCGGCGTCGTCACCCAGCTCCTCAGCGAGACCGACAAGCGCTTCCACACCGGCTCCATGCGCAACATCTACTCGCCCAACGTGCGGTGCGCACAGGAGCTGGTGGTGGACGAGCTGGCCAAGCGCATGGGCAAGGACCCCTACCGGTTGCGCCGCGCCTTCCTCAAGGACGAGCGGGCACGGGCCGTCCTCGACAAGGTCGCCGAGGTGGGGGAGTGGGGCCGCGACATGCCGGACGGGACGGCGCAGGGCATCGCGATCCACCCCGAGTACCACGCGTACGTCGCCGTCCTCGCGGAGATCGACTGCCGCCCGGAGACCACCGGACGGGAGATCCCCGACGCGTGCACCGGGCCGCGCGTCACCAAGGTCGTCTGCGCCGTGGACGTGGGGCTGGCCGTCAACCCGCGCGGCCTGCAGGCCCAGATGATGGGCGGCACCATGGACGGCATCGCGATCACGCTCAGCTCCGGGCTGCACCTCGCGGGCGGGCACTTCCTGGAAGGCAGTTGGGACAACTACTTCTACACCCGCCAGTGGAACACCCCACCGGAGCTGGAGATCGTGGTCATGCCGCCGACCACCGAAACGCCCGGCGGCGCGGGCGAGTTGGCCGTCGCGGGCGCGATGGCGGCCGTGGCCTGCGCCTACGGACGCGCGACGGGCACGATGCCGACGACGTTCCCCCTCAACCACGGCGAACCGCTCGGCTTCGAGCCGCTGCCCACCACCCCGCCGATCCCCGCGTCCCCGACCGACGGCCTGAGCCGCGCCTTCTAGGAGCCACCGTGCCCGAACACACCTTCATCCTCAACGGCGAGTCCGTGACCGTGGACATCGAGGACGACGTACGGCTGCTGTGGGTGCTGCGGGACGTCCTGGGCGTCACCGGACCGAAGTACGGCTGCGGCCTCGGCGTCTGCCAGGCCTGCACGAGCCACATCAACGGCAAGGCCTTCAACCCCTGCTCGGTCCCCGTGCAGGACCTGCGCCCCACCGACGAGGTCACCACCATCGAGGGCCTGCCCGCCACGGTCGGCAAGGAGCTCCACCCCATGCAGGAGGCCTGGCTGGAGTACGACGTGGCCCAGTGCGGCTACTGCCAGCCCGGCCAGATCATGACCGCCGTCGCCAAGGTCCGCCAGGCCCGCGAGGAGGGCCGTGAGATCACCGAGGCCGACCTCGACGAGATCCGCAACGTCTGCCGCTGCGGGACCTACCACCGCATCCGCGAGGCGATCGTCGCGGGCGCGAAGAAGTACTGAACGCTCCCTGTGGCCGCGCGGGGCGATCCGCGCGTTCCGTGCGGCCACAGGATCGCGCGCGTCAGCAGATGGGGCGCTGGGCGTGGGCCGGGTCGAGGGCGTTGAGGACGAGGCGCGTGGCCAGGTCGTTGTAGCTGATGTCGACGTGCTCGGTGAACTCGGCCGGGCAGCGGTCCTGGAGCTTGATGTTGGTGACGTTCGGGGCGGCGTCGAGATAGGCCGAGATGTACGGGGTGACGACCTCGTCGTACCGGGTGGTGATCACCGTGTAGGTGATGTCCGGGTCGGTCTCGCCGCCCGCGTTCAAATCCCGGAGGAAGTCCGAGCCGATGAGCTGCTGCTCGCACGCCTTGCAGCTCACACCGAGGAGTTCGTCGCCGCCGGGGAACGCCAGCGCGAGGAGGCCGAGGCCCGAGAACGTGGTGCCGTGGTTGGACGGGGTCAGGGCGACGAGCTTGTCCACCTCGGCCGCGCCGCCCAAGTTCTTGATGTAGTAGCGCGGCATCATGCCGCCCTGCGAGTGCCCGACCAGGTCGACCTTCACGGCACCGGTGGCGGCCCGCACCCGGTCGACGAAGTCCGCCAGCTGCCGGGCCGAGGCGGCCATGTCGCCGGTGCCGAGCAGGGCGCCGGAACTGCCGCCGTGGTTGAGGGCGAAGACGCAGTACCCGGCCTCCTTGAGCAGCGGAGCCAGCGCAGCCCAGTTGTCGTAGCGGTTCTCCATGGTGCCGTGCACGAGGACGACGGGACGCGGATGCGCGGCGCCGGGGCGGCAGGTGAAGTCGTTGGCGCCGGTCGGTACGGCCGTGGGGTGGGCGAGGGAGTACGCGAGGGCCGACGGGAAGTCGTTCTGGGGCGGGCCGACCGGATCGGCCGCCGTCACCGGCTCGGCGTCGCGCGTGTCCGGCGTCGCCTGGGACCGGTCGACGCCGGCCACGCCGAGACAGACGGCCGCGGTGAGCCCGGCCAAGGACGAGGCCAGAAGGCGTCGGCGCGGGGTGCGCCGGAGTCTGCGGGTGCGCATGAGGGAGTCTCCTCTGCCTGGCTGTCGTGGGGTGCGTGTCACAAGGACGAGACACGGAAGCTACTGGCGCGTAACGTCGGATCCACACTTGCGTCGCCCGAGGGAGACGTACCAGCGAAGGTGCGAGGGAGAGGGGAAAGGTGTCATGGGTGTGACACCTTTCTGGGAGGGGGAGTCACCGCGATGGCGTCGCAGGCAGAGACGTTCACACGTCACCCCTGGCACGAACTGCCCCCGGCGCTGGCCGCGTTGATCCGCTCCAGGGTCGACAGCATCGTCACCGACATGACCCAGGCCATCCGCGACGAGGTGCCCGGCTACCGCCGCTCGCTCGACTCCGCCGTCGGCCGCGACCTGACCGAGTCGATCCGCCGGGCCGTGCGGCAGTTCACCGAGCTGACCGAGCACCCCGACAGCCCGCAGGACCATCACATCCGGCACTTCCGGCACCTGGGCCGTGTCGAGTTCCTCAACGGCCGTACGACGGACGGTCTCCAGGCCGCCTTCCGGGTCGGAGCGCGGGTGGGCAGTCGGCGGTACGCCGAGATCGTGCAGGAGGCGTCGCTGCCGCCCGAGACCGTCCTGACGCTGCACGAAGCCGTGCTGATCCACATCAACGCACTGTCGAACGAGGCGGTGAAAGGCTTCCTGGCCGCACAGTTGCGCTCGGAGGGCGAGGTGAAGCGTGCCCGCCGGACTCTGGTGGAGCGGCTGTTGGAGCAGCCGAGAGGGCAGGAGCGCGCACCGCTGGGACCGTTGGGACCGTTGGGACCGTTGGCCGAGCGTGCCCGCTGGGCGCTGCCGGGTGCCGTCGCGTGTGTGGTGGTGCGGTCGGCGGGGCGTTTCTCCGTGCCCGGCGCGGACAGCGAACTGCTCTCCGTCAACCGGGGGAGTGACCTCGTCCTGATCGTGCCCGAGCCGGCGACGAGCGGCCTGATCGAACGGGTGCGGGGCGCCGCCCGGGGCCGTGTCGCCGTCGTCGGCCCGGCCGTGCCCACCGATGAGGCCTGGCTGTCCCTGCAGTGCGCCCGGCTCGCCCTCGACCGTCGTGCGGAACTGCCCACCGAACCGGGCGACGACGGGGCTTTCCTGCACGTCGACGACGAACTGGCGGACCTGCACCTGCTCCGGGGCGCCCCCATCGGGCAGTTGCTCGGTCGGCGGGTGCTGGGCGTCTTCGCGGACCTGCCCCGGGGAAGGGCAGACCGGCTCGCCGAGACCCTGGACGCCCTGCTGATGTCCTGGGGACGTACGGCTCCCGAGGTGGCGCAGGCGCTGGGCATTCATCCGCAGACGGCCCGCAAGCGACTGCGCCGCCTGGAGGCGCTGTTCGGCGACCGGCTCGGGGACCCGCGCTTCCGGTTCGAGGCCCTGCTGGCACTGCACACCCAGGCGCTGAGACCCGGCGCCGGCCCGGGGGGCACCGCGGGCCTGTGACCGGCGACGCGCGGGCGCGCTGAAGGGTTCGGCCCAGGCGCGCAGAAGGGTACGGCCGCCGGGCCGGGGTGCCGCCGAGGTGGCCGCCGGGCTCTACTCCCCCCGGCGACGATGACCGGGGAGTCACCGGTCGCGGAGCGTCTCCAGCAGGTGGTCGCGGACCAGGGCGACATGCGGGTTGCCGGACGAGCCCGGGCGCTGGACGAGGAAGCCGGTGTTGATGGGCGGATCGTCCGGGTCGTGCAGCAGGACCAGCGCGCCCGAGGCCAGCTCGGCGGTGCACAGGTAGCGGGGGAGCACGCTGAACCCCGTGCCGCCCGCCACCGCGGCCTTGACCGCGTTCAGGTCGGGCATGGTGACCGCCGGGTGCCGCACCAGGCGCCTGCCGAAGGCATGACGCCAGTATCGGCGCACGATCGGCACGTCCTCGGCGTAGGCGATCAGCGGCACGCCGTGCAGCGCGGCGGGCCCGTCCGCCGCGATCCGCGCCGGTCCGCCGATGCGCTCCGCCCAGGCGGGAGCCGCGACCAGCACGAACTCCTCGTCCGTCATCGGGATGGAGGCCAGGGTGCGACCGCGGGGCCGGTAGGTCGAGAGCACCAGGTCGTAGCGGCCCGCCCGCAGCTCCTCCAGGAGCGGCTCGGTCAGGCCGGGGGTGATGCGCAGCCGTACGCCCTTGTCGACCAGGGGTGTGAGGGCGGGCATGACGCGGTGGGTCAGCAGCTCGGCCGGACCGGCGAGATGCACCGGCTCCGGCTGGTGGACGTCGGGGGAACCGCCCGGCCCCGTGACGGTGGCGAGGGCGTCCAGCGGCTCGACGATCCGGGAGGCGAGCTCGTCCGCGTAGGGAGCCGGGGTGACGCCGCGCGCCAGACGCTGGAACAGTTCCCGGTCCAGCTGCCGCTCCAGCGTGCGGATCTGTGTGGTGACCGTCGGCTGGGACAGGCCCAGCAGACGGGCGGCGGCGGTGAAGGAGCCGGTGCGGTACACGGCCAGGAACGTGCGCAACAGGTTCAGGTCCACTTGCGCCACGCCGCTGGGCTGGACGCTCTCCGCCTCCCCACGGGAATCGTTATTGGAATCCTTATGTCTCATATGCGTGAGCCTATTGGATTCCAATGGCAGGACATGCGTACGGTCGGGGCAACGACGTACTGATCCTCTCGAGAGAGCACCCCATGTCGAAGATCCTGTTCGTGATGACCGGCGCCGACCACTGGACGCTGGCCGACGGCACCAAGCACCCCACCGGCTTCTGGGCCGAGGAGGCGGCAGCCCCGTACGAGGCGTTCAAGGCCGCAGGCCACGAGGTCGTCGTGGCCTCGCCGGGCGGCGTCGTACCCCCCGTCGACCAGGGCAGCCTCGCGGCCGAGGTCAACGGCGGTCAGGAGAACGCCGACCGGGTCGCCGCCGTACTCGCCGCGATGACGGAGCTGCGGGAGCCGATCCGGCTGGAGGACGTGAACCTCGACGACTACGCCGCCGTGTTCTACCCCGGCGGTCACGGCCCGATGGAGGACCTGGCGGTCGACGCCGACTCCGGCAAGCTGCTGACCCTCGCCCTGGAGTCCGGCAAGCCGCTGGGCGTCGTCTGCCACGCCCCGGCCGCGCTGCTCGCCGCCGCCAAGGGCGACGGCACCAACACCTTCGCCGGCTACCGGGTGGCCGCGTTCACCAACACCGAGGAGACCCAGGCCGGCCTCGCCGACAAGGCCAAGTGGCTGCTGCAGGACCGGCTCACCGAGGCCGGCGTGCAGGTCCAGGTGGGCGAGCCGTGGGTCCCGAACGTCGTCGTCGACCGCAACCTGGTCACCGGCCAGAACCCCGCCTCCTCCGCCCCGCTCGCCGTCGAACTGCTGAAGAAGCTGGGCTGAGCCCGGGTACCCACCGGCTCGGCGACCGCTGATCGGCCTCCGTCTTCCCCGGCGGAGTGAGCGGTGCGACGATGCCGGGGTGATCACATCCCCGGACCCACTCGACGACCACTCCCCGGGCCGAAAGCTCCAGGTGGAGACCCACGGCCTCGACGTGATCGCCGACGCCGAACGCAAAGGCACCCCCCGCACCCTGTTCTGGCCCTGGTTCGGGGCCAACGTGTCCATCCTGGGCCTGAGTTACGGTGCCTTCGCGCTCGGCTTCGGGATCTCGTTCTGGCAGGCGCTGGTCGCCGGAGTCGTCGGGATCGTCTTCTCGTTCCTGCTGTGCGGGTTCGTCGCCGTCGCCGGAAAGCGCGGCTCCGCGCCGACGATGGTGCTCGGCCGCGCCGCCTACGGTGTGCGCGGCAACCGCCTGCCGTCGGTGATCTCCTGGGTCCTCACCGTCGGCTGGGAGACCGTGCTGTGCGCCTTGGCCACCATGGCCACCGCGACCGTGTTCGGCCGGCTCGGCTGGGGCGGCGGCACCGAGACCAAGGCGATCGCCCTCGTCCTGGTCGGAGTGTTGACCGTCGTCGTCGGTGTCATGGGATTCGATCTGATCATGCGGCTGCAGACCGTGATCACCGTGGTCACGGGCGTGCTCACCGTCGTGTACGTCGCCCTCGTCGCCGACCACGTCCACTGGTCCGCCGTCAGCGCCGTACCGGCGGGCTCCGCCCAGGAGTTCATCGGCGCACTCGTCTTCATGATGACCGGGTTCGGCCTCGGCTGGGTGAACGCGGCCGCCGACTACTCCCGTTATCTGCCGCGCACCGCGTCGAGCCGGGGTGTGATCGGCTGGACCGCGTTCGGCGCGTCACTGGCGCCGCTGGTCCTGCTGGTCTTCGGCCTCCTGCTGGCCGGCTCCTCCGGCGAACTCAGCGCGGCCGTCGCCGCGGACCCCATCGGCGCGCTGACGACGATCCTGCCGACCTGGTTCCTGGTCCCGTTCGCCGTCGTCGCCGTCCTCGGCCTCGTCGGCGGCGCGGTCCTCGACATCTACTCCTCCGGACTCGCCCTGCTCTCGGCGGGCCTGCGCGTGCCCCGCTACGTCGCCGCGCTGGTCGACGGCGTACTGATGATCGCGGGCTCGATCTACATCGTGTTCGTCGCCGACGACTTCCTCGGCCCGTTCATGGGCTTCCTCACCACCCTCGGCGTTCCCATCGCTGCCTGGTGCGGCATCATGCTCGCCGACCTGACCCTGCGCCGCGGCGACTACGACGAGCCCGACCTCTACCGCCCGACCGGCCGCTACGGCGACGTACCGCTCACCCCGCTGCTCCTGACCCTCGGCGCCACCGCCCTCGGCTGGGGCCTGGTCACCAATTCGGCGGCGGACTGGCTGGAGTGGCAGGGCTATCTGCTCGGCCCACTGGGCCTCGGCGGAAGGTCCGGCGCCTGGGCCTACGCCAACCTCGGAGTCCTGGCGGCCCTCGCGCTCGGCTTCCTCGGCACGCTGGTGCTGCGGCGCGGACGCGTCCGGGAACAGGAGGCGCAGGCGCCGAGCCCGGCGGCGGACGAGGGCGCGACCGTATGACCACCGGGTGGCTCGCCGTCATCGACATGCAGCGCGTCTTCGCCGACCCCGACAGCCCATGGGCCTCCCCGAGATTCGCCGAAGCGGCGGCAGGCGTACGGCGCCTGCTGCCGGCCTTCGGGGACCGGGTCACGTTCACCCGTTTCGTGGCACCCGGCGAACCGGAAGGCGCATGGCGGGCGTATTACGAGCAGAACTCCTTCGCCCTGCAGCCTCCGCAGGCCCAACTCTGGCAGCTGACGGACGAGTTCGTGGATCAGGCACAGCACGTACTGGACGCCACCACCTTCGGCAAATGGACCCCGGAACTGGCCCGACGCACCACCTCGGAGGGCCGCCTGGTCCTGGCCGGTGTCAGCACCGACTGCTGCGTCCTGTCGACCGCCCTGGCGGCCGCCGACGCGGGTGTCGAGGTGCTGGTCGTCGCCGACGCCTGCGCGGGCGCGGACGACGACACGCACGCCAAGGCGTTGCAGGTGCTGGACCTGTACCGGCCGTTGATCCGGGTGACGACGGTCGCCGAGCTGCTGGAGGGGACGACGTGAGCCACCCGCATCGGCTGGCCCTCCTCGGTGGAGGTTTCTCCACCGACGAGGACGGCCTGCTGGACGACTGGGTGCTGGGGCATGCGCGTACACCGCGCCCCAAGGTCTGCTTCCTGCCCACCGCCAGCGGTGACGCCCCCGCGTACATCGAGAAGTTCCTCGCCGCGTTCCGCCACCGGCCGAACTGCGAGCCCTCCGTCCTGCGGCTGTTCGACAGGAGGCTCGACGACGACGCGCTGCGGGCGTTCGTGCTCGCTCAGGACGTCGTCTACGTGGGCGGCGGCAACACCGCCAACCTCCTCGCTGTGTGGCGCGCGCACGGCGTGGACCGCGTGCTGCGGGAGGCCTACGACCGGGGAACCTTGATGTGCGGTATCAGCGCAGGTGCCAACTGCTGGGCCGAGAGCTCGCACACCGACTCCTTCGGCCCGCTCACCTTCCTGCCGGACGGCCTGGGCCTGCTACCGGGTTCGGTGTGCCCGCACTACGACAGCGAATCCGGGCGCCGCCCTTCCTACCGGACCGCCGTGGCGACGGGCGCCCTGCCCGCCGGATGGGCCCTCGATGACGGCACCGGCGCCCTCTTCACGGACGGCCGGCTCACGGAGACCGTGTCCCGGGCTCCGGGCGCGTCCGTGTACCGGGTGTCGGACGGGGGCGGTGAAGCCGAGGAGCGAGCGCTTCCGTGCCGGGCCCTGCCTTGAATCTCGGCTCGGACATCACGGCTCGGACATCACGGCTCAGAGGTCTCGGATTCGAGTGACTTCCGGGTCGCCGTGCCGTACACGCCGGACTCGTCGCCGAGGATGACGCGGGTGAGCTGGTACGTGCGTACCGCGCTCTCGACCTCGCGGTCGTAGTCGCCGTCGATGTCTCCGCCGTAGTGGCCGATCTGGCGCAGGCGGAGCTGGAGTTCGGTGACTTCCGGCCCCTGGTCGCCGAGTCGGAGGACCGGGGCTGCGTCCTGCGGGGCGCTCGGCCCGGAGGTCGGGGAAGCACTCGCGGTGGTGCCGGGACCGGACGGGGTGCCGGTCGGCGTGGTGGAGGGGTTCGGATCGTCCGAGCCGCCCGTCGGGGGCGTACTCGGCGACACGGTCGGGCTCACGGGCGCCGCCGCGGAGGACGTGCCGTCCGACTGCTCCCCGGGGGAGTTGTCCTCCGGGGCCGAACCGTCGGGCAGGGGCGCCCGCACACCGTCGGGCAGCGACCCGTCCCGCGCGGGGTTGTCGTACGTGAAGAGGCCGCTGACGAACGCTCCCGTCAGCAGGACGGCCAGCGCGGCGCCCGCCCCGGTGATCACGAGGGTGCGGCGTCCGCGCCGGGTGCTCGCCGGGGTCTGCGCGTCCGCCGGCTGCCGTTCGTCTTCGCCGAGTGGGGGTACGTCGCAGGGGCCGGGGTCGACGGCAGGCGTCGCCGTCGAGGAGATGATGGGCGGGTCGTCCGGATCTCCGTCCTCCCCCGAGCTGCCACCGAGCTCCACGAACGGCCGTATCCGCACCGGATCGAAGTCCTCCGCGGCCGCCGCCTCAGCCGTGCGCGTCTGGCGATGGGCGTCGGACGCGAGGCGGCCGCACGAGCAGGCCGGTGTGCCGTCCGTTGCCCGCGGGGTGCCGCACTCGGGGCAGACAGGGCCGTTCGGTTCGCTCACGTGGAGGTCCCTCTCCGTGCAGATGGTGGAAGTTTAAACAGACGCTCTCCACGTAATCTCCATGAGCCCGGGGATTGACGGAACCAGGCCCTCCGGGCGGCCGAGAACCAGCGTCCCGCGACGCCGGCATGATCCAAACGACAGGCCCTAGGCGGAACGACGGGGCGTCCCCGCGGTGGGCCGGTCGAGATGCGTGGTGAACCAGTCGCGGGCCAGTTCGGCGACGGTGGTGAGGGTGCCCGGTTCCTCGAAGAGGTGCGTGGCGCCCGGGACGACGGCGATCCGGTGCTCGCAGTGCATCCGGTCGGCGGCGAGGCGGTTGAGGCTGAGCACCTGCGTGTCGCGACTGCCGACGATGAGCAGGGTCGGCGCCCGAACACGCGTCAGCGCCGCCGGAGTTGCCAGGTCCGGGCGGCCCCCGCGGGAGACGACCGAGAGGATCTCGGAGCCGGACAGCGCGGCCGCCTCCAGCGCGGCGGCGGCTCCGGTGCTGGCCCCGAAGTAGGCGACCGGCAGACCGGATTCCCGGCGCAGCCACACGGACGCGGCGTGCAGGCGCCGGGCGAGCAGGAGGATGTCGAAGACGTTGTGCCGGTCGTGCGCCTCGTCGTCGGTGAGCAGGTCCAGCAGCAGGGTGGCCAGGCCCACGCGGTTGAGGGCGGTGGCGACGTACCGGTTGCGCGGGCTGTGCCGGCCGCTGCCACTGCCGTGCGCGAACGCCACGGCGACCGCCGCCCCCTCCGGAACGACCAGGCGGGCGCCCAGCTGTGCTCCGGCGGCCGGGATCAGCACCTCACGGTTCGGAGGCGTGGCTGCGGCGGGGGAGTCGGGCATCGACCGGGCGGCCTGCGCGAGCAGGGACGTGACCTCGGCGTCCGAGACCTGGGCGAAATCCCGGTACCAGGCACCCACAGAGCCGAGGACCTCGTGGGTCTGCGGGCAGACGACGTCGTCGGCCACCTGCCGCAGCCGGGCGACGCTGTGCTCAGGACCGACGGGCACGGCGAGCACGACCCGAACCGCGCCCTGACCTCGTACGACCCGGCAGGCGGCCTCGGCCGTGGCCCCGGTGGCGAGCCCGTCGTCCACCACGACGGCCGTACGGCCGGCCACCGGCAGCGCGTCCCGCCCTCGCCGGTAACTGAGCACGCGCCGTTCCAGCTCGGCCCGCTCGGCCGCCTCGACGGCCGCCTGCTCGGCGGAACCCAGCCCGGCCTCGCCGATCACGTCCTGGTTGAGGACGCGGACCCCGTGCTCACCGATCGCCCCGAAACCCCACTCCGGCTGCTCGGGCACGCCCAGCTTGCGCACCACCAGCACATCCAGCGGGGCGCCGAGACGCCGGGCCACCTCGGCCGCCACGGGCACCCCGCCCCGCGGCAGCCCGAGCACCACCACATCCTGGCCACGCAGCCCCTGAAGCGCCTCGGCCAGCAGCAGTCCAGCCGCCCTGCGGTCGTCGTATCGCATCGCCGCCTCCCGCGCCCACGTGGGCGGGAGCCTGTCCCTACCTCTTCAGGCTACGACTGTTCGCCCGCGGTCCCGGCACTTGGCGATATCCGGTCGGTACCGCCCTGGCGGTTGCCGTGTTCAATCACTCCTATCGCGTCACGCAACACGGCACGAACGGACGGCCCCACACGTCAGGAGGCATCGTGATCGCCGCTCCCGAGCCCGGTCTGACCGAACGCGACCTCGTCGAACGCGCCGTGCACCTGCGGCCCGTGCTGCTCGAACGCCAGCCGGAGACCGAACGGCTGACGCACTACCCCAAGGACACCCACGACGACTTCCTGCGGGCCGGCTTCTACCGGATCCTGCAGCCGCGCCGGTACGGCGGCTACGAGTTCGGCCTGCCCACCTTCTACAGGGTCGTCACCGAGATCGCCCGCGGCTGCCCCTCCACCGGCTGGGCCCTGTCGCTCACCGCCGCCCACGTCCTCCAGGTCGCCACGCTCTTCGGGGAGAAGGCGCAGGACGAGATCTTCGGCGCCGACGGCGACTTCCGCGCCGCATCCTCGGTCGCGCCCATCGGCGTCGCCCAACCGGACGGCGACGGCCATGTCGTCCTCGACGGCACCTGGCCCTACTCCTCGGGCGCCCCCTACTCCACCCACTACGTCGGCCAGACCCTGCGCGCCCCCGAGCACCCCGGCGCCCCGCCCGGACCGCCGGTACTGTTCGTCGCCCCGCGCTCGGTGTGGACCGTGCTCGACGACTGGCACGGCGTCCTCGGCCTGCGCGGCAGCGGCTCCAACAGCATCCACATGGAACAGGCCCGCATCCCCGCGCACCTCACCCGCGAGGCGAGCCTGCTCGACCTGCCCGTCGAAGGCGGCAGCGTCGGCTCCGAGCTGCACGGCAACCCCATGTACGCGGGCCGGGCGCCGAGCTTCTTCCACGGCGAACTGGCCGCCATCATGATCGGCACCGCGTACGCCGCCGCCGACGAGTACGCCCGTGCCGTCGCCGGCCGCCCCCTCACCCTGGAACCCGACCGCACCCGCGCCGAACTCCACGACTATCAGCGGCACCTCGGCGAGGCCCTCGGCGTGATCCACACGGCCGAGGCGGCACTGCAGCGCACCGCCGAGGACTGGATGGAGACCTGCCGGCGCAACGCCACCGGCAACGCCCCCTTCACCATCGCCGAGGACAACCGCCTCGCGCTCATGTTCCTGAACGCGGGCCGCATGACATGGGACGTCCTCCAGGGCACCCTCTTCCGCACGGCCGGCTCCCGGCACGCGCGCGACGGCGAGCGGATGCAGCGCTACTTCCGGGACGCGGCCACGTACTGGACCCACGTCGGCCCCAGCATGGCCGAACCCCTCGCCCGCCGGGTCGGCTGCGACCGCCTGGGGCTTCCGTCCGAGCACATCCCGTTGATTCCCTGAGAAGAGATCCCCTGGTCAGACAGAGGAATGCTCTGGTCCGGATCGGGTACGCGAGCAGGACCGCCCGACCGCCGCTACCAGGGGATCTGCCATGGAAACACCCGCGAACGACAACACCGCCACACCGGCCCGGCGGGCGCTGGACGCGCTGGCCGACAACACCGAGGACAAGGCGGCGATGGACACGCTCGCGAGCAGCGACGTGCTCGTCCCCGTCCCGGACGACGCCGAGCAGGACGCCACCGACCCCGGCGCCGTGGCGCTGCCGGTCATCGAGAGGGCGGGCGGCGAGCCGGTCGTCCCCGTGTTCACCTCCGAGCCCGCGATGGCCGAGCTGCTGCCCTTCGTCTCCCGCTACCGCCTGGTACCGCTGGGCGCACTCGCCTCGCAGTGGCCGGCCGACGACCTGGCCCTGACCATAGACGCCGGCTCCGCGCACCCCCTGACTCTGACGTCGGAGGGCGTACGGACCCTGCTGGCGCGGCCGTAGCGCCGGACCACGACGCGAAGGGGATGTGCGGCACCGAAGCCGCTCATCCCCTTCGCGCGCTCACAGCGCCTTTCCGGGATTGAGGATCCCGCGCGGATCGAACGCCTCCTTCAGCCGCCGCTGCACGGCATGGGCCGCGGGTCCGAGCTCCTCGGCCACCCACTGCCGCTTCAGCACACCCACCCCGTGCTCCCCGGTCAGCGTCCCGCCGAGCCGCAGCGCCAGCGCGAAGATCTCGCCCGCCGCCTCCCACGCCGCGTCGGGCAGCCGGTCCAGGGACGGGTCCACGACGATGATCGGGTGCAGGTTCCCGTCCGCCGCGTGCGCGAGGGTGAAGACGGGCACGTCATGGCGTACGGAGATCGCTGAGATCTCCCGCACCGCCTCCGCGAGGCGGGAGCGCGGAACCGCGATGTCCTCGATCAGCGGGCGCCCCAGCCGCTCCAGCGCCGGCAGGGCGAGCCTGCGGGCGGTGAGCAGGGCCTCCGCCTCCGCGGGGTCCTCGGTGGTCTCGACGGTCGCCGCCAGGGGGGCCAGCAGCCGCGCGACCACCGCGGCCTCCGCCGCCGCGCCCGCGCCGTCGCACTGCACGACCAGCAGCGCCGCCCCCCGCTCCCGCAGCGCCGGGTCGACGGCTCGCAGCACGGGGCCGTCGACGAGCTCCGCCAGCGCGGGCTCGACACCGGCCCGGCCGATCGCGTACGAGGCCGCGGCGGCCGCCTCGAAGGAGGGGAAGTACGCGGCGACGGTGGCCGTCGCCACCGGCACCGGACGCAGCCGCAGAGTCGCCGAGGTGATCACCGCGAGGGTGCCCTCCGAGCCGGTGAGCAGGGCGGTGAGGTCGTAGCCGGTGACGCCCTTGACGGTACGGCGGCCGGTCCTGAGCACCGTCCCGTCGGCGAGCACCGCCTCCAGGCCCAGCACGCTGTCCCGGGTCACCCCGTACTTCGCGCACCGCAGTCCGCCCGCGTTGGTCGCGATGTTCCCGCCGATCGTGGACAGGGCCGCGCTCGCCGGGTCGGGCGCGTACCGCAGCCCGTGCTCGCCCGCCGCCCGGTCCAGCGCGGCGGTGATCACACCGGGTTCGACGACGGCGAGCTGGTCGTCCACCGACAGTTCCAGGACACGGTTCATCCCGGACAGGTCCAGGACGAGGGAGCCTTCCGGCGCCGTCGCCCCGCCGGACAGGCCGGTGCCCGCACCGCGCGGCACCACCGGCACTCGCAGCTCGTGCGCGTGCCGCAGCGTCACCGTCACGTCCTGCGTGCGCCGGGCGTGCACGACGGCCAGCGGCTCGCCGCTCGGCCGGGTGCCGGAGCGGTCGGTGGCGTGCGCCGCCAGGGCGGCCGGGTCGGTGGTCAGCCGGTCGGGCGGCAGATCCCGGGCCAGCAGGCCCAGGAACCGGGCGGACACGGTCGTCTCGGGTGCTGCCGTCATGGGGTGAGTGCCTTCGTTCCGATCGCGAGCAGGGAGACGTCCTCCTGGGGCGCGTGCACCGGCGCGCACTGGATGTCGCGGAAATGCCGCTCCAGCGGGTTGCCGCGGGCCAGCCCGGGATTGCCCAGCAGCCGTACGGCCAGCTCCACGGCCCGCACTGCGTGCCGGTCAGCCAGCACGCGCGCGCCGAGGGCCTGTTCCGGGGTGTACGAGGCGTCGTCGGCGTCGAGCTTCGCGGCACCGTCGAAGACCAGCTGCTCCGCGGCCGCGAGCAGCACCTCGATCTCCCCGGCCGCCCGCCGGAAGCGTTCCGTACGGGCCACCGGATGGCCGAGGTTGGCGGGCACGCGCGCGTGGGCGAAGGTGTGGAAGTACGCCTGTGCGGCTCGGGCCACGCCCAAGTAGAGGGCGGCCAGCGGGACATGGAGGGCGGCGCCCATCCGGTTGTCCTGTTCGGCGGCCGCACCGTACGGGCCGAGCCCGATGACGTGCTCGCACGGGACCTCCACCTCGTGGAACGTCATGTCGTGGCTGCCGCTGGCCCGCAGCCCCAACTGGTCCCAGCGGCCCGTGATCTCGATGCCCAGGGAGCCGCCGGGCACCAGGAAGGTGCCCACACGCGGCTCCGGTTCGTCGGTGTGCGCCCACACCAGGAACCAGTCCAGCCCCTCGGCGCCGGTCACGAACCGCTTGGTGCCGCTGACCGCCCAGCCGTCGGCCGTGCGACGGGCTCGGGTAGCAGGCAGGCCGCCCCGCGCAGGCGAGCCCAAGTCGGGCTCCACGCGCGCGTGGTTGACGAGCACAGGGCGCGCGAACGACTCCTTGACCACGCGCGCGTACAGCTCCTCGGGCCAGTGCGGCTGCGCGGCCTGCCGGGCATGGGAGTTCAACGTCATCGCCGTGATCAGCGCGACGGACGGGGCCAGCCGCCCGAGGGAGTGCAGGATCCGGGCCGTCTCCTCGACGCCCCTGCCCCGGCCGCCGTACCGCTCGCCGATCGTCGCGGTGAGCAGTCCCGCCTCGTGCGCGATCCGGAGGGACTCGGCGGGAAAGGCGGCCGAGCGGTCGTACGCGGCGGCCAGTTCGGCGATGCGCTCGGTCACAGGGCCTTCTTCAGGTCGGCGTTCAGGTCGGCGTTGAGGTCGGTGGTCCAGAACGACTTCACGTCCAAGTGCTCCTTCAGCGCCCCGAGTCCGGTGAACACGTCGGCCACCTTCTGCTGCGAGGCGATGGCGTCGTCGCCGACCGTGCGGGCCTGTGTCGGGCGTTGCGCCTGGGCGTCGACGAGGTCCTTCCTGGCCTGGGCGAGGGGCTGGTGGGTGGCGTCGGCGGTGATCTGGGCGAAGCCGTTGAGGTGACCGTCGCGGACGTACGCGTAGGCCTTCGTGATCCGGGCGATGAGGTCGGCCGCGGCCGCCTTCTGCTCCTGGCTCTTGAGCACGCTGTCCCGCGCCGACCACAGGAAGTTGCCGGACAGGATGTCCTTGCCCGAGCCGACCGTGGTCGCGCCCTGCTGGTGGGCGGTGATGATCGACGTGCCGTACGAGGCGAAGGCGTCGATGCTGGCGCCGTTGAGGGCGGCAAGGCCGTCGTTCGGCAGGAGCGGCTTGGCGTCGACGTCGGACCACTTCAGGCCCGCCTGCTTCAGCAACTCGTAGAGGAAGTAGTGGGCGGTGGTGTTCTGCACGTAGCCGACCTTCTTGCCCTTCAGGCCGGCGATGTCGGTGACCTTGGAGCCCTTGGGGACGACCACCTCCTGGTTGAGGGTGGCCCCGCGCTGCACGGCGACGACCTTGAAGTTCGGTGAGCCGTCGGCGGCGGCGAAGACCGGCAGGATCTCGCTGGAGGACGCGAGGTCCAGCGCCCCCGCCCGGATCGCCTGGAGCTGCTGGTCACCGCCCTGGAACTGGCTCCACTTCACCTCGTACGGGGTGTCGTCGAGGCCGGCGTACTTCAGGACGGCCTCCTCGACCTTCCAGCCGGTGGCGCCGACTCTCAAGGTGACCTCGGACACCGATGACGCGGACTTCGCCTCGGCCTCGGTTCCGCAGGCCGCCGCGAACGGCAGGAGCAGGGCGAGCGCGGCGGCGGACGAGCGCAGGGTGCGGGGGAACAACACGGGATCTCCATCAGGCGGCTTGGGTGGTGGCGCGGTGGGCGAGTTCCTGCCGGACCAGCGGCAGGACGTGACGGGCGTAGTCGATCGCGTCGTTGAGGGGGTCGTAGCCGCGGATCGACAGCAGGTCGCAGCCGATGTCGACGTAGTCGAGCAGGGCCTTGGCCACCGTCTCGGGGGATCCGACCAGCGCGGTCGAGGCGCCGGCGGCGTTGGTGGCGACCGCGGGCGCGGTCCACAGGCAGCGGTCGTGGACCTCGCCCCGGTCGGCGATGTCCAGCAGCCGCTGCGAGCCGGCGTTGGCCGGGCGCCCTGTGGTGCGGTAGTGGCGCAGCAACTCGGTGTTCCTCGCCTGGTCCTTGAGCACGCCCAGCGTGCGGTGCGCCTTCTCCCAGGCCAGTTCGTCGGTCGGCGCGATGATCGGGCGGAACGACACCCAGATACGGGGACGGGGGCGCCCGGCGGCATCCGCGACCGCGTTCACGGCGGC
Organism: Streptomyces sp. T12; assembly: GCF_028736035.1. Lineage (NCBI taxonomy): Bacteria > Bacillati > Actinomycetota > Actinomycetes > Kitasatosporales > Streptomycetaceae > Streptomyces > Streptomyces sp. T12. Next base: position 10,529,247 of record NZ_CP117866.1, read on the forward strand.
GATCTGCTCGGCCGTCTCCTTCAGCGGCTCGCCCCACAGCCCGAAGATGTCGCCCTGCTGCCCGCCGACCCGATAGGCGTCCTGGGAGGAGCCGCCCACCGAGATCGGGACCAGGCCGTGCACCGGCTTCACATCCGAGTAGTAGCCCTCGAACCTGAAGTACTTGCCCGCGTGCGAGACGGGCCCGTCGGCCTGCCACACCTTCCTGAGGATCTGGATGTATTCGTCCGAACGCTCGTACCGCTCCGCCTTGCCCAGGTAGTCGCCCTCCCGGTGCTGCTCCTCGTCGCTGCCGCCGGAGATGATGTGCACGCTCAGCCGGCCGTCGCTGATCCGGTCCAGCGTGGCGAGGGCGCGGGCGGCATGGGTGGGGAAGACGACGCCCGGCCGATGGGCCAGGATCGGGCGGATCCGCTCGGTGTGGGTGGCGACGAACTGGGCGATCTGGAAGGCGTCCGGCGAGGCCGAGTGGTAGGCGACCAGGGTGTGGTCGAAGCCGCCGTCGTCCAGGGCGCGGGCGTACCTGCGCAGATGGTCCACGTCCAGGCCGGTGCGGCTCGCGGCGGCCGGACCGGACGCTCCCGCGTCGGTGTGGACGGCGCTGATGAATTCGACAGGCATGGTGCACAACTCCTTTACGGGCGCGGCTACTTGAGAAGGGACGTGTCGGCCGACTCCGCCACGTCGACGTTCGGGTCCAGCACGCCGATCCCGTTCATCAGGTCGGCGACGCCCTGCACCGTCCGGTTCACGTCCGGCGTGATCGGCAGGACCTTGCCGTACGCGGCGGAGGCCAGCGTCCTGGCCACGGAGGCGTCGGCCCCGTTGCGCTGCTCGATGGCCTCGGCGTAGGCGTCCTGGTGGGTGCTCGTCCACTGCAGGGCCGTACCGAGGCGCCCCAGGAAGTCGGCGAGCGCGGCCTTCTTCGACGAGTCGGCGAGCGCTGTCTCGGAGGCGTTGATGAAACCGATGCCGCTGACCCGGCCGTCCCCGCCGTCGACCAGGAGCTTGCCGCCCTGCTCCAGACCGACGGCCTGATAGACACCGAAGGTCGCCCAGACCTTGATCCTGCCGGAGGCGAACGCGGCCTGCGCGTCGGTCGGCAGCAGGTACTGGACCTCGACGTCCCGGTAGCTGAGCCCGTTCTGCTTCAGCACGTTGGCCAGCAGATACTCCGAGACGCTGCCCTTGGCCGAGGAGACGACGACCTTCTGGCCCTTGAGCTCCTTCACACTGTCGATGCCGGAGTCCTCGCGGACGACGATGCCGACATGCTTGCCGTCGTTCTTGAGGGCGGCGACGTTCTTGACCTTCACCCCACCGCTGAGCGCCTGGAGCGCCGGCAGGTCGGCGGAGTAGCCGGTGTCGGCGGCACCCGCCTGCACGGCCTGGTACAGCGGGGCCGCGCCCTCGAACTCGGCCCATTTCACCTTGTAGTCGGCGCCCTTGAGGGCATCGGAGGCGGCGACGATCGTCTGGAGCGTCTTGGCCTGGTCGCCGATGGTGAGCGTGACCTGGCCGCCCTCGGCGGAGGCGTCCGCGGCGGCGTCCGCGCCACAGGCCGTCAGCGCCAGCAGGGCGGTGAGGCTCAGCGCGGCGGTGGCGAGTCTGCGAGTCACGAGGGGGTTCCTTCCAGAGTGCGGGTGACGCCGAGCCAGCCGAGGAGGCGGGCGCGCAGGGTGACGAAGTCGGGGGTGGTCAGGCCGCGGGGACGGGGCAGGTCGACGGTGAGCTCGTGGGCGATACGGCCCTCGTCCATCACCAGCACCCGGTCGGCGAGCAGCAGCGCCTCCTCCACGTCATGGGTGACCAGGAGGATCGCGCAGCCGTGCCGCTGCCACAGCTCGGCGACCAGCTGCTGCACCCTGCCCCGGGTCAGCGCGTCGAGGGCACCGAACGGCTCGTCCAGAAGGAGCAGTTCGGGCTCGCGGACCAGCGCCCTGGCCAGGGAGACGCGCTGGGCCTGGCCGCCGGAGAGCGTCTTCGGCCAGACGGTCGCCCGGTCGGCGATGCCGACCTCGTCCAGCGCCTTCGCGGCGAGCGCCCGGTCGGGGCGGCCCGGCAGTCCGAGCACGACATTGCGCCACACCTTCAGCCAGGGCAGCAGCCGCGGCGACTGGAAGGCGGCACTGCGGCGCGCGGGCACCGTCACCTCGCCGCCGATCTCGTCGTCGAGCCCGGCGAGGATCCGCAGCAGCGTCGACTTGCCGCAGCCGCTGTGCCCGAGCAGGGCCACGAACTCGCCCTCGCGGATGTCGAGATCGAGGTCGTGCAGAACGGTGCTGCCGTCGAAGGCCCGCGAAAGGCCCCTGATCTCCACACTGTTGGCCGGCTCTACGCTGTCGGTCATCTCTACACCTCGCCCTCGAAGTTGGCCCGCCAGGTCAGCAGCCGCCGCGACAGGATCCGTACGGCGAAGTCGCAGGCCAGGCCCAGCAGCGCGTAGACGGCGAGGCAGAGCACGATGACGTCCGTACGGAAGTACTGCTGGGCGTTGCTCATCAGGTAGCCGAGCCCCGCGTCGGCGTTGATCTGCTCGGCGAAGACGAGCGCCAGCCAGGCGGTGGACAGCGCGTACCGGAGCCCCACGAGGGCACCGGGCAGTGCGCTCGGCAGGATCACGTACTTGATCAGCCCGAGCCTGCCCAGGCCCATCATCCGTGCGGCCTCGACGAGTTGGGCGTCGGTGGAGCGGATGCCGGCGTAGATGTTGAAGTACAGCGGGTAGGTCACACCGAGCGCGACCAGCGCGATCTTCGGGGTCTCCTCGATGCCGAACCAGACGATGAACAGCGGGATCAGACCCACCCAGGGGATCGCCCGGAACATGCCCATCGAGGAGTCGATGACGTCCTCGCCGAGCCGGAACAGGCCGGCCGACAGGGACAGGGTCAGGGCGACGGACGCGCCGATCAGGAAGCCGATGGCGGCGCGGCGGCCCGACGCGGCGATGGCGCCGGGGAGTTCGCCGCTCTCGGTGAGTTCGACGGCCTGCTTCACGACGTCCACGGGGGAGGCCAGCACGGACTCGGGGAGGAGGCCGGTGGCCGAGGTCAGGAACCACAGCAGGACGAGGCCGACGGGGCCTGCGCAACGGCGTACGGAACGGGGGACGGCGAGGCGGCGACCGGTCTTCGCGGTGCCGCGCAGGGTGACACGGGCAGCCGGGGTGGGCGGCTCGGGGGCGGCGGCCTGCGGCGGCAGCACCGCCGTGGCCGGCGATTTCGTCGTCATGGCGGGGGTTCCTTCGTCAGGACGGCAGTGGACCGGTCGCGGCCGGGCGGGCGGGATCGGCTGACCAGGCGGACCAGGAGCCGGGGAAGAGCACCGCCTCGAAACCGGCGATCTCCAGCGCGGCGATCTGGTGGGCGGCGGTGACTCCGGAGCCGCAGTACACCCCGATGCGCGAGGCCCTGCCCGCCCCCTTGTCCTCGAACCGCTTGCGCAGCTCCTCGGGCGGCAGGAAGGTCCCGTCGGCCGTGAGGTTCTCGCCGGTGGGCGCGCAGACCGCACCGGGGATGTGCCCGGCCCGCGGGTCCACCGGTTCCACCTCGCCGCGGTACCGCTCGGCCGCCCGCGCGTCCAACAGCAGCCCGGACACGGCGAGTTCGGCAGCGCCATCGGCGTCGACGGTCGGCAGCGCGCCCTCGTTCAGTACGACGTCCCCGGGCGGTGGGTCGGCCGGCACGCCGGACTCCAGGGGCAGTCCGGCGGATCGCCAGGCGCCGAGCGCTCCGTCGAGGAGCGTCACCCGGGTCAGGCCGGCGTGGCGCAGCAGCCACCAGGCTCGGGCCGCCGCCGTGTTGCCCGAGTCGTCGTGGACCACGACCCGTCGGCCCTGCCGGATGCCCCACCTGCGGGCCGCTTCCTGCAGGTCCTCGGCCCGCGGCAGCGGATGCCGTCCGCCTTCCGGGCTCGGCGGCGCGGCCAGTTCCGTGTCGAGATCTACGTACACCGCGCCCGGGATGTGCCCCGCGGCGTAGTGGTCGCGTCCCCGCGGATCGCCCAGCGCCCAGCGGACGTCGAGCACGACGGGGGGCTCGTCGGAGGCGAGCAGCGTGCGCAGCTCCGGGACCGTTGTCGTCACACCCATGCCAGGCCCTCCGCGATCTCGGGCAGCTCGGGGGACAGCCGCAGCCGCTCCAGGAACAGCACGACGGTCGCGGCGACCGTGCGGTGCAGCGCGTCGTTGAGGACGTCGTGCCGTCCGCCGTCGAACGTCACCGTCCGGACACCCGCGTGCCCCGCGTACGCGTCCAGCGCCCGCTCGACGGGGCTCACTGTGTCGTCCTTGCCGTGCAGGGCGAGTACGGGAACGCGCACGCGGTCGAGGCGCAGTTCGGGGAGGTCGGGGTTCTCGTCGAGGGCGCCGCGCCGGAAACCGGCGTCACCGGTCAGGCGCCCCTGATGGGTGGGGCAGGCGGTGCGGGCCTCGACTTCGGCCTCCCAACTCCCCGCTGCCCAGCGGGCGGTGGGCAGACCGGCCAGGATCAGCGCGTCGACGCCTGCTTCCTGCTCGGCGGCGAGATGGGCGGCGTACCGCGCACCCGTGTCCGAACCGACCAGCACCTTCGGACCGGGCAGCGACTCGTCGGCGAGCAGCTTCGCCGCCTGTTCGAGCACGGACGGGTCGGTGGTCGGGTCGCCGAGCGCGCGGACCCGGTAGGCGTCGAAGGCGAGGCGGCGGCCGAACCGCTCGTACACAGCGCCGTGTTCACCCCGGCCGGCCAGCACGATCAGCGTGCCGCGCGCGGCGAGGCCTTCGGGTTCGTCCCAGGAGAAGGATGAGGACATGAGGGGGCAGCTCCCGTTTCTGGGCAGGGGGCATCCGGGGGAAGGGGAGGGGAAAAGGGCAGCCGAGAGCGCCCGTCACGGGTCAGTGCGCAGACGACGTGAGCGACTCGGACTACAGGGGGAGGAGGCCGGACGTCAGCAACAGCGCGCGCTGCACGCCACGCCGAAGTCGATGACTCGGCGCTGCGTCAGAAGGGCAGCGGAAGCGGTGGCGTGCAGCATGCGCTCATCATGACCGGACGCGGCGGATCACGTCCAACGACGATTCCGCATCGAAACCGATCAGCGATCGCGATCGATCGCCGGGCCGGGCTACTGTCACGGCATGCCCCAACCCGTCCTCGACATCGTGGCCCTGCGCAGCCTGACCGCGATAGCCGACTGCGGCGGCTTCCACCGCGCCGCCCGGACGCTCTGCCTGAGCCAGTCCGCGGTCAGCCAGCACGTGCGCAAACTGGAGAAGACCCTGGGGCGTCCGGTCGTCGAACGCGACGGCCGTGGCACCCGGTTCACCCCCGAAGGGCGCCTGCTGCTGGAACAGGCCCGCCGCATCCTCGCCGTGCACGACGAGGCCGTACGCGCACTGCTCGACGCCGAGGGCGACACCGTCACCGTCGGCTCCACCGAGCACGCCGCCGACCAGTTCCTGCCCCGGCTCACCGCCGCGGTCCAGCGGGTGCGCCCCGGCTGCCGGGTGCGGTTCCGGATCGACCGCTCCGCCCGGCTGGTGGAGGCCGTGGAACGCGGCAGCGTCGATGTCGCCGTGTACGTCACCGAGGCCGCCGCCACCGAGGGCACCCCCGTCGGCGGCCTCCCGCTCACCTGGCACGCCGTCCCCGGCTGGGCACCCCCGTCCGCCCCCGCTCCGGTACCGCTGGTCGCCGTCGAGGAACCGTGCGCGATCCGCCGCCGGGCCATCGCCACCCTCGCCAGGCACGGAGTGCCCGCCACGGTCGTCGGCGACGCCGGCTACCTCGCGGGCGTCCTCGACATCGCCCGCACCGGCCAGGGCGTGGCCCTGCTCGCCTCGGTCGGCGCCGCGCCGGACGGACTCACCCCGTACGAGGGCCTGCCACCCGTCACCCCGATCCCGATGAGCGCCCTCGCCCGCCCCGGCGCAGACCTGGCGACGACCGAGGCCGCCGTCAGCGCCGTACGGGAACTGCTGCGCCAGGAATGACGGCCGCGGACGTGGTGGGCGGCTCCCATGCGGCTCCCGTGTGACTTTGTGCGGCTCGCGAAGGTCGGCCGGAACTGCTCCCTGTCGCAGGGTGCTTCGGCCGTACGGAGAGGGAAGATCCCACCGGGAGGACTGACGCGAAGGGGTGGGGGATCGTCTTGAGGGTCGTCCTGCTCGGCACCGCCGCCGGAGGCGGTTTCCCACGCTGGAACTGCGCCTGCGCGCGGTGCGCCGCCGCCCGTGACGGCAAGCTGCCCGCCCGCACCCCGGAATGCGCCGCCGTCACGGGCAACTCCCGCGACTGGTGGCTGCTCAACACCTCGCCGGACATCCGCGCCCGGCTCACCGCCACCTCCGCCCTGTGGCCGGGCCCCGGGGCCACTCCGGTACGGGGCGTGCTGCTGACGGACGCCGAGGCCGATCACGTGTCGGGCCTGGCCGTGCTCCGCGAAGCCGCGCGGCTCAAGACCTACGCCGCCCCGCCGGTGCTCGACGCGCTGGCACCGGCGCGGGCGGCCCTCGACCGCCACGCCCCGTGGGAGTGGGCGGACAGCCTGACGGAGGGCGGGTTCGTGCTGTCCGGCGGCCTGGTGGTCACGGCGCGTCCCGTCGCGGGTGAGGCGCCGGTTCACGTGCCGGGCCGGGCGAAGGACGACCGCTGGGTGACGGCGTACCGCATCGAGGATCTGGCCACCGGAGGCGTCTTCGTCTACGCGCCGCGTGTGCGTGCGTGGACCCCGATGCTGGAGGACCTCGTCGCGGAGGCGGACTGCGTCGTACTGGACGGCACGCACTTCGCGGCGGACGAGGCGGCGCAGGCCGGCCGCCATGTGCCCGTCTCGGGACCCGAAGGCAGCCTCACTGCCCTGACCCGCCACCCACAGGCCCGGCGGATCTACACCCACCTGGCCGACACGAATCCCCTGCTCGACCCCGCCTCGGCGGCCCGCACGCAGGTGATCGAGACGGGCGCCGAAGTCCTCCCGGACGGGGCCGAGTTCGTGCTCTAGGTGCCCTGTCTGCGAGTCCGGCGTCCGAGTCCGCCGTCCGGCGTCCCGCCGTCCGGCCTCAGTCGCCCAGCATCCGGGCCAGTACGTCGCGCTGCAGCGGCAGGACCTCGGCGTGCAGGTCGCGGCCCTTGCCGGTCAGCGCGACGAACACGCCGCGCCGGTCCTCCGCGCAGACGGAACGCTCCACCAGGCCGTCCTTCTCCAGCCGCCCGATGAGCCGGGACAGCGCGCTCTGGCTGAGATGGACCCGTCCGACGAGGTTCTGCACCCGGCACTGCTCGCCCTCCTCGGGCGCTGCGGACGCGAGCATGTCGAGCACCTCGAAGTCGCTCGCGCCCAGGCCGTGCGGGTGCAGCACGCGGTCGATCTCGCACATGGTGCGCGCGTGCACCGACAGGATGTCCCGCCACCGTTCCTCTAGCCCTGCGTCGGCCGTCTTCACTGCCATACCGGCACGGTAGCACCGATCCGGCCATTTGTTGACTGTGCAATTAGTGCACGCGCAAGCGAAGTGCGGCCGACGTCGGGCGCTCAGCCGGTCGGGTCCTGGAGGATGCCGACGAGATTGCCGTCGGCGTCCTTCACGGAGGCGATTAGCCTGCCGCCACCGACGTCATGGACGTCCTGGAGCGTCTCGGCGCCCGCTTCCAGCAGGGCCGCCAGGGTCGTCCTGATGTCGTCGACGTGCCAGTAGGGGACCGGACCGGTCATGCCCTTCGCGTGCCCGTTGGGGTCCAGGCCGACGTCCTGTCCGGCGTCCTTGAAGCCGACGTAGTACGGCTCGTTCGCGTACGGTTCCGTGCCCAGCAGGGCCCTGAACAGGGACTTCGTCCCGTCGAGGTCCTTGACGGGGTAGATGATCGTGTTGACTCCGGCGGTCATGGCCTACTCCTGACGTGAAGTGTGCGCCGACGGTTTTCGTCGGTGGTTTCACGCTAGGGCGGGCAGCGGTGGGCGGCTTCTCGATTCCTGACCGGTCGCACACCGAGGGCGCGCCCACGGCTGGATCGCCGTGTGGCGCGCCCTCGACGCCCGCTCACGCCCTTACGTCGACTCCCGCTTCACCAGCTCCGTCGGCAGGATCACCGCCGCCGGGTCCTCGCCGCCGATCTGCGCGAGCAGCAACCGCACCATCTCGGCGCTGATGCGGTCGTAGGGCTGGCGCACCGTCGTGAGGGCGGGGGTGGCCTCCGTCGCCGCGGTGGAGTCGTCGAAGCCGCCCACGGCCACGTCCTCGGGCACCCGGCGGCCTGCCCGGTGGAGTGCCGTCAGGGCGCCCTGTGCCATCAGGTCGGAGGCCACGAACAAGGCGTCCATGTCCGGGGCCTGCGCCAGCAGCCGCTCGGTGCCCGCCTCGCCGCTGGCCCGGCTGTAGTCACCGGAGACGATGAGCCGCTCGTCGATCTCGACGCCGGCTTCCGTGAGCACCTCCTTGTAGCCGGCGAGGCGATCGACACCGCCCGGGGTGTCCAGCGGGCCGCTCACCACGCCGATCCGGCGCCGGCCCAGAGACAGCAGGTGGCGCACCATGTCACGGGCGCCGTCCCGGTCGTCCGCCGCCACGTAGCTCACCTTGGAGCCGAGCCCCATGGGCTTGCCGCACTGGACGAGGGGCACCCCCGCCTCGCGCAGTTCGTCGGCCACCGGGTCCCCGGAGTGGCTGGACACCAGCAGCACCCCGTCGACGTGACCCGCCGTGATGTACCGCGTTATGCGCCGCCGTTCGTCCCGCGTGCCCGCCAGCATCAGCAGCAGCGGGATGTCGTGCGCCGCGAGCGCCTGCGTGCAGCCGCTGAGCAGGACGTTGAAGTTGGGGTCCTCGAAGAACCGCTCCTGCGGCTCGGTCAGCAGGAAGCCGATCGAGTCCGAACGCCCCGTGATCAGCGAGCGGGCATGCCGGTTGACGACATAACCCGTCTTGCGGATCGCCGCGTTGACCGCCTCCTGGGCGGCCGGGCTGACGTAGTGCCCGCCGTTGAGCACCCGCGACACCGTGCCCCGTGAGACTCCGGCCTCGCGCGCCACGTCGTGGATCGTCGGCGGTCTGCGTCGGCCCCCCGTGTTGCTCATGGTCATGACTTTACGGCTCCGGAGAGCAGATCGAGGCTCCAGAACCGCTGGATGACCAGGAAGAGCACCACCAGCGGAATGACCGCGAGGAAGGCACCGGTGATCACCAGCGTGTACAGCGCGGGCGTGTTGGCGCCCTGTTCGAGCAGCGTGAACAGGCCCAGCGTGATCGGGAACTTCTCGTCGTCGCTGAGCATGATGTACGGCAGCAGGAAGTTGTTCCAGATCGCCACGAACTGGAAGAGGAACACCGTCACCATGCCGGGCACCATCATCGGCAGCGCGACCCGGGTGAAGATCCGCCACTCGCTCGCGCCGTCCATCCGGCCGGCCTCGACCACATCGCCGGGCACAGCCGCGGCGGCGTAGATCCGCGCGAGGTAGACGCCGTACGGCGAGAGGATCTGCGGGAGCAGCACCCCCAGGTAGGAGTCCGTCAGGTCGGCCTTCGCCAGCAGCAGGTACTGCGGGATGGCGAGGATGACCGGCGGCATCAGCACACCCGCCAGCAGCACGTTGAAGATCGTCTCGCGGCCGCGGAAGCGGTAGATCGCCAGCGCGTAGCCGCTGAACGCCGACACACATGTCGACAGCAGGGCGCCGAGACCGGCGTACAGCGCGGAGTTGCCCATCCACTGCCAGTACACGCCGTCGCGGTAGGCGCTCAGGTCCGAGAAGTTGTCGGCGAAGCCCGTGCCCGGCAGGAAGGTGAACGTGGAGAACAGCTCACTGCCGGACTTGGTCGCCGCGATCACCACCCACGCCACGGGCAGCATGCAGTAGAGCGCGCCGAGGAGCAGCGTGAGCGTGGGAATCAGCGCGATCCGGCGGCGCAGCGGCGGGCGGTTCTGGACGGTGCCGGGCGTGGTGCCGGCGGCCGATTCGGCTTTGCCGACGGCAAGGGAACTCATCGCGCTGCCTCCTGCTTGTTACGACGGTTCGCGGCCCGCAGGAACCCGAAGGACAGCAGCAGCGTGGCCAGGGCGATGATCGTGGCCTGGGCGGCCGCCGCGTAGATGTCGCCCTTGCCGAAGGCGTCCTGGTACACCTTCATCAGCGGACTCCAGGTCGTGGACACGGAGTTGGTGAGCGGCTTGAGGGTGGTCGGCTCGCTGAACACCTGGAGCGTGGCGATGATCGAGAAGAAGAAGGTCAGCACCAGCGACGGCGCCACCATCGGGATCTTGATCTTCAGCGCGATCTGCAGCGGCGTGGCGCCGTCCAGCTTGGCCGCCTCGTACACCTCGGCCGGGATCGCCTGCAGCGAGGTGTAGATGACGATCATGTTGAAGCCGGTGCCGCCCCAGACCGCGATGTTCGACAGGGCGAGGTACAGCGGCCCGCCGTCCAGCAGGTCGGGCTGCGGCAGGCCCAGCTTTTCGAGCACGTAGTAGAACGGGCTGACGTCCGGCAGGTACAGAAAGCCCCACAGCAGCGCGGCCACGACGCCGGGGATGGCGTACGGCAGGAAGATCGCGAGCCGGGTGAAGGGCGCGAGCCGCACCTTGTCGGAGTCGAGCATCAGCGCGAACAGCAGGGCGAGGCCCAGCATCACCGGCACCACGATGCAGCCGTAGCCGAGCACGCGCAGCGCGCCGTCGACCAGCTCGTTGTCGGTGAGGGCGTCGGTGTAGTTCTCCAGACCGGCCCAGACCTCCTTGCGGGCGCCGGCGCCCAGGCCGAGCCCGGAGACCTTCACCTTGTGGAAGCTGAGCCAGATCGCGTACCCGATGGGCAGGGCGAAGAACAGCGCGAAGAGGATCGTTGCGGGGAGGAGGAAGGCGTACGGGGCCCCCTTGACCCCGTACGCCCTCCGGCTTGTGCTGGTCACTCGGAGACCTCGAAGCCCTGCTTCTCGAGGTCGGCGACCGTGTCGTCCTGCATGGTCTTCAGGGCGGCGGCGAAGTCCGACTTGTCCTTGGCGGCCTTGCCGAAGGCGTCCTTGAAGGTCGTGTAGGCGACGTTCACGTTCGGGCCCCAGGCCGACGGAGCCGTCGTCTCGGCGATCTCCGCGGCCTTCGTGTAGAAGTCGGGCTGGTTGGAGAAGTAGTCCGGCGGGGTGGTGAAGGCGCCGCTGAGCTGGGCCGACGTGGAGGCCGGGTAGATGCCGCTCTCCTTGGCCAGTGCGTTGAGGGCGTCGCCGTCGGTGTTCAGCCAGGCGGCGAACTTGGCGGCTGCCGCCTTGTTCTTGGAGTCGGTGGTGACGGCGGTGGAGGAGCCGCCCCAGCTGCCCGTGACGTTCTCGGAGTCCGACCACTGGGGGAGCGGGGCCATGGCCCACTTGCCCTTGGTGTCGGGCGCGGCCGTGGTCAGGGTGCCCGGCGCCCACACGGCGCTGACCCAGGCGATCTGCTTGCCGGTGTTGAGCGCCTTGTTCCAGGCCGGGGTGTACATCGGCTGGTTGTCGACGGCCCCCTCCTTGACGAGGTCGCCCCAGAACCCCGCGACCTTCTGGGAGGCCGCGTCGTCGATGCCGACCTTCCACTTGTCGCCGGAGGTCGTCCACCACTTGGCGCCGGCCTGCTGGGCCAGGCCCGCGAAGAGGCCGGAGTCGTTGGCGGAGAAGGTGGTCAGGTCCTTGTCCGGGGCCTTCTTCTTCAGTGCGCGGGCGGTCTCGGCGAACTCTTCCCAGGTGGCCGGGACCTTCAGCCCGTACTGCTTGAAGAGGTCCTCGCGGTAGTAGAACATCATCGGCCCGATGTCCTGCGGGACCGCGTAGACCGCGTCCGTGCCCAGCGTCGTCTGCTGCCAGACGCCCTCGGCGAACTTGTCCTTCGCGTCGCCGACCTCGCTCGCTATGTCCGCGACCGCGTCATTGCTGACCAGCGTCGGCAGCGCCTGGTACTCGGCCTGGACCAGGTCCGGGGCCTTGCCCGCCTTGTGCGCGGTGAGGATCTTGGTGACCAGCGTGTCGCCGGACGCCTGCTTCTTCACCGTGACCGTGATCTGGTCCTTCTTGCCCTGGCCCTTGTTCCACAGGTCGACGACCTTGTCCATGCCGGGCGTCCAGGTCCAGTACGTCAGCGAGACCGGCCCCGACGGGTCCTCGCTCGCGTCTTCGGATCCGCAAGCGGCGAGGGCGGTGGCGCCGAGGGCGGCGGCGACGCAGGTGGCCGCACTTCTGAAAACGAGTCGCCGACGCTTCGTGATGGGCATGGATCTCTCCCCTGACCTGGGGCCTCCGCCTGCTGCGAGGGCCCGCCATGCTTCTGTGAGCGTTCACAGTAGAGAAACATCCCGGACACTTGTCAATGGTTGTTGCTGTGCGGTTATGTTGGGCTCGCACCGCCGATCCAGTGTGTGCACGTTCCCAAATGATCGACCAAAACGGGAGAGATCCATGCCGGAGACCAACCCCAGGGGCCTCACCGGGCTCGCCTTCGGTGGGGACTACAACCCCGAGCAGTGGCCGGAAAGCGTCTGGCAGGAGGACGTCCGGCTGATGCGGGAGGCCGGCGTCACGATGGTGAGTGTCGGGATCTTTTCCTGGGCCCTGCTGGAGCCCTCACCCGGGGCGTACGACTTCGGCTGGCTGGACCGCCTGTTCGACCTGCTGCACGAGAACGGCATACGCGTCGACCTGGGCACTCCCACCGTCTGCCCGCCGGTGTGGTTCTACCGCGCCCACCCCGAGGCCCTGCCGGTCACGGCGGAGGGTGTGCGCTATGAGTTCGGCTCGCGCGCCGCCATCTGTCACAGCAACGCGGACTACCGTGCGGCGGCCGCGAGCATCACCACCAAGCTCGCCGAGCGCTACGGCGACCACCCGGCGCTCGCGATGGGGCACGTGCACAACGAGTACGGCGTCCCCGTCTCCGCCTGCTACTGCGACTCCTGCGCCGCGCACTTCCGCCGCTGGCTGGCGACGACGTACGAGACGGTCGACGCGGTCAACGAGGCCTGGGGCACGGCCTTCTGGGGCCAGCGCTACACCGACTTCGAGCAGATCAACCCGCCGCGGGCGACGCCGACGGCCGTCAACCCGGCCCAGGCGCTGGACTACAAGCGGTTCGCCGATGCCACCATGCGCGAGAACTTCCGTATGGAGCGGGACATCCTGCACCGCCTCTCGCCGGGCCTCCCGGTCACGACCAACTTCATGACAGCCCTCAGCCAGTGCGACTCCGTCGACTACTGGGCCTGGGGCCGTGAGGTCGACATCGTCACCAACGACCACTACCTGATCACCGACGGCCGCCGCACCCACGTCAACCTAGCGATGGCCGCCGACCTCACGCGCTCGGTGGCCGGGGGAGCGCCCTGGATCCTCCTTGAGCACTCCACCTCGGGCGTCAACTGGCAGGCCCGCAACCCCGCCAAGGCCCCCGGCCAGATGGCCCGCAACTCCCTCACCCATGTGGCGCGCGGCTCCGAGGGCGCCATGTTCTTCCAGTGGCGGCAGTCCCGGCGCGGCGCCGAGAAGTTCCACTCGGCGATGCTGCCGCACGGCGGCACGGACACGCGCGTGTGGCGCGAGGTCGTCGAACTCGGCGCCGCCCTCGACTCGTTGAGCACGGTCCGCGGCACTCGCACGCAGGCCGACGTGGCCATGCTGTGGGACTGGCACTCCTGGTGGGCGCAGAACCTCGACTGGCGCCCCAGCGAGGACCACGACCCGCGCGAGCGCGCCGACGCCTTCTACGAGGTGCTCTACGACCGCCACCTCACGGTCGACTTCGCCCACCCGGAAGCCGACTTGTCGGCCTATCCCCTTGTCGTCGTGCCCGCGCTGTACCTGATGACGGAGACGGCCGGCCGCAATCTGCGCCGGTACGTCGAGAACGGCGGCACCCTCGTCGTGTCGTACTTCTCCGGCATCGTCGACGAGCACGACGCCGTGCACGAGGGCGCCTACCCCGGCCCGCTGCGGGACGTCCTCGGCCTGACGATCGAGGAGTTCTCGCCGCTGCTGCGGGAACAGCTCGTGCGCATCACCGGCCCGGACGGCTCCGAGCTCAGCGGCGACGTGTGGACCGAGTTCGTCGTCCCGCGCGGCGCCGAGACGGTCTGGACGTACGCCGACGGCCTGACCGCGGGCCACCCCGCCGTCACCCGGCACCGCCTCGGTGAGGGCACCGCCTGGTACGTCTCCACCCGCCTGGGCGCCGAGGGCCTCGACGCACTGCTGGGCTGGGCGATCGAGGACGCGCAGGTCGCCCCGCGTGTCGACCTGCCCCGGGACGTCGAGGTCGTGCGCCGCGCCGGCGAGTCGGGCAGCTACCTGTTCGCCGTCAACCACACCGCGTCGGACGCCAAGGTGCCGCTGGAGACGCCTGGCACCGAGCTGCTGACCGGCGAACGGGCCGCGGGCCGCCTCGAGGTCCCCGCGGGAGCCGTCCGGGTCGTACGACTCGACGGCTGAGCCGAACTCCCCTCCGCCCGCGCGTGCCACGAGCCGCGGGCGGAGGGGCTCCTCACCGCCCAGGTGAGGGACCCCCAATCCCCATTTACGTCGAAGGGACGACGGACGACGATGTTCCATCCCAGACGCACCCTCCGAGTCCTGCTGCTGCCGCTCGCAGCCGGACTCGCCCTCACCGCCCTGCCCGCGCAGACCGCTGCGGCGGCCAGCACGCTCACCAACGGCGGCTTCGAGTCCGACGGCACCGGCACGGCGACCCCGGCCGGCTGGTCCACCTACTCGGCGGCCGGCCAGAACTCCGCCTCCTTCACCGAGTCCGGCGGCCACGGCGGGAGTTACCGTCTGACCCACTACGCGTCCTCCGCCTACAAGGTGGAGACGTACCAGTACCTGTCCGGGCTGACCAACGGGAACTACAAGCTCACCGCGTGGGTCCGCTCCGGCGGTGGCCAGAACTCGGCGTACATAGCGCTGAAGAGCTGCGGCGGCACGGAGCAGCGCACCGACCTGCCGGTCTCGGCGAGCGGGTGGATCCGTGTCGTCGTGCCGGTCAATGTGACCAACAACCAGTGCACCATCAGCATCAACAGTGACGCGAACGCGGGCAACTGGATCAATGTCGACGACCTGACCTTCGCGTCCGGCACGGGCGGCACGTCGATCCATGGTGCCGACATCTCCTCCCTCGCCAAGAGCGAGGCCAAGGGCGGCGTCTACAAGTCCAGTTCCGGCACCACCGGCGACGCGGTCACCATTCTGAAGAACGCCGGCATGAACTACGCGCGCCTGAAGGTCTGGGTCAACCCGGCCGACGGCTACAACAACAAGACGCGCGTGCTCGCCATGGCCAAGCGCATCAAGGCGGCCGGCATGAAGCTGCTGGTCGACTTCCACTACTCGGACACCTGGGCCGACCCGGGCGCCCAGAGCAAGCCGTCCGCCTGGGCGGGCCACTCGTACAGTCAACTCAAGACCGACGTGTACAACCACACGTACGACGTGTTGAACGCATTGAAGGCTCAAGGCACCACGGCCGACATGGTCCAGGTGGGCAATGAGATCAACGGTGGCATGCTGTGGAACGAGGGCTCCACGAGCAACTGGTCGCAGCTCGCTGGTCTGCTCAACTCGGGCTACGACGCGGTCAAGGCGGTCAACTCGTCCACCACGGTCGCCCTGCACCTCGCCAAGGGCGGTGACCTGTCCGGCACCCGCTGGTGGTTCGACAGCGCGGTGTCCAACGGCGTGAAGTTCGATGCGATCGGCCTGTCCTACTACGGCTACTGGCACGGCTCGCTCTATGACTTCCAGACGACCCTGGACGATGCGGCCTCCCGTTACGGCAAGCCGGTCTTCGTCGCCGAGACGGCGTACCCGTTCCGTCTGGACAGCGAGGACTCGCACGAGGAGATCATCAACACCACCGGCGAGCTGGTCTCCGGCTACCCGGCGAACACGGCCGGGCAGCGCCGCTGGATGAACGACGTGGCCAGCATCGTGGAGGCCGTCCCGAACGGCCGTGGCCTCGGCGTCTTCTACTGGGAGGCGACCTGGACCGCCGTCTCCGGCAACGGCTGGGACCCGACCGACGCCTCCTCCGGCAACGGCTGGGAGAACCAGGCCCTGTTCGGCTACGACGACAAGGCGCTCTCGTCGATGGCATGGTTCAGCCACCGTTGAGCCCGTCGAGTCCGTCGAGTCGGTGAACAAGGGGCCCGGCCGCGCCCATGCGGCCGGGCCCTCGGCGCGTCCGGGCCGAACGGCCCTGTGTCGTATGGCCGTTCGGTACCGGCCAAGGGGTGAAGAGTGACGGACACGGCCGCTGCGACTGCGGGACAGTGGGAAGAAGCGTGATGACGCGGCCCGACGGAAGGGGGACGAGATGCTGCGGACTTCCGTGAGCGCAAGGCGCCTGGACATCCTGGAATGGCTGAAGGATCCGGCCACGCACTTCCCGGAGCAGGGGGAGGCCGACCCGGTCGAGGACGGCGTCACCGCGGACGCCGTGGCCGCGAAGTTCGGCGTGCCGCGCCCGGTCGCCGAGACCCACCTCGGCCTGCTCGTGGGCATCGGCCTGCTGCGCACGAAACGGATCCGCCGGCGCCTGTACTACCGGCGCGACGAGATGCGGATCGCGGAGGTCGCGCGGATGTTTGAGAAGGGCTGGTAGACGCAGCACAGCGGCTGGACGCCCCACCCCTAGCCCGTCCCGCGTCCCTAGCCCGTCCCGCGTCCCTAGCCCGTCCCGCGTCCCTAGTCCGTCCCACGTCCCGATCCCGCACCGAGCTCCTGATGCTCGCGCACCGCGATCCGGGCCAGCTTCGTCAGCATCATGCCGTTGCGGATCGCGACGACATAGTCGACGGGGAGCCCGTGCATCCGGATGCCGGGACCCCGCAGGGGGTGCCAGTCGAGGACGAAGAGCGTGTGCTCGCCCCAGGGGATCAGCCTCATGGCGATACGGGCCGCTCCGAAGGGATCTGCCTTCGCCTCCAGTTCCAGCCGGTGCTCGGGCTCGCAGACGCGGACGACACAGGTGTCCTCCAGGGCCAGCCGGCCGACACCGACTCGGACTTGCAGACGGGCGCCCACGTCCGGCCAGTGCGGGTCCGCGGCGAGCACCTCCTGGGTGCCCGTGACCCACTCCCCGTAGCGATGGCCGTCGCAGAGCAGGCTCCAGACCTCTGAAGGCGAGCTCAGGATCAGGCGGCGACTCCGGGCCACGCCGACCACACTCCTTCTCCTCAGCTGCGCACCCTGCTCTTCGACAGTAGCCGCGCGGCGCACCTCCAGCACGCGCGGCGGTGTCGCGCGGGGCGCATCCCGAAGTGCCTCCTACGGGCGCCCGGAGTTACCCTGTTGACCGGCCGCGACCACCCTCGCGGCGCGGCGGTGGGGCCCGCCGTACCCGAACCGCGGCAGTGATGGCGCCAACGGTCCCTACTTGCAACGGCGTGGGCCGCATGCCCGGGCCCCGGCGGGTAGGAGACGTACGACCATGACAGTCCCGGAAACCGAGAGCCTCCGCGCCCCCGCCCGCACCGCCCGGCAGCCCGCCTGGCGGACGCAGGCGCCGATCGTCGCGGTGGTCGCAGTCGGCGGAGCCGTCGGCGCCACGGCCCGGTACGCGGCCGCACTGTGGTGGCCGGCCGGCCCGGGCGGCTTCCCCTGGGCGACCTTCTGGACCAATGTCGTCGGCTGCGCCGTGATCGGCGTGTTCATGGTGGTCATCACCGATGTGTGGGCCGCCCACCGCCTCGTCCGGCCCTTCTTCGGCACCGGGGTGCTCGGCGGCTTCACCACCTTCTCCACGTACGCCGTCGACATCCAGAAGCTGGTCGACAGCGGCCACCCCCGCACCGGACTTGCCTACCTCGCCGCCACCCTGATCGCGGCGCTCACGGCGGTCTGGCTCGCTGCGGCGGCGACCCGCCGCGTCCTGAAGTGGAGGCAGCCATGACGAGGCTGACCGGCACAGCCCTGCGCGTGACCGTCTTCGTCGGTGAGCACGACACCTGGCACCACAGGCCCCTGTACTCGGAGATCGTCCACCGTGCCCACGCCGCCGGCCTCGCGGGCGCCAGTGTCTTCCGCGGCATCGAGGGCTTCGGCACGTCCTCCGTGATCCACACCTCGCGGCTGCTGTCCCTGAGCGAGGACCTGCCGGTCGCGATCGTGATCGTCGACACCGAGGAGCGCGTACGGGCCTTCCTGCCGCAGCTCGACGAACTGGTCACCGAGGGGCTCGTGACCCTCGACGAGTGTGAGGTCATCCGGTACGTCGGCCGCGACGACACTCCACGCACATCGGACACGGAAGGTAAGAAGTCGCCGTGAACTGGCTCCTCGTGATCGCAGGCGCCACGGTCGGCGCCCCCCTGCGCTACCTCACCGACCGCGCTGTGCAGTCCCGCCACGACTCGGTGTTCCCCTGGGGCACCTTCGCGGTCAACGTCACCGGCTGCCTGATCCTGGGCCTGCTCACCGGCGCGGCGGCCGCGGGCGCCGCGAGCTCCCACGTCCAGCTGCTGCTCGGCACCGGGCTGTGCGGGGCCCTGACCACGTACTCGACCTTCTCGTACGAGACGCTCCGGCTGACCGAGACGGGGGCGGGGCTCTACGCCGTCGTCAACGTCGTGGGCAGCGTGGCCGCCGGCCTCGGCGCGGCGTTCCTAGGGGTCGCGATCGCCGAGGCGGTGTGGTCGTAGGCGACCGGCCGAGGTCGTCGTATGCCACGGATCCATACCCGCACCTGGTAGGACAGTGCGCGCCACTGTCCCGCCGAACCCCCGGAACTGGATCCCATGAGCGCCATCAGTGTCGGTCAGGCCTTCGTCCTCGGAGCCGTCGAGGGGGTGACCGAGTTTCTGCCCGTCTCCTCCACCGGCCATCTGAAGATCGCCGAGGGGCTCATGGGCATCCCCGTCGACGACGACGCGGTCGTCGGGTTCTCGGCCGTCATCCAGGTCGGTGCGATCGCCGCCGTGCTCGTGTACTTCTTCAAGGACATCGTGCGGATCGTCTCCGCGTGGGTGCGCGGGCTGCGGGACAAGGAGGAGCGGTACCACCACGACTACAAGTTCGCCTGGTGGGTGATCTACGCGACGATCCCGATCATCGTCGTGGGCCTGGCCGCCAAGCCGCTCATCAAGGGGCCGCTCGCCTCGCTGTGGGTCGTCGCGGGGTCGTTGATCGTCGGCAGCGGGGTGATGTGGGCGGCCGATCAGATGGGCCGGCACAAGCGAGGGGAGGACGACACCTCCTTCAAGGACGCGATGCTCGTCGGCAGCTCCCAGATCCTCGCCCTGCTCTTCCCGGGCTTCTCGCGCTCCGGCGCCACCATGTCCACCGCGCTGATGCTGGACCTGGACCGGGTCGCCGCCACCCGCCTGTCCTTCTTCCTCGGCATCCCGGCCCTGACCGGCGCCGGAATCTACGAGCTGAAGGACGCCCTCGGCACGACGGGCACGGGCGCGCTGCCGCTGGCTGTCGGCACCGCCGTCTCCTTCGTGGTCGCCTACGCCTCCATCGCCTGGCTGCTCAAGTTCGTCGCCAAGCACTCCTTCAACGCCTTCGTGGTCTACCGGATCGTCGTCGGGGTGCTGCTGTTCGGGCTGCTGGGCGCAGGCGTGATCAACAGTTGACCGGGTGCGGGCGGGGAATCGATGTGAAGTCTGTTTTCAGGCTTCACATCCGGTGAATCTTTCCTTTCGGTGCCCTTGACACCACCCTCGGCTCACCCGGAGTATCTCTCCCGTGAACCTGTCAGACAGCCGGACAGCCAGTCAGCCTCCGCGGCGCGTCAGCGCCATGGAAGCGGTTCTGGCGCACCTCCGTAGTGCCATCGAGCGCGGCGAGTACGCCATCGGCGACAAGCTTCCCTCCGAGGCCGAGCTCTGCCGCACCCTGGAGATCAGCCGCCCCGTCCTGCGCGAGGCCCTCAGGGCCCTGCAGACCATGGGTCTGACCGTCTCCAAGACCGGCAAGGGCACCTTCGTCGTCGCCAACGCCGTCGAGGACCCCACCTTCGGCGACTACGCGGCCAGCGATCTGCTGGAGGTGCGCCGGCATGTCGAGATCCCCGTCGCCGGGTACGCGGCCCTGCGCCGCACCCCGGAGAACCTCGACCACCTCGCTCACCTGCTCGACCGTATGGAGCGGGAGACGGACACCACCGCGTGGGTCGCGATGGACACCCTCTTCCACCTGGCCGTGGCCGAGTCCGCCCAGAACCCGGTCTTCCGCCGGGTCATCGAGGAGATCCGCGACGCACTGGCGCGTCAGTCGGCCTTCCTCAACGAGCTGGGCGGCCGCCGCGAACAGTCCAACCGCGAGCACCGGGCGATCGTCGAGGCGCTGATCGACGGTTCCGAACTCGACGCGACCGACGCCATGGCCCACCACCTGGACCGCGTCGAGACGACCCTCACCGACATCGTGCGCCCCGCGCGCACGGACAGCCCCACGGAAGGCGGACCCGAGGCGTGAGCGAGCAGCACCTCAAAGAAGAGACGCGCCCATCGTCCGGACACGTCGACGCCGGAGACGCCGGCTACAGCAAGTCGCTGAAGTCCCGGCACGTCAACATGATCGCCATCGGCGGAGCCATCGGCACCGGCCTGTTCCTCGGCGCCGGCGGGCGACTCGCCGACGCCGGCCCATCCCTGTTCATCGCCTACGCGGTCTGCGGAATCTTCGCCTTCCTCGTCGTGCGCGCCCTCGGCGAACTCGTCCTGTACCGCCCGTCCTCCGGCGCCTTCGTGTCGTACGCCCGAGAGTTCATGGGGGAGAAGGGCGCCTACACCGCGGGCTGGATGTACTTCCTGAACTGGGCGACCACCGGCATCGCCGACATCACCGCGGTGGCCACGTACACCCACTACTGGGGCATGTTCTCCGACATCCCGCAGTGGGTGATCGCGCTGATAGCCCTGGCGGTCGTCCTCACCGTGAACCTGATCTCGGTGAAGATCTTCGGCGAACTGGAGTTCTGGTTCGCGATCGTCAAGGTCGGCGCGCTCGTCGTCTTCATGTGCATCGGCATCTTCCTGCTGGTCACCCAGCACCCCGTGGACGGCACCACCCCCGGCCCGTCCCTGATCACCGACCACGGCGGCGTCTTCCCCAACGGCCTGCTGCCCATGCTGCTGATCATCCAGGGCGTCGTCTTCGCCTACGCCTCCGTCGAGCTGGTCGGCGTCGCCGCCGGCGAGACCGAGAACCCCGAGAAGATCATGCCCAAGGCGATCAACTCGATCATGTGGCGCGTCGGCCTGTTCTACGTCGGCTCCGTCGTCCTTCTCTCGATGCTGCTGCCCTGGTCCTCGTACAAGGCGGGTGAGAGCCCCTTCGTCACCGTGCTGTCCAACATCGGCATCCCGGCTGCCGGCGGCGTCATGAACCTGGTCGTGATGACCGCGGCCATGTCCTCGCTCAACTCCGGCCTGTACTCCACCGGCCGCATCCTGCGCTCCATGGCGATGGCCGGCTCCGCCCCCAAGTTCACCTCTGTGATGAGCCGCAGCCAGGTCCCGTACGGCGGCATCCTGCTCACCAGCGGTATCTGTGTCCTCGGCGTCGGCCTCAACTTCGTCGTCCCCGCCGACGCGTTCGAGATCGTGCTGAACTTCGCGGCCATCGGCATCCTCGCCACGTGGGGCATGATCATGCTCTGTCACCTGCTCTTCTGGCAGAAGACCCAGAAGGGCGAGCTCACCCGCCCGAGCTACCGACTGCCGGGCTCCCCCTGGACCGAACTCGTGACGCTGGCCTTCCTCGCCTCCGTCCTGGTCCTCATGTACGCCGACGGAGGCGCCGGCCGCACCACCGTGCTGTGCCTGCCCCTGATCGTCGCGGCGCTGGTCGCGGGCTGGTACGGCATTCGCAGCCGTGTCGCGCGCACCGCAAGCAAGGCCGACGCGTGACACCCGTGTCGGTCGACGACCCCTCATCGACCCACCACCACCAGGCAGTGATGTACAGCAGTTCCATAGCGGACGCACCCCTTGTCCGCGAACCTCTCCACGCCCCCGTCGCCCACCTCATACGCGGCGGAATGACCGAAGGCATCCACTACGGCTCCGTCGTCGTCCTCGGCGCCGACGGCGAGGTCCAGTTCCAGCTCGGTGACATCGAGGCCGCCTTCTACCCGCGCTCCGCGCTCAAGCCCGTCCAGGCCGTCGCCATGGTGCGGGCCGGGCTCCCGCTCGACGGCGAGCTGCTCTCGCTCACCGCGGCCAGCCACTCCGGCGAGGAACGCCACCTCGCCGGAACCCGGCGCATCCTCGAACTCGCCGCGCTCACCGAGGACCACCTGCGCAACGTCCCGGACATGCCGTACGACCCGGTCGTGCGGGACGCCTGGGTGCGGGAGGGCCGCCTGCCCTCCCGGCTCGCCCAGAACTGCTCCGGCAAGCACGCGGCCATGCTGTACGCCTGTCGGCTCAATGGCTGGTCACTGGAGGACTACCTCGACCCCGGGCACCCCATTCAGCAGGCGATCGCCGAGATCGTCGAGGACCTCACGGGGCAGCGGATCGCTCGCACTACCGTCGACGGGTGTGGGGCGCCGTTGTTCTCCGTTTCGCTGCACGGCCTTGCCCGGGCCGCCGCCCGGATCACCACGGCGGCCTCCGGCACTCCCGAGGCGCGTGTTGCTGACGCCATGCGCGAGCACGCCGAGATGGCCTCCGGCACGGGCCGGGACGTTGCCGCGTTGATGCGGGCCGTGCCGGGGCTGCTGGCCAAGGACGGGTTCGAGGGCGTGCAGGTTGCTGCCCTGCCGGATGGGCGGGCCGTTGCCGTCAAGATCGCGGACGGGGCGAATCGGGCGCGGGTGCCGGTTGCTGCTGCGGCGCTTGCTCGGGCCGGGGTCGATCAGGATCTGCTCACCGAGTTCCAGGGCGAGGCGCTTCTTGGAGGCGGTCAGGCGGTCGGGTGTGTGCGGCCCGTTCGTTCGCTGGAGCCGGTTGTTGTTTCGGCTTGCGCCTAGTGATCCGGGCGGACATGACTGCAGGCCGTGTGTGGCTGGTCGCGCCCACGCGGCGGTAGCCGCACATCGATATCGCCCCGCGCCCCTTTCAGGGCGCTGTCACCTCCGTATCTCAGAAAGAGAACCCTCACCCTCATGAACGCCGCCACCCGCAGCGAGCACGATCTGCTCGGCGACCGTGACATCCCCGCCGACGCCTACTGGGGTGTCCACACCCTGCGTGCCACGGAGAACTTCCCGATCACCGGGATGTCGATCTCCGCGTACCCGCACCTGATCGACGCTCTCGCCGCGGTCAAGGAGGCCGCTGCCCTCGCGAACGAGGAGCTCGGGCTGCTGGATCCTGAGAAGGCCGCCGCGATCGTCGCCGCGTGCCGGGAGATCCGCGCCGGCAAGCTGCACGAGCAGTTCGTCGTCGATGTCATCCAGGGCGGCGCGGGCACCTCGACCAACATGAACGCCAACGAGGTCGTCGCCAACCGGGCGTTGGAGTTGCTGGGTCACGCCAAGGGCGAGTACCAGCACCTGCACCCCAACGAGGACGTGAACCTCGGTCAGTCGACGAACGACGTGTACCCGACCGCCGTGAAGATCGCGACGGTGTTCGCGGTGCGCGGTCTGCTCAAGGCGATGTTCGTCCTCCAGGACTCCTTCGCCGGCAAGGCCGTCGAGTTCCGCGATGTACTGAAAATGGGCCGCACCCAGCTCCAGGACGCCGTGCCGATGACGCTCGGGCAGGAGTTCTCCGCATACGCCGTCATGATTGACGAGGACCGGTCCCGTCTTGCCGAGGCAGTCGAGTTGATCCATGAGATCAACCTGGGTGCCACGGCCATCGGTACCGGCCTCAACGCTCCCGCCGGATACGCGGAGTCGGCCCGTCGCCATCTCGCCGAGATCACCGGGCTGCCGCTGGTCACGGCAGCCAACCTGGTCGAGGCGACCCAGGACTGCGGGGCGTTCGTGCAGATGTCCGGCGTGCTCAAGCGCATCGCCGTCAAGCTCAGCAAGAGCTGCAACGACCTGCGGCTGCTGTCGTCCGGGCCGCGTGCGGGGCTCGGTGAGATCAACCTGCCGCCGGTGCAGGCCGGTTCGTCGATCATGCCGGGCAAGGTCAACCCGGTGATCCCCGAGGTCGTCAACCAGGTGGCCTTCGAGGTGATCGGCAACGACGTCGCCATCACCATGGCCGCCGAGGCCGGACAGCTCCAGCTCAACGCGTTCGAGCCGATCATCCTGCACTCCCTGTCGGAGTCCATCACGCACCTGCAGAGCGCCTGCGTGACCCTCGCCGAGCGCTGCGTGGACGGCATCACCGCCAACACCGAGGCCCTGCGCCGGACCGTGGAGAACTCCATCGGCCTGGTGACCGCCCTGAACCCGCACATCGGATACACGGCCGCCACCGACATCGCCAAGGAGGCCCTCGTCAGCGGCCGTGGCGTGGCCGAACTCGTCCTGGAGAAGGGCCTGTTGCCCGCCGAGACCCTCGCCGACCTGCTGCGGCCCGAGATCGTCGCGGGCAGCGGCCAGGCCCTGGCCTGATCAGGCCCGAACCCGCGGATGCGCACCGGGACCGGCAGGGAGGCACAATGGTGATCATGGCAGCGTCAACGTCGTCACTGACCTTCCAGCCGATCCTGGAGCGCATCGCGGAGGAGATCGAGCGGACCCCCGGCCGCGGCCGGCCCGCCGACTACATCCCGGCGCTCGCGGCCTGCGACCCGCGCAGCTTCGGCATGGCCGTAGCGGAACTCGACGGCTCGGTGTACGGCGTGGGGGACTGGCAGGAGCCGTTCTCCACGCAGTCCATCACCAAGGTCTTCACCCTCGCGCTCGACCTGGCCCGCGAGGGCGACGAACTCTGGGAGCACGTGGGCCGCGAGCCCTCAGGCAACCCCTTCAACTCCCTGGTCCAGCTGGAGTACGAGAGCGGCATCCCGCGCAACCCGTTCATCAACGCGGGCGCGCTGGTCGTCACCGACCGCCTCCAGACCCGTACCGGAGACGCGGCGGGCGAACTCCTCGCCTTCCTCCGCGCCGAGAGCGGCAACCCGACCCTGGACTTCGACAAGGACGTCGCCGCCTCCGAATCCACCCACGGCGACCGCAACGCCGCCCTCTCCCACTTCATGGCGTCGTACGGCAACATCGACAACCCCGTGCCGGTCCTGCTCGACCAGTACTTCCGGCAATGCTCGATCAAGGCGTCCTGCGCCGATCTCGCCCTGGCCACCAGCTTCCTGGCCCGCCACGGCGTCCGCGCCGACGGCACCCGCCTGCTCACCCGCAGCCAGGCCAAACAGGTCAACGCGGTCATGCTGACCTGCGGCACCTACGATGCGGCAGGCGACTTCGCGTACCGAGTGGGCCTCCCCGGCAAGAGCGGAGTGGGCGGCGGCATCATCGCGGTGGTACCGGGCCGCTGCACGCTGTGCGTGTGGAGTCCGGGGCTGGACGAGCGGGGGAACTCGGTGGCAGGAGTGGCGGCCCTGGACAGATTCACGACACTGACGGGCTTGTCGGTGTTCTGAGGCGGAACTGCTCGACGCGGAGAACGGCAACGCCATGTGCAGCCTCCACCCCAGGGCCAC
Source organism: Streptomyces sp. T12 (assembly GCF_028736035.1). Classification (NCBI taxonomy): domain Bacteria; kingdom Bacillati; phylum Actinomycetota; class Actinomycetes; order Kitasatosporales; family Streptomycetaceae; genus Streptomyces; species Streptomyces sp. T12. The sequence continues at coordinate 10,554,748 of NZ_CP117866.1, forward strand.
AATCGATCACCGGCCGGTCATACTCCGGCTTTCCCCCGGAGGGCCCCGCGTCAACTGAAAGCCACCCGGCGTTGACACGCTGACCGAGTGTTGGCCATGGCTTTCCCCCTCGATCTCCGCCACTGCCAGATACTCGGTCTGGCAGGCACCGCCTTCCTCGCCCTGGGCGGTGAGACGGCCGGCGCGCTGCCGGTCCGGGAACTCCTGGCCCCGAGCTCCGCGCACGCGGCCCTCGGCCTGGTCGGCGTGTACTTCGGTGTCGTCCTGCTGATAGCGGCCTGGCTGCTGCTCGGCCGCCTCGTCCGCAGCGCAGACCCGCCGACCCCGCGCGCCCTGCTGCTGGTTCTGGCCCTCTGGGCCACCCCGCTGCTGATCGCGCCGCCGCTGTTCAGCCGGGACGTGTACAGCTACCTGGCCCAAGGTGCCATGGTCGACGCGCACATCGACGTGTACGCGCACGGGCCCGCCCACCTCGGCGGCCCGCTTGCGGACGAGGTCGCCCCGCTGTGGCGGCACACGGCGGCCCCCTACGGCCCGGTGTTCCTCGGCGTCGCCTCCGCGCTGTCCGGTCTGACGCGCGGCGAACTCCCCGCCGGTCTCCTCGGCATGAGGCTCATAGCGCTGCTCGGCGTGGCGCTGATGGCGGCCGCGCTGCCGCGCCTCGCCCGGCACAGCGGGGCCGACCCGTCCGCCGCACTGTGGCTGGGCGCCCTGAACCCGCTCGTGCTGCTGCACCTGGTCGCGGGCGCCCACAACGACGCCATCATGCTCGGCCTGCTCGGCGTGGGTCTGGTCGCGGCCCTCGGCCGGTGGCCGGTCGTGGGCGCCGTACTCGTCACGCTCGCCGCTCTGGTCAAGGCTCCTGCCGCACTCGGCCTCGCCGCGGTCGTGCTGCTCCAGATGCGAGCGGGCCACCGCCCGGCGAAGGCCGTCCTCACCACGGCGGCCGCGTCCGCCGCCACCACGGTCGCCGCAACGGCCGTCGCGGGCACGGGTTACGGCTGGATAGGCGCCCTGGACACCCCCGTCTCCCCGCAGAACTGGGCGCTGACCAGCCTGCTCGGCCGCGTCACCGCCTCGCTGCTGGAAGAGGCCGGCAGCGATCTGGCGCCGCTGGCCGTTCCGGTGTGGCACGTCTTCGGGCTGGTGCTCACCGCGGTCCTCGTGGTCCTCATATGGTGGCGCTGGCGTCCGCGCCCGGTGTACGCGCTGGGCCTGAGCCTGGCGGCCGTGGCCGCCTTCGGACCGGCGATCCGCCCCTGGTACGCCCTGTGGGGCCTGTTCCTCATCGCCGCCGCCGCGCCCAGCACGTCGGTACGGCACCGGGTGGCGGCCCTGACGGGAGTGCTCGCGCTCGCCGTCCTGCCCAGCGGCGGCGCCGCGGACGTCGGCCAGCTGGTGCTGGCGGTCTCCGGCGGCGCGCTCGCCGTGGTCGTCCTGTGGCAGGCGCATCTCGCGGCGCAGGCCCCGGCGCTGGAGCGCACCGCATGAGGCTGCCGCGCACCGACCGCGGCCGGGCCGTGCTGGTGCTCCTGCTCGCCGCCGCCGTGACCGTCTTCACCGCGACCGTGCCGTTGCTGCGCGACTGGTTCGACCTGCGCGTCTACTACGGCACCGTGGACAGCTGGATCCACCACGGCGGCCGTATCTACGACTACCAGGTGCCCGGCACGACGTACGGCTTCACGTACCCGCCGTTCGCCGCCGTCGCCATGCTGCCCATGGCGCTGCTCGATCTGCCCGCGGCGATCGTGGTGGCGCTGCTGCTCAACCTGGCGGCGCTGGCCTTTGTCCTGCGCGTACTGGCCGGACGGGCCTGGCGGCGCTACGGCTGGTACGGCTGTGCGCTGGCCGCCTGCGCGCTGGCCCTGTTCGAACCCCTGAGGGACACCTTCAGCTTCGGCCAGGTGAACGTCCTGCTGCTGGCCCTCGTGCTCCTCGACTGCCGGCTGCTGGCCACGGGGCGGGGCCGCTGGGCCGGTGTGGGCATCGGCCTCGCGGCCGCGATCAAGCTGACGCCTGCCGCGTTCATCGGCCTGCTGCTGGTGGCTCGGCGCCCGCGAACCGCCGCCGTGGCGAGCGCCGTTGCCGCAGCGGCGACGGCGCTCGCGGCCTGGGTGGCCCCCGACGCCTCCCGCTTCTACTGGACCCACGCGATGTGGGACACCACCCGGGTGGGCCGCCTCGACTACGTCTCCAACCAGTCGCTGCAGGGCATCCTGGCCCGCCTCGGCGTGTCCGAGCGCGCGGTCTGGGCGGTGGTGGCCCTGCTGGTCCTGGGCGTCTGGGTGGCGCGGTCACGCCGGGCGGTCGCCGCGGGGGACTGGACGGCCGCGTTCGCCCTCACCGGGCTGACCGCCTGCCTGGTCAGCCCGATCACCTGGGTCCACCACCTGGTGTGGCTCCTGCCCTCCTTCGCCGTCCTCGTCCGCGCCGGGCACCCGCGGATCGCGGGCGCCCTGTACGCGATGCTGTGCACCAGCGTGGTGTGGCTGTGGTTCGACGACGCTTCCGGCGTCGACGGCTTCCTCGGCAGCAACACCTACACCTGGATCACGCTCGGCCTGCTGCTGTGGCTGCCGGTCGGTCACTCCGGCTCGGCGCGCTCGACACCCTTGCCGCGGAGCACCAGCGACGTGGCACCGGCCCCCATCCCGGCGGCGCCCGCGATCGCCCACGCCTCCGCCCAGCCCGCCCCGGCAGGCCCGCCCCGCGATGCCACGTCCGCCACCACGGGCACCTTCGCGGGCCCCGGCCTCGACTTGACCCGCAAGGCGTCCAGCGACCCCACCGGCTCGACCCGCCCGGCCGCGTCGAACCCCCAGTCGAGCAACTCACCGGCCTCCTCGTAGACGGCGAACCCGCCCGCCCGGGGGTTCATCACCGTGACGACGAGGGTGCGATCCCCCCGGCGGGCGGCGGCGATGAGCGTGTTGCCCGCCTTGCTGGTGTAGCCGTTCTTGACACCGATCAGCCCCGGATACGGGTCCACCCCGTCCGCGCCGGTCAACAGCCGATTGGTGTTGCGGATCTCGTACGTCCAGCCGCCCCCGCCCGGGAACCGCGCCTCGGCCGTGCCGCAGTACCGCGCGAACTCCGCGTTGCGCAGCCCGGCCCGGCCGAACACCGCCAGGTCGTACGCCGACGACACCTGGCCGGGAGTGTCGTACCCGTCCGGCGACAGCACGCGCGTGTCGAGGGCGCCCAGCGCGATCGCCTTGGCCTGCATCTGGGCGGCCGTGGCGCGCCAGCCGCCGTTCAGCCCGGCCAGCACCCGCACGGCGTCGTTGCCGGAGCTGAGGAACACCCCGCGCCACAGATCGGCGACACGGTACGTACGTCCCTCGGCGAGCCCCACCAGACTGCTGCCGGGCCCGATTCCCGCCAGCTCCTCCTCACGCACCGTGTGCGGGACGCCGGCGGGCAGGGTCGGCAGCACGGTGAGGGCGAACAGCGACTTCAGGGTGCTGGCGGGCGGCAGCTTCCGGTGCGCGTTGTGCGCGGCGAGCACCTCGCCGGTGTCGGCGTCGGCCACCAGCCACGACAGCGCGGAGACGCGCGGAGTGCGGGGCACCGCGGAATCCGGCCGCACGTGGGTGCCGGACCGGTACAGCAGCGCGGGACGCGGCTTCGCCGCCGTCGGCCCGCCGGGCGGGTCGGGGTCGTGCCCGGGGCGGGCGACCGCGGTGGCGGGCGCGAGCGCCAGCAGGCCGGCCGCGCACAGGGCGCAGGTGAACACGAGCACCCGGGAAGGAAATCCGATCGTCATACCGTCAACGTAGGAAGGCGGCCGTCGTACACCGCGCTGCCCGGGCCGGGAGGGGCGCGCCGGCACCCGGACGGGCGATGCTTGCGCGTCGCGTCACTCGCCCGGCAGCGTCGGCTGGATCCGCCGCAGGAACGTGGCGTTGTCGGGTGTCTCGCGCATGCGCTCCAGGAGGGTTTCCAGGTTGGCCTGGCCGTCCCGGGTCTGCAGCGCCCGGCGCAGGCCGCGCACGGTGGCCAACTCGGCCGGGGGCAGGAGGAGTTCCTCGCGGCGGGTGCCGGACGGGTTGATGTCGACCGCGGGGAAGATACGGCGGGAGGCGAGGTCCCGGCTCAGGCGCAGCTCCATGTTGCCGGTGCTCTTGAGCTCCTCGAAGAAGAAGTCGTCGGCCCGGGAGCCGGTCTCCACGAGGGCCGTGGCGAGGATGGTGAGCGAACCGCCCTCCTCGGCGAGGCGCGCAGCGCCGAAGAACCGCTTCGGCCCCTGCAGCGCGGCCGCGTCGACGCCGCCGCTCAGGGTGCGGCCACCGGACGCGGCCGCGTTGTTGTGCGCCCGGCACAGCCGGGTCAGGGAGTCGAACAGGATGACGACGTCCTCGCCGGCCTCGACGAGCCGCTTGGCCCGCTCGATGACGAGCTCGGCGAGCGCGAGGTGCTGCTTGGGCGCCCGGTCGAAGGTCGAGGCGTACACCTCGCCCCGCACCGAGCGCTGCATGTCGGTGACCTCCTCGGGGCGCTCGTCGAGGAGCACCACCATCAGCCGGCACTCCGGGTGGTTGCCGGCGACGGCCGCCGCGATCTGCTGGAGCAGGACGGTCTTGCCGGTCTTGGGCGGCGCCACGATCAGCCCGCGCTGGCCCTTGCCGACGGGCGCGATCAGATCGGCGACCCGTCCGGTCAGGCCGGACGCCGGGTGTTCGAGACGGATCCGCTCACGCGGGTGAAGGGGCGTCAGCTCGCCGAAGCTGCGGCGGTTCTTGCCGGGGGTGCGGCCGTTGACGCGGGCGACTTCGGTGAGGGCGCGCTGGGTGCCGCGCACGCCGTCGACGAGGTCGCCCTTGCGCAGGCCGTGGCGGCGGATCAGAGCGGGGGAGACCTGAAGGTCGGAGGGAGAGGGCAGCAGGTCCTCGGCGCGCAGGTGGCCCTTCCCGCTCGCGTCGATGTCGAGGACGCCGGTGACGGCACGGACCGGGGGCTGCTGCTGGACTGGGGGGTGTTCGAGTGTGGTGGTCATGGTGGTCGGTCCTTTCACGGACGGAAGGCATGGGACATGCGGAAGGAAGGGGTGAGCCGCAGACATCGGGAAGGCGGACAGGGCGCCTTCGGGCGGCGGGAAACAGCACCTCGGATACGACGGAACCAGTGGTCACGAGGTGGTGAGGTGAAGCCGGTACGACGACCGGCGAACTGAAGGAGAACCAGCACCAGCGCCCACGACGGGGCGTACACAAGTGCTAACGGGACAGTACCACGGTGGTTCAGCGTGTGGCGAGCAAGCCGTACAACAGGGGAATGCGCGGCTCGGGCAGCCGCCACCAACCGGACGGTGTGCGCACCATCTGCGGCCAGCGTTGCCAGGGCAGCTCCTCGCTTTCACGCAGCCGCCGGACGGTCAGTCCCGCTCCGGTCAACGCGCCGAGGACCTCTCCTATTCCGTGCATCCACTCATAGCTGTCGGTGGCGCCCTCGACGGCCGGGCCGTCCGTGTACGTGTGGGTCGCGTCCCGGCGCACGGCGCCGTCGCCGCCCAGGTAGTCGTGGCGCAGCAGCAGCTCAGGACCTTCGCCCGGACCGGGCTTCGGGCCGAGGGAGTTGAGCAGCGGGTGGAACTCGACGATGTACAACAGCCCACCAGGACGCAGGAGTTGGGCCAGCACCCCAGCCCAGCGGTCGAGGTCGGGCAGATAGCACAGGGCCCCCTTGCCCGTGTACACCACGTCGAACTGCCGCCGCCCCAGGGCCTCCACGGCGTCGTACACATTGGCCTGTACGTAGGTGACGTCGAGCCCCGCCTTCTCGGCGATGCCGTTCGCGGCGGCCACGGACGCCTCGGAGAAGTCCAGGCCTACGGCCCGCGCCCCGCGCTGCGCGAAGGCGATCGTCTCGGTGCCGAGGTGGCACTGCAGATGGAGCACATCGCGGCCGGCCAGCTCCCCGAGGTCGTCCCATTCGAAGGAGGCGAACCAGCGGGCGGGGTCGAGGTCCTGGTCGAGGCCGTAGAACCGGCTGGCGAGGTGGACGGGGGTGCGGGCGTCCCAGTTCGCCTGGTTCGCCGACATCATCCGCGCGTGCTCGTCGGTGGTCATGGGGACATCCAATCGCGAACACCGCCGGTGGCGACAGCGGCGTGCAGGACGACCGGCTGTGGCTGATCTTCACCTGCTGTCATCCCGCGCTGCCCATCGAGGCCGGAGTCGCGCTGACCCTGCGTTCGCTCGCGGGCCCGACGGCACCGGAGATCGCTCGCGCCTTCCTCGTCCCCGAGCCGACCAGGGGTGAGAGAGCCCGTACGACACCGGAGGGCCCCGATGGCCACTTCCGCCCCCACGCGCCGCACTCGCAAGCTGCACCAGGCCCTCGCTGCGCTGTTGCGGGCACGCCGAACCCCACGCGTTCCCGGCGACGCACCCGGCACACCGGCGTCTGGCTCGCCGGACTCCGCCTGGGAGGCTGACCGGTGATCGCCTCCGACTCCCGCCGCTCATACGCCCTCGGCCTGCTCTGTCCGGCCGGGTTCACCTTGCTGTTCGGTCTGTCCTCGCTGCTGTGCGGATTCGCCTGGACGGCCGGTGTGCTGGTGGCGGCGCGCGCCGTGCGTGACGGCTCGGCCGCCGTCATGGCACCGACCGCCCTTTCGATCCCGACGGCGGGCCAACGGGCCGCGTTCACGGCGTGGCTGTCACGCCGAGCGCGTCTCCGCCTCCTTCGCGATCTGCTCGAACTGCGCCCCCATCGCCTCGGCCAGCGCCTGTGCACCCGACAGCGGACGGACCATGACCATGAACTCGTCGATCAGGCCGGCCTCGTTCACCCGGAGGAAGTCGCAGCCGGTGATCTCCCGGTCGCCCACCCGGGCGGTGAAGACCAGCGCGTGATCACGGCCGCCCGGATCGTTGATCTCCCGCACATAGCGGAAGTCCTCGAAGACCCGCACCACACCGCGCAGGATCGCCGCGGTGATCGCCTTGCCGGGGTACGGCTTGAACACGACCGGGCTGGTGAAGACGACGTCCTCCGCCAGCAGGGCCTCCACGGCATCGAAGTCGCCGGCCTCGACCGCCTCACGGAACGCGCGCATCGGATCACCTCATAGTCAATTAGTTGAGTAGATGCGGATGAGAATAGTCACCTGCTGTTAACGTGTCCATATGTCCCTCAAGTACGCCGTCCTCGCCGCCCTCCTGGAGGGCGAGGCCTCGGGCTACGAGCTGTCCAAGGTCTTCGACGTCTCGTTCGCCAACTTCTGGCCGGCGACCCCGCAGCAGCTCTACCGGGAGCTGGAACGCCTGGAGCGGGACGGCCTCGTCGAGGCCCGGTTCGTGCAGCAGGAACGGCGGCCGAACAAGCGGATGTTCACGCTCACCGCGGCCGGCCGGGACGACCTGCGCACCTTCGCCGCCGAGCCGCCCCGACGGCCCACCGCCATCCGCGACGAACTCCTGATCAAGCTCCAGGCCATGGAGGACCCCGAGAGCACCCGCGCCCTGATCGAGGAGCGCATGACGTGGGCGCGCGGCAAACTCGACCGCTACGAACGCGTCCGCGGACGCCTGCTCGACGGGCGGACCGAGGAGGAGTACCTGAGCGAGTCCGACCGCATCGGGCCGTACCTGACGCTGCTGGGCGGAATCTCCTTCGAGGAGGAGAACCTGCGCTGGTGCGAGCGCGTTCTCGCCGTCCTCGAGCAGCGCGTCGCCGCGGGGTGACGCGGATGTTCAGCCCCGAAGGCCCCTCCCTGCGCGAACTCGCCGTCCAGGCGCTGTCGTCGGTCGAGCGCGGATACGACCTCCTCGCCCCGAAGTTCGACCACACACCGTTCCGTACGCCGGACTCGGTGCTCACCGCCGTCACGTCGGCCCTCGCGCGAACCGGCCCGTACGACGACGGCCTCGACCTGTGCTGCGGGACGGGCGCCGGTGTCGGGGTGCTGGCCGAGGTGTGCCGGCACAGTGTCACCGGCGTCGACTTCAGCGCCGGCATGCTCGACGTGGCCGTCGCCCGGCGGCAGGTCCAGGTCGGGGAGGCCGGGGCGCCGCGCGTCGCCTGGGTCCGCGCGGACGCCCGTGCCCTGCCGTTCGCCCCCGCCTTCGACCTCGTGGTGAGCTTCGGGGCGTTCGGCCATTTCCTGCCCAGTGAGCTGCCGGGGCTGTTCGCCCAGGTCCACTCCGTCCTGCGGCCCGGCGGGTGCTTCGTCTTCCCCGTCGTGGCCCCGCCGCGTCCCGCGTCCCTCGTCTACTGGATGCTGCTCGGCTTCGACGCGGCGATGCGGGTGCGCAATGCCGTGTGGCGCCCGCCCTTCGTCATGTACTACCGGGCCTTCCGGCTCGGGGAGGCGCGGAGCGAGCTCGCACGCGCCGGCTTCCAGGTGGAGCTGCAGGCCCTGCCCGAGTTCGGGCGACGGCGGGACGGGAGTCCGCGCGTGCGGATGGTCGTGGCCCGGCGCCCGCTCAGCCCGCCGCCGGCAGCGTGAACTCGTAGACCAAGGCGTCCTGTTGGGCGTCCACGACGAGGTCCGTGATCTCCAGCGGGCGGGCGTACTGATCGTGCACACGCCGGGTGACCCGCACCGAAGGCGCGCCCGGGAGGCGGGTGATGGCGTCCCGGTGGTGCAGGGTGAGGCCCGCCTTGCGCATCCAGTCGTAGGCGCGGCGCAGTTGGGCCGACCCGGTGCCGTCGGCGCGGTCGCGATAGCGGGCGAGCTCGGCCACCTCGGCCAGCGCGACCGCGGAGAAGGACGTCACGGCCGTACGCCGGCCGCGTCCGTCGGCGCCCGCGGACTCGTAGCGGTGCACCAGGGTCGGCCGGTGCGGGGCGAGCCCCAGGGCCTCGGCGTGCTCCGGCGGGGGAGTCTCCCAGGTGACCGTGGCCCGGTCCACGGCATCCGGGCTCGTGGTCCGTGCGCCGACCGGGAAGGTGAGGGAAGCCGGGGTCTCGACCGGCGGACCGGGCAGGGTGGCATGGCTGCCCCGCCGGTCGGTGGCGACCAGACCGCTGCGGCGCAGCACCTCCAGCGCCTGCCGTACGGTCTCCCGGCTGACCTCGAAGTGCTCCGCCAACTGCCGTTCCCCCGGCAGCCGTTCGCCGGGTGGGATGGTTCCGTCGCGCAGCTCGCCGACCAGCTGGGTGGCGATCCTCCGGTACAGCGGCTGCGCTTCGGGGAGCGAGCGGTCGTGCGGGGTGGTGCGGGCCATGCCGCGCCTCCTGTTGGTGACGTGTCGTAGCCGTGCGGGTTCGTTGCGCCACCAGATCTAAGCATTGGTCTAAACCACCAGGGAAGGGTGGTCTGTCACTTCGGCCGAAACGACCCGTGCGGACCGGCCGTCACAGGGCCCCGTAGAGGGCGTCGAGCAGGGCCATCTTCCGTGGGTCGTCGGCGATATGAGGCCCCATCCGGTTCATCACATAGCCCAGCGACACCCCGGCCTCCGGATCGGCCAGACCGCAGGAGCCGCCGAAGCCGTCGTGTCCGAAAGCCCGCGGATTGGGCCCGTACGAGCCGTTCGGCCCGCTCAGCCACAGCCCGAGCCCGACCTCGGTCGCGCTCTCGAACCCGGCCCCGAGCACCAGATCGCGGCAGCTGCCCTGCCCCTCGCGCACCCGCTCGGCCGCCTCGGGGGACAGGACGCGATGGCCGTCGTACGACCCGCGGCCCGCGAAGATGCCGTACAGCGCGGCGACCGCCCGGGCGGTGCCGTGCCCGTTCGCCGCGGGGATCTCGGCGGCCCGCCACTCGGGAGAGTTGGCGTCGGGCGCCCCCACGGCGGGGTTGGTCAGCGCGGCGAGGGCGGCGGGCGCCAACTGGCTGAAGATCGCGGCCTGTTCACTGGTCGTCGCCACCGGCGGCTGCACCAGCTCGGCCACCCGCCCGGAGTCCTTCTCCGGCAAGCCGATCGCGAAGTCGATCCCGAGCGGCCCGGTCACCTCCCGCTCCAGAAAGGCCCCGGGCAGCAGTCCCGACACACGCCGCACGACCTCCCCGACCAGGAAACCGTAGGTGAACGCGTGGTACCCCGATCGCGTCCCCGGCGCCCACCACGGCTCCATCGCCGCGAGCCGCTGCGTCGTCAACTCCCAGTCGCAGAGCTGCTGAAGCGAGTGCGGCTCACGCAGCCCGGACAGACCGGCCCGGTGCGAGAGCAGATGCCGTACGAGGATCTGTTCCTTGCCCGCGGCGGCGAACTCCGGCCAATACGTGGCCACCGGTGCGTCGAGGTCGATCAGTCCCCGGTCGGCGAGGATGTGCGCGCACAACGCCGTCGGCCCCTTGGACGTGGACCACACGTTGACCAGCGTGTCGCGCTCCCAGGAGCGGCTGCGCGCCGCGTCGGCCCACCCGCCCCACAGGTCCACGACGGTCTCGCCGCCGACGGTGACGGCGACCGCGGCGCCCAGCTCGCCGCGCTCCCGGAAATTCGCCTCGAACGCAGTCCGTACCGCCGCGAACCGCGGATCGCAGTGCCCGTGCACCTGTGCCTCGTGCTCCGTCATGGCCCACCCCTGGTCGTCCACTGGTCGTCCGCCGGAAACCCGGGCCGCGACAGTGCGACCCGGGTTCCCTGAACGTACCGACTGGTCGGACTGGACGGAAGGCGGCGAACACGCCGACCTCACCTCACCCGAAGAACAGCGCGCCTTCCGGCTCCCGGTGCCCTTCGACCGTGTGCCAGTAGTCGCGGGTCTCGACGGCCAGCCCGGCGGCGTCGAACCGCACGAAGACGCAGCCCGCGAGCGTGGACGGCGCGCCCTCCTCCTCGGCGAGGACCCGGAACTCGGCAACGGCCACGCCGTCCTCGCCGACGACCGGCGCGGAGAAACGCACGTCGGTCACCCGCTCGCCGGCGAACGACCAGCGCAGATAGGCGGCCAGTTCGGCGCGCCCCCGGTGCGGCGCGCGGAACGGCATCGAACGGTGGACGCAGTCCTTGGCATACAACTCCAGCAGCGCGTCCACGTCGTGCTCGGCCCAGGCCCGCTGCCAGACCCGGACGAACCGCTCCGCCGCCTCACGCGTCTTCATGCACGGCCTCTCAGGCGTGCGAGCGCAGCCAGTCCAACTTGGCCGCCTCGTGGAACGGGCCGCCGCCCTCGTGGTCGTTGAAGTCGTACACCTCGATGGCCTTCTCGCCGTGGGCCCAGGCGTTGTAGGCCGCGAACACGGTGGAGGGCGGGCAGGTCTGGTCCTCCAGGGCCGCCGAGAACAGGGCGGGCGACTGGCCGCGGGCCGAGAAGTGGACGCCGTCGAAGTAGGACAGGGTGCGCAGGACGTCGTCGGTGCGGCCCCGGTGCGTCTTGAGGTAGAGGCCGATCTCGCGGTACGGGTGGCGGTCCGTGAGGGTCGCCGCGCGCGGGTAGTCGCACAGGAACGGCACGTCCGGCGCGATCGCCGTCAGATCCGGCACCAGGCCACCGACCGCGATCGTGATGCCGCCGCCCTGGCTCGAACCGATCGCGATCGTGCGCGAGGCGTCGGCCAGCGGATGCGAGCGGGCGGCCTCGACCGCACGCACCGCGTCCGTGAATACCCGGCGGTAGTAGTAGTTCTCGGGCGCGTCGATGCCACGGGTCATGAAACCGGGGTAGGCCGGCGCGGCCCCCACCGGGTCCGGCGTCCCGCCGCCGGCGCCCCACGCGCTGCCCTGACCGCGCGTGTCCATCATGAAGTGCGCCCGGCCCGTGGACGCCCACAGCAGGTTCTCGTGCGGCAGGCCGCGCCCGCCGCCGTAGCCGATGAACTCCACGACCAGCGGCAACGGCTCGCCGGCCCCGGCGGGCAGGCGCAGCCAGCCCTTCACCGGGTGACCGCCGAACCCGGCGAACGTCACGTCGTACACCTGCACTGTGGAAAGCCCTGTTTCGACCGGCTCGAAGCGGGCGTCCAGCGGGTGCTCGCGAGCCTCATCGAGGGTCTTGGACCAGAACGCGTCGAAGTCCTCGGGTTCGACGGACTTGCTGCGGTACTCGCGCAGTTCGTCGAGCGGAAGGTCGAACAGGGCCATGGAAGACCGCCTTTGCCAAGAGTGAGTGCGGATGATCACACCGTACGTGGGTGATCGGAGGACTCGCCAGATCTTTCCCGAGCCGAGCGCCTACGATGGCGCCATGACGTCTGCCGTCGATGCTCCGGTGCAGGCTGCGGACCTGCTGGTCAGGGATGCCGAACTGCTGGTCGTGGACGGGGAGCGGGAGATCCCGGGCGGCTGGCTGGCCGTCACCGGTGGTCGGGTCACCGGCGTCGGTACCGCCGGGAGCGAGCCCGAGGCCCGCACCACCGTCTCGGCGGCCGGACGGCTCGTCACCCCGGGCCTGGTCAACACGCACCATCACATCTACCAGAACCTCACCCGCTCCTACGCGCCCGCCGTGAACGGCTCCCTGTTCGACTGGCTGACCACCCTCTACCCGCTCTGGGCGGGCCTCGACGAGGAGGCCGCGTACGTGTCGGCCTACGTCGGCATGGCCGAACTGCTGATGGGCGGCTGCACCATGTCGTCCGACCACCTCTACGTCCATCCGCGTCCGCGTCTCGTCGACGCCGAGATCCGCGCCGCCCGCGACATCGGCTTCCGCTTCCACGCCACCCGGGGCTCGATGACCCGCTCCGTCGAGGACGGGGGACTGCCGCCGAGGAGCGTCACCCAGACCGAGGACGAGGTGCTGGCCGACAGCGAGCGCCTCATCAGCACGTACCACGACCCCGAACCGGGCGCGCTGGTGCGGGTCGCACTCGCGCCCTGCTCACCGTTCTCGGTGACCAAGTCCCTCATGACGGCGACGGCCGAACTCGCCGAGCGCCACGACGTACGGCTGCACACGCACCTCGCCGAGGACCACGACGAGGACACGTACTGCCTTGAGAAGTACGGCTGCCGTCCCGTCGAGTACTTCGAGGAGACGGGATGGATGAGCGACCGCAGCTGGGTCGCGCACTGCATCTACCCGAACGACGCCGAGCTGCGCCGCCTCGCGGCCGCGGGCGTCGGCGTGGCGCACTGCCCCAGCTCCAACATGCTCATCGGCGGCGGCACCGCGCGCGTGAAGGAGATGCGCGAACTGGGCCTGCCCGTCGGCATCGGCTGCGACGGCTCCGCCTCCACGGACCACGCCTCCCTCTGGATGGAGACCCGGGCGGCCCTGCTGCTGGGCCGCTATCGCGGCGGACCCGGCGCGATGACCGCCCGCGACGCCCTCGACATCGCCACCAGAGGCTCGGCGCGCTGTCTGGGCCGGGACGACGAACTCGGCCATCTGCGGCCCGGGGCCTGCGCGGACCTGGTCGTCTGGGATCTGCACGCGGTCTCGCTTGCCGGTGCGCTCAGTGACCCCGTGGAGGCCTGGCTGCGCTGCGGGCCGGCCCGGGCGTGGACCACGGTGGTCGCCGGCCGGATCCTGGTCGACCGGGGCGAGCCCCGCTTGACCGGGCTGGCGGACGCACTGGGGGCGCACGACCGGATCGCTCGCCGGATGCAGCAGGGTGAGTGATGCGGCAGGGTGAGCAGCTTCGTAGGCACGAAGCGCGCCCAGGTCGTCCACGCGAAGCGCGCCCAAGAGACAGACCAGCGGGACGCGATGGGTCACGCCCGGCGGCCCGTCCACTCCGGCTCCGTCCGGGCCCACTCCTGATCCCATTCGGCCAGGCGACGACGCATCGCGGCATGGCGTACGACCGTGTGGCCGAAGAGGATCACGGCGACCGCGCCGCCCGTCGCGCAGACGCCGATGGTGACGGTGTGCTGCCAGACCGCCGTGTCGTCCGCGGGCGGGGCCACACTCCGGCCCCGGGAGTCCAGCCACACGTCGACCATGTCGCCGTTCCGTGTGCCCGCCGGAACGCGTGCCGTGGCCGTACGCGGATCGCCTTCCGGCTCCGTCCAGCGGACCGTCGTCCTCGCGGACGGCTGCCGTCCGCCCTGTGTCATGGGGAGCGCGTCGGAGGTCCTGCCGATGACCTCGGCCCGGATCTGACGGCGCTCGGCACGCTGCTCCCGGGCGGTCGCCCGGGCGTCGTCATGGGCCCACCAGGCGGTGAGTACCCCCACCAGGGGAGCGGCGACGAGCAGCAGGACCGCCACGGTGAGCAACGCCCACGCCTCGACGACATCCGACCGGCGCCGCAGCGGACTGTGCCGCAGGCGCCGGCCACGCACCCGGTATCGCATGGCGTCCAGGTACCCCGTACACCGGACATCGTTCCTGGCGATCCCGGCGGGACCCGCGGCCGGTGCCGGAGCGCCGATCAGCCGAAGCGCTCGATCCGGATACGGTGCACCGGCTGACCTGCCGCGACGAGCAGCCGGGAGGCATGCTCGGCGAATCCGTTGGAGCCGCACACATAGGCCTCCCACCCACCGTGTGGCTGCTCGGCCAGGAGCGGCGCCACATGTGCGGCGGCCATACGTCCCACGGCCACACCCTCCGGCGCGCTCCGTGTGAACACGGGCGTCGTCTCCGCGCCGTACTCCCGCGCGTAGATCAGCTCCTCGGGGCTGCGCGCCGACACCAGCAGCCGCAACGGCACGTCCAGACCCCGCGCCTTGTGGTGTCGCAGCATCGGCATCAGCGGTACGACGCCGGAGCCGGCGCCGACCAGCAGCGCGGGCCGGTCCCCGGGCCAGGCGAAGAAGCCGCTGAGCGGGCCGCGCACCTCGACCGTGTCGCCGGGCTTGGCAACGGTGTGGAACCACCCGGAGACCTCACCGCCCTCGACATGGTCCAGGGTCAGCTCGATGTGCCCGGCGTCGTCCGGCGCGGACGCGATCGAGTAATGGCGCTGGGCCACATAGCCGTCCTCGGCGGTCAGCCGCAGCATCAGGTGCTGGCCGGGCAGGTGGCCCGCCCAGGCGGGCACCGCGAGGCGGAAGGTGGCGGCGTGCGGGGTCTCGGGGCGGATCTCGGTGATCGTGGCGGTCTGCCACACCGCGGCGGCCCGGTTGCTGACGGCGATCCGCCCGGGCACGGCGAAACGGGTCGGGGGAGTGAACGTCTCAGTCACAGTCACCTCAGTCGCAGTCACCTCAGTCACCGGAGTACCGCTGCTCCTGCCAGGGGTTGCCGCGGGCGTGGTAGCCGTTCTGCTCCCAGAAGCCCGGCTCGTCGCGGTCGAGGATCCGCAGGCCTGCGATCCACTTGGCGCTCTTCCAAAAGTACAGGTGCGGCACCAGCAGCCGTGCCGGGCCACCGTGCTCCGGGGCGAGTGGCTCCCCGTCGAACTCCCAGGCGATCCACGCCCGCCCGCCGGTCAGGTCGGCGAGGGGCAGGTTGGTGGTGTACCCCGTGTGCGAATAGGCGACGGCATGGGTGGCGGACACATGGGGCCGGACCACATTGAGGAAGGCGTCCAGCGACACGCCACCGAAGCGGACCCCGAACTTCGACCAGCTCGTCACGCAGTGGATGTCGCCCTCGTACACCGACGCCGGCAGTTCATGTGCCTGCTCCCAGCTCCAACTGCGCTCCTCCTCCACCAGGCCGTCGACCCGGAAGGACCATTCGGCGGGCGTCAGCTCGGGCGTGACCTCTGCGGACAGGACGGGCCAGTCGTCGCCCGCGTCGTACTGGCCGGGCGGCAGCGCGGCGTTCGGGACGCGTGGGCGCCCTGTGAAGCCTCTGGTGACGTTCATACGGGTGGTGCCTCCAGGCCGCCGTGGGCACGGCCCGTGGGTCGAGCGTGATCAGTACGTTTGTCATTCAACCGTATAGGCCCTGGCTCATCATCGTCGATGCGCCGTAGCTTCCGTGATCGTTGGGGTAAGGTTGCCGATCGGTCGGGACAGTCCCGGCCCTGCGGAGCCCAGGAGGTGAGACCCATTACTGCTGTGTCAGGTCGGGTGCTCTCACCTCGGATCGGCGCGGATCACCGCCAGTAGGCGACCGCGAGAGTACCCTTCGGCTTCCGAAAGGTCCTCGGCTTCCATGCCCCCTCTCTCCTCTTCCTCGCCCTCGTACCCCTCGTCGCTCTCGCGTGACGCGGTCGTGACCGCACTCCGAGCCGCCGGCTGTGTCTTCGCCGAGGACGAGGCACGGTTGATCCTGGCCGCCGCCCGCACCCCGGACGAGCTGGCCGCGATGGTGGAGCGTCGCGTCACCGGCCTGCCCCTCGAACTCGTCCTCGGCTGGGCCGAGTTCCGCGGCCTGCGCATCGCCGTCGAACCCGGCGTCTTCGTCCCCCGCCGCCGTACCGAGTTCCTGGTCGAACAGGCCCTCGCCCACGCCCCCGACGCCTCCGTCGTCGTGGACCTGTGCTGCGGCTCGGGCGCGGTCGGCGCGGCACTGGCCGCCGCGCTCGGCAAGGTCGAGCTGCACGCCGCCGACATCGACCCGGCGGCGGTGCGCTGCGCCCGCCGTAACGTGGCCGCCTTCGACGGTCAGGTGCACGCGGGCGACCTCTTCGAGGCGCTGCCCGACAGCTTGCGCGGCCGCGTCGGCATCCTCGCGGCGAACGTGCCGTACGTACCCACCGGCGAGGTCGCCCTCCTGCCCGCGGAGGCGCGTGACCACGAGCCGCGGGTCGCGCTGGACGGCGGTCCGGACGGGCTGGACGTCCTGCGCCGCGTCGCCGCCGAGGCGCCCCGGTGGCTGGCCCCCGGCGGCTGTGTGCTGGTCGAGACGAGCGAGCGCCAGGCGCCGACGGCCCTGGAGGCCTTCACCGGCAGTGGACTGTCGGCGCGTCTGGTCGCCTCCGAGGAGCTGTACGCGACTGTCGTGGTCGGCCTCAACTAGCCGTCGTCGGACCGCGTGCCGACGAGGAAGACGTCCTCGCCGGTCTTGAGGTCGGCGGCGCCGGAGCTCTGGTCCCGTCGTGACGGACGACGGTGTCCGAGCCGACGGCCCACTTCCACTCGGCGCCGTCTCACTCTCGACGGTGACATGGGGGAGCGCGTGTCCCTCCCGTCTCCTCGGCGTCGGTGCCGCAGCCGTCAACTCGGGGGCAGCACGCGCGCGATGAGCAGTGCCACGTCGTCGGAGTTGTCGGGCTGGTGCAGGGTGCGCAGGAGGAGGTCGCAGCACTCCTCCAGGGGGCGGTCGGGGTCGTCGAGGAGCGCGAGGAGCGCGTCGAGGCGTTCGTCGAGCGGGTGTTGCCGGGTCTCGACGAGGCCGTCGGTGTAGAAGACCAGCTGGTCGCCGGGTTCGAGGGCGACGGTCGTCGTGGAGAAGGCGACGCCGCCGACGCCCAGCGGTGCTCCGGTGGGCAGTTCGAGGAGTTCCGGCGGGTGGCCGTGGCGGACGCGGACGGGCGGCAGGTGCCCGGCGTTGGCGATCCGGCACTGCCGCAGCTGTGGGTCGTGGACGGCGTAGACGCAGGTGGCGATGGAGTGGTCGAGGCCCTCGGTGATCTTGTCGAGGTGTTCCAGGAGCAGGGTCGGTTCGAGGTCGAGGGAGGCCAGGGTGTGCGTGGCGGTGCGCAGCCGGCCCATGGTCGTGGCGGCGTCGATGCCGCTGCCCATCACGTCCCCGACGACGAGCGCGGTCTTGCCGCCCTCCAGCGGAATCACGTCGAACCAGTCGCCGCCGACCTCGGCGCTGGCGCCCGCGGGCTGGTAGCGGGAGGCGACCTCCAGGCCACCGGTCAGCGGCGGATGGCTGGGCAGCAGGCTGCGCTGCAGGGTGAGGGCGATGTCGCGGGCGTTCTGGTACCAGCGGGCGTTGTCGATCTGCACGGCCGCGCGGGCCGCCAGCTCACGGGCGAGCAGCAGGTCGTCCTCGCTGAACGGCAGCGGATTGCGGGTGCGCTTGAGGTCCAGGGCGCCGAGCACCTCGCCGCGCGCGATCAGCGGCACCGCAAGATAGGAGTGCACGCCCGCGCGGCCCAGCTGGCCGGCGGCCTCGGGGGAGCGGGCGATGCGCGGCAGGTCCTTCTCCTCGACGTGCGCCACCATGACCGGACTCGCGGTGCGCACGCACTCGGTGACCAGGCGGTCGGGTCCGTAGCGGGCGACCTGGCCCGGCCGGTCGGCGGCGTCGAGAGCCTCCGTGTCGTCCTCCGCCTTGACGGCCAGGGCGCGGATCACCGCCGATTCCGCGGGCCCGAGACTGCTGCGCCTGCCCTCGACCACGGCTTCCAGCAGATCCACGGCCGCCACGTCGGCGAGCTCCGGCACGGCGACGTCGGCCAGCTCGCGCGCCGTACGGTCCAGGTCCAGCGTGGTGCCGATCCGCGCGGAGGCGTCGGCGATGAGCGCCAGGCGCCGCCGTGCCGTCTCGGCCTCGACGGCGGCCTGATGCTGTTCGGTGATGTCCACGGCCATGCCGGCCACGCCGAGCACGGTCCCCGCCGTGTCCTCCAGCCGGTAGAGCGAGATGGACCAGAAGTGCTCCCGGTCCGGATCGGCCGGAGTCCGGCCCACGATGCGCTGGTTGATCAGCGGTTCACCGGTCCCCAGCACTTCACGCAGCGCCGCCTCGATGGCGTCGGCATCGATGTCCGGCAGCAGCTCGCGCGGCGTATGGCCGATGTGGTCCTCGGCGGGGATGCCGTTGAGCATGGCCAGCGCCTCGTTGACCGAGACGTACCGCAGATCGGTGTCGAGGACGGCCAGGCCGACCGGAGCCTGCGCGATCGTCCGGGTCGACAACGCGACGTCCCGCTCCACCTGGCGGACCGTCGACTGGTCGGCGCACAGGCCCAGCGCGTAGACGTCCCCCCGGTCGTCCAGCAGCCGCATGTTGCGGAACTCGACCAGTCGTGTGGTGCCGTCCTTGCGCCGGATCGGGAAGGCCCCGGCCCAGCCCTCGCCGGTCTCCATGACGTCGGAGAACAGCTTGATGACCAGATCCAGGTGCTGTTCGTGGACCATGATCCGGGCGGCGTACTCGCCCAGCGCCTCCTGCGCCGGATAGCCGAACAGTTCCTCGGCCTGGGGGCTCCACAGCACGATGCGCCCCTCGGTGTCCAGCACCACCGAGGCCACGCCCAGCACGTCGAGCAGCCCGCTCGGCCCTACCGGCCCGCGCACCGGCTCGTCGCCCTCGGTCACGGGACGTTCGGCTGCAGACATCCCACGCACCGCCTTCGCCCATTCACGCGGCACGTCGTTCCCCCGTGCCGACTCCCCTTGTTCTACCGCGTTCAACCGTCTCCGGGCTCCCTTTGGTCGTCCACCTCCACCATCCCTCAACACGACGGTGAACGTCCGCCGGAGTCATCACGAGGGCACGGGACTGTGGCCGATCAGACAGCACACGTTCGCACCCTTGGTCTGTACATGACCACACGGGCCCGCGAAACTGTCCGCCGACACGCACCCGCCCCCAAGGAGTTGCTTCCATGGCCCTGCGCGCCCGGCAACGTTGTCACGCCGTCCTCACCGGCCTCGTCGCCCTCACCTTTGCCGCCGTGCTGTCCACGGCGGCGCCCGCGCAGGCCGCCGACACCTGGACGGAGGTGGGCTCGGACCGCGCCGACCCGCTGACCGAGAGCCAGGGCCTGACCTCCGTGGAGGTTCCGGCGAACAGCCCCAACCGCTACACGGGCATCGGCACGATCCCCGTTTCGGTCAGCAGCCGCGGCTGGAACCATGTGGGTGACCCCGACGCCTCCTCCAACGGCTACTACATCGAGCCGTACCAGGCGGACTCGGGCAGCGCGAAGATGTTCCGGGTGCAGGCGCCGGACGGGACCTGGTCGGAGTACGTGCACACGCTGGGCGCCGGGGAGGCGCTGAACAACTCCTTCGTCGCCGTCTCACCCGCCGGCCAGTGGATGGTCTCCGGCGAGTGGGGCACCATGACCCGCCTGCTGGTCCACCCGACACCGGGCGTCAACCCCGGCACGTCACCGTCGGCGAACCTCCCCTGGACGTCCAGCATCCGGCTGGACCACGCCGTACGCGACATCCAGGGCTGTGACTTCCTCGGCGCCACGACCCTGCTGTGCTCCTCCGACGACCCGGCGGGCACCCTCTTCGGCATGACCAAGCCGCTGCTCCGGATCGACCTCTCCGCCGAGCCGGGCGCCTCCGACGTGACCGGCCACGTCACGGCGCTGCGTCAGCTCCCGATGCGCAGCTCCTGCTCGGGCGAGTTCGAGACGGAGGGCATCGACTACGACCGCCGCACCGGAACCCTGCGCGTGATCGTCATCTCGCCGGGCTTCTGTGTGCTCACCGACAGCAAGACGTACCGGTTCACGCGCGGCTGAGGGCGCCCGCGGACTGCGGACGGTGCGGCTCCGCCGGTAGTGCTCTGCGCCCTGTGGTGCTTTTCTTGGGATTGGGGTCCGCTTCCGCGGCAACCCGTGGTACCGCGGCGCGGCCACGAGAGGAGCGATCACGATGGACCGTGAACGACTGCACGAGGAACCCGTCTCCGTCGAGATCAGCGGATGCAGCAAGGAGGACGCCCGGATCGTCTTCGACACGCTGTGCACGTGCTTCGAGTCCGACCGGCGCCCCGAGGATGTCCCGCAGCAGCTCCATGAGACCCGGCCCATGGTGTGGCTCGGCACGTTCGAGGTCACGGACACGCACGCGTGCCCGCCTCCCGCCAGGCTCTCGTCGTCCGTAGAGGCCGACGCGCAGGGCGGCTACTGGGCCATCGAACAGCTCCGTACGGCACTGGACTCCCTGTTCACCGTGCACGACCTGTCCTCGGCCTCGGGAGACCAGGAGAGGGAGCTGCATGTGGTGCTGGATAGCCGCAGCTCATGATGAGCGCAGCCGTGAGGGGCTCGGTCAGGGCGAGCCCAGCAGGCTGAGCACGGCACGCCGGTGGACGGCGTGGACGGCGGGCAGGTCTTCGAGACAGGCCCGCTCGTCCACGCCGTGCAGCCCCTCGTAGCGCACGCCGAAGCCCGCCGTGGCCGGGATGCCCTCACCCGCCAGCAGATTGCCGATGTTCGACGGACCGGCGGTCTTCGGCCGCACGGCGAGGCCCTCCCGAGCGGCGGCGTCCAGCAGCGCGGCGGCGGGCTGCTGGTCCTTCGCCAGCCGGTACGGCGGCCAGGCGGCGACCGGGGTGATCGTGGTCGGCCGCGGTGCGGGCACCCGCACGTCCAGCTCGCCCACCGCCGCACGCACCAGCCGCTCGGCGGCGTCGGCGTCGAAGGCCGGCGTGGTGCGGATGTCGACGCCCAGCTCGCACCGGTCGGGCACGACCGAGAAGCCCTGACCGCCGTGGCAGGAGGTCACCGTCAGTCTCGGTGGCAGCGGGAACTCCCCATCGACGCCCGGGAGTTCGGCTTCCTCCAGGAGGCGTACGAGATGCGCCGCGCGCGATACGGCACCCGGTGCGGTGCGGCGGGACCCCGAGTGGCCCGAGGCCGCGTGCACCGCGATCACGGCCCGCCACAGGCCCCGCCCGCCGACCACGACCTCGTCGAGTCCCGGGTAGCCGATCATCACCCCGGCCGGACGCACCGCCTCCGGGTCGGCCAGGTAGGCGCGGGCGCCGCCGAAGCCGCCCGTGTGCTCGTCGGCGTCGAGGAGTACCGCGAGCCCGCCGTGCAGGGCGTCGGCACGGCCGTGCAGCTCGGCCGCGATACCGCAGAACATCGCCGCCGCGAGCTTGGAGTCCGCGGCGCCCCTGCCGCGCAGCCAGCCGTCGACGACCTCGCCGGAGTCCGGTGCGAACGACCAGGCGGCCTCGTCGCCGTAGGGCGCGGTGTCGACGCAGGCGTCGAGCGCCCACCACGGGCCGGGCCGCCCGCCCGCGACCTCGACCAGCAGGCCGACGGTGCCGCCCTTGCCGTCGTCAAGGCGGCGATACGGCAGCTCACGCCCCGCGAGCCAGTCCTCCAGAACGCCGAGGACGGGGCCGTAGCCGTCGATTCCGGCGCGGCTGGGGCAGCGGACCAGCCGCTGGGCGAGGTCGATCACATCGGCGTGCGCGGTCATGGGGTCACTGTGCCCGAGCGTGGTCCGTGTCACCCCTCCCCGGTTGTGCAACTAGTTGCATAAACCTCTCGCGGTCCTCTACAACTACAGAGGTACGACACCGCGCACGGAGGGGCCCGATGAGCCGTTACCCGCACCTGCTGAGCCCGCTCGACCTGGGCTTCACCACGCTGCCCAACCGCGTCCTCATGGGCTCCATGCACGTGGGCCTGGAGGAGGCCGAGCGCGGCTTCGAGCGCATGGCCGCCTTCTACGCGGAGCGAGCGCGCGGGGGAGTGGGCCTGATCGTCACCGGCGGCATCGCACCCAACGACGAGGGGCGCCCCTACGAGGGCGGCGCCAAGCTCACCACCGAGGCGGAGGCCGAGCAGCACCGGGTCATCACCGACGCCGTGCACCGCGAGGGCGGCCGGATCGCGATGCAGATCCTGCACTTCGGCCGGTACGCCTACCACCAGGACCTGGTCGCCCCGAGCCCGCTCCAGGCGCCGATCAGCCCCTTCCCGCCCCGCGAGCTCACCGACGCCGAGGTCGAGCGGACCATCGACGACTACGCGCGCGCCGCCCGCCTGGCCCGGCAGGCCGGGTACGACGGCGTGGAGATCATGGGCTCCGAGGGCTACCTCATCAACGAGTTCATCGCCCAGCAGACCAACCGGCGCACCGACCGCTGGGGCGGCTCGTACGAGAACCGCATGCGCTTCCCGGTCGAGATCGTCCGGCGCGTGCGCGAGGCCGTCGGCGAGGACTTCATCATCGTCTACCGGCTGTCCATGCTGGACCTCGTCCCGGGCGGCTCCACGCTCGACGAGGTGATCACGCTCGCCAAGGCCGTAGAGGCCGCCGGGGCGACGATCATCAACACCGGTATCGGCTGGCACGAGGCGCGCATCCCGACCATCGCCACCTCGGTGCCGCGCGGCGCCTACACCTGGGTCACGAAGCGGCTGATGGGCGAGGTGTCGGTCCCGCTCGTCACCACCAACCGCATCAACACCCCCGAGCTGGCCGAGGAGTTGCTCGCCGACGGCCGCGCGGACATGGTTTCGATGGCCCGCCCGATGCTCGCCGACCCCGACTTCGTCGCCAAGGCCGCCGCCGGGAAGCCGGAGGCGATCAACACCTGCATCGGCTGCAACCAGGCCTGTCTCGACCACACCTTCAGCGGCAAGATCACGTCTTGCCTGGTCAACCCGCGCGCCTGCCACGAGACCGAGCTGACGCTCGCCCCGACCCGGCTGCGCAAGCGGGTCGCCGTCGTGGGCGCCGGACCCGCCGGCCTTGCCTGTGCCGTGAGCGCGGCCGAACGCGGCCACGAGGTCACGCTGTTCGACGCCGCGAGCGAGATCGGCGGCCAGCTGAACGTCGCCCGCAAGGTCCCCGGCAAGCAGGAGTTCGACGAGACGCTGCGCTACTTCCGCCACCAGCTCGACTGGCAGCGCGTGGACGTACGGCTGAACACCTGGGTGGCGGCCGAGGACCTCGCCGGGTACGACGAGGTGGTGGTCGCCACCGGGGTCACCCCGCGTACTCCGGACATCCCCGGCATCGACCACCCGAGCGTCGTGGGCTACCTCGACGTCCTGCGCGACGGCGCCCCCGTCGGCGAGCGCGTCGCCGTCCTCGGCGCGGGCGGCATCGGCTTCGACGTCGCCGAGTTCCTCACGGACGGCGGCGACAAGGCGAGCGAGGACCCGGCGACGTACTTCCGCCAGTGGGGCGTCGACATGGACTACACGGGCCCCGGCGGCCTCGCCGCCCCCGAGCGCCCGGCCCCGCCGCGCACCGTCCACCTGCTCCAGCGCAAGGCCACCAAGGTCGGCGCGGGCCTCGGCAAGACCACCGGCTGGATCCACCGCACCGAGCTCAAGCACCGGGGCGTCACCATGGTCCCGGGCGTGCGCTACGACCGTATCGACGACGCCGGACTGCATGTCACCGTCGGCGAGGAGAGCACGGTTCTGGCCGTGGACACCATCGTCCTGTGCACCGGGCAGGAGCCGCGTCGCGGCCTGTACGAGGAGCTGCTCGCCGCGGGCCGCAGCGTGCACCTCATCGGCGGTGCCGACGTGGCCGCCGAACTGGACGCCAAGCGGGCCATCAAGCAGGGCACGGAGCTGGCGGCGAGCCTGTAGGGGCGAGTGGCCGCATTCGTAGGATGACCTCCTTGCGTCCCTAGGATGAACCCATGTCACTCCCGCACGCGATCCTCACCGCCCTGGTCGAAAAGCCGTCATCGGGGCTGGAGCTGACCCGCCGGTTCGACAAGTCGATCGGGTACTTCTGGTCGGCGACGCATCAGCAGATCTATCGCGAGCTGGGAAAACTGGAGGCCGAGGGCTTCATCCGCACCCTGCCGAGCGAGCAGCCGGCCCGCGGGCAGAAGAAGAGCTACGAGGTCCTGCCCGCGGGCCGCGCCGAACTGGCCCGCTGGACCGCCGCGTCCCAGGACCCGAGGCCGCACCGCGACACGCTGCTGCTGCGCATGCGTGCCGCGGCCGTGGTGGGGACCGAGGGCATCGAGGCCGATCTGCGGCGCCATCTCGATCTGCACCGGCGGCAGTTGGCCGAGTACGAGGAGATCGAGAAGCGCGACTTCCCGCCCGGCAAGGACAGTTCGCAGGACCGGCTGCGGCACCTGGTGCTGCGCGCCGGCATCGATCTGGAGACCTTCTGGACGCAGTGGCTCACACGCGCTCTGGAGGAGTTCGCGGAGCTGCCGGGCCGAGAGACGGCGTGAGCCGAGGGCGCTTCTGAGCCGGTACGGCGTTCGGAACGGGTACGGCCTCCGGAACAGGAACGGCGTTCAGAGCCGGTACGGCTTCGAACGGCGGCGCAGGACCCAGGCCGCCGTGGCCAGGACACCCGTGCCCACCAGGGCGCCGCCCGCCACCAGCGTCAGGGTGCCGTAGTCCTTGCTGCCACCGCCCATGCCGCCCATGACACCGCGCGACGGCGAGGCCGTGGCGGAGACCCTGGGGGCGGTGACGATGACCGACTGGGTGCCCGCCGTGGAGCCGTTGGAGCACACGACGATGACGGTGTACGTGCCCGGGCTCACACCCGACCAGGCCGCCGACTGCAGCGTCGCCGTCCCCGACAGGGAGACCTGGCGCCCTTGGGCG
Source organism: Streptomyces sp. T12 (assembly GCF_028736035.1). Classification (NCBI taxonomy): domain Bacteria; kingdom Bacillati; phylum Actinomycetota; class Actinomycetes; order Kitasatosporales; family Streptomycetaceae; genus Streptomyces; species Streptomyces sp. T12. The sequence goes on from NZ_CP117866.1 coordinate 10,579,685, forward strand.
AAGTTCGCCTGGCGGCTGTTGAGCAGCGAGGCGGTGCCCCAGCTGCCGTTGACGTTGGTGCACGCACTGGTCGTGACGGAGACCGTGGACCCGGTGGTGCTCACGGAGATCCCCGAGACCGCGGCGGCCGGACCGGCGGCCAGGGTGAAGGGAAGAGCGGAGGCGGCTGCCACGGTCAGGCCCGAGCGGAGGAAGAGCGATGAGTTGCGCATGTGATGCCCTCCGGCGGCACGGTTGGCGGTACGTCCGTTGCGCCGCCGAGGGTCGGGAACGCCCGTGCTGCCTCAGGGGCAGCCAACGCGCCCCGGATCCGTCCCGCATGCGGACCGCCGCCGGACAGGTGACGGACTGCTGCATCCGGGGGCGCCGGACCGGACGTCAGTCCCGCCCGCCCGTCGTCACCGTCCGCTGCGCCGAGAAGCCGCCCCAGGTGCCGTCCGGTAGCCTCCCCCGGATCCGCACCCGGTGACCGACTCCGGCCTCCCGGCCCAGATAGAAGCTGTACGTGGCCCGCTCGCGCGGCGCGCTCCCGCCGTACACCAGCGACGTGGCCGGACGGCCGTCGAGCTCGACCTGGTACTCCGCGATCACGCCGTCCGTGCGTGGCGGTACCCAGCTCAGGTCGAGGTAGTACGCCCCGTCCGCGAGATGGGTCGTCGCCCGGAAGGCGGTCGGCGCCGTGCCGCGTCCGTCGTCGGTGCCGGGCGTGGTGACGCGGACCGCCGCCGTGGCGGGCGAGAGGTTGTCGGCTGCGTCCCGGGCCCGGACGGTGAAGGAGTAGCGGGTGCCGGGCCGAAGTCCGGTGACCACGGTCGCCGTCTGGTTTCCGCCCACACTGTGGATCTTCGTGTCGCCCTGATAGATGTCGTACGACACCACGTCCCGGTCGTCCGTCGCCTGCGACCACGACAGTTGGGCTGCCCGGCTGCCGACCGCACGGCCCTCGGCCCGCCCCGGACGAGTCGGGGCGGAGTGGTCGGCGGCGACGGCCGCGGGAGTCGTCGCCCGGACCTCCTTGCTCGGCGGCCCGAGCCGCCCGTCGGTGTCACGGGCTCGCACGGTGAAGGCGTACACGGTGGACGGCCTGAGCATGGTGACGTCCACCATGTGTGCGGAGCCCGGCACTTCCTTGACCTTCGTGGGTCCCCGATACACCTCGTAGACACGGATGTCGCGGTTCGCGGAGACCGCGTTCCACATGACGTGCACGCTGGTCGCGCTGCCCGCGGCGGCCGTGACACCCGTGGGCGCCGCGGGCAGCCGGCCGCCCTCCTCTTCCGCCCCGCTCCACGCGCAGGACGAGAGCAGGACGAGCACTGCGCAGAGCGCGAGCACGAGGACGGGAACGCGTCGCACGACTCTGCCTCCCGGGGCCAACTGGCAGCAATGGTCCGGACCAATAGGGCTCCACTATGTCGCCGCTGACGCGATCACCTCAAGAGGGCGGTCGTTGATGAACCGCCAGGGACGTTACGTATGCTGAAGCCCCTCGGGGCTGAACTCTCCATGAGGGGAGGGGAGTTCACGCCTGCCGACGCGGGCCGCTGTCGTCGCTGATCCCGCGCCGGGGCGCGGGTGGCCGGGGGCCGGGGTCCGTTTCGCGGGCTCACGCCCCCGGCTCCTGCCGGAAGTTCGGGGAGATCGTCGGGTAGTCGTGTCGTCGGGGTGCACGCTGTACGGCCCCGCTGGTGGCAGCATGATCGACACAGCATCGGATGGGCTGAGTGTCCGTCAGTGTTCCTCGACGAGAGGGTCCCCTATCGTGCGTTTCCACTCGCTGACGCTGGCCGCGGCGAGCGCCGCCCTGCTCGCCCCGACGCTGCCGCCCCCGATCCCGCCGCCCGCGCAGGAAGGGTCAACGGCCCGCCGCGAGGCCGACGTCAGCGCCACTGATCTGCTGTCGAAGGTGCGTGAGTGTGCCGCGGTCTCCCAGGGGCGCTACCGCAGCGACAGTGGTGTGCCCGCGTCGATCCGGGTCTGCGGGGCGCGGGACGCCGTGTTCTGGAAGGCCGACATGGACATCGACTGCGACGGGCAGCGCACCCGCCACTGCAACCGCCGTACCGATCCGTACTTCTCCGCCGCGACGGCCTACCAGCAGTCCGACGGCCGCTACTTGAGCGCCGAAAACCTCCCGTACATCGTCGTGCCCGCTCCGAGCCGCCTCTGGAACCCACTTGACCACGGCATCCGCGGCGGCTCGGTCGCCGCGGTCGTGTACCAGGGCCGGGTGCGGTACGCGGTCGTCGGTGACGTCGGCCCGAACGACATGATCGGTGAGGCGTCGTACGCCGCCGCCGAGGCCCTCGGTATCTCGCCCGACCCGCACAGCGGCGGCACGGCCTCCGGGGTCACCTACATCGTCTTCAAGGACGCGCGGGTGACGCCCATCGAGGACCACGCGGCCACCGTGACGGCCGGGGAGCGGCTGGCGAGGGAGTTCGTGCACGGCAGGCGATTCGCGCACGGTGGGGGAGAAGGTGTCAGACCGCCGACCAGCCGTCGTCGACCGGCAGGACCACGCCGTTGATGTTGCTCGCCGCGTCCGAGGCGAGGAACACGATGGCGGCGGCCTGCTCCTCGGGCTGGGCCAGCTTGCCGATGTTGACGAAGTGCGGGCCGAGGGCCGCCGGTCCGTGCGCGTCCCGCGCGGCGTCCACGACGATGCCGGTCTGAGTGCCGCCCGGGGCGATCGCGTTCGCGCGGATTCCCTGCTTGCGGTACATGACAGCAAGGGACTTGGTGAGCCCCACCACGCCGTGCTTGGACGCCGTGTAGGCGGCGCCCGCGGCGCTGCCGCGCAGGCCGGCCTCGGAGGCCGTGTTGACGATGGTGCCTCTGCCCGCCTGGAGCATGTGCGGCAGGACCGCCCGGGTGAGCAGGAAGGGGGCGGTGAGGTTGACTCGTATGACCCGCTCCCACTCGGCGTCGGTGACGTCCGCCGGCGCCGACATGCGGTCCATGATCCCGGCGTTGTTCACCAGGACGTCCACGCCGCCGAAGCGCTCGACGGCGGTCTCGACGACCCGGTCGACGACGGCCTGCTCGCTCAGGTCGCCGACGACGGCGACCGCACCGCCGCCCGCCTGCTCGATCTCCTTGACGACCGTCTGTGCACCCTCGGCGTTCAGGTCCGCCGCCACGACCCGGGCACCCTCCTTGGCGAAGGCCAGGGCGGCCGCGCGCCCGATGCCCGAGCCCGCTCCGGTGACGATGACGCTGCGCCCGTTCAGTCCGCCGGTCATGAGTTACTCCCATCCGTGAATCCGAGGGCGGCCTGTCGAACGCGCCCGAGGGCCCCACCCTACGACTTAATGTCTCTGAGTGACATAAAGTCCTCGGGGAGAGTTTTCGGAGAGAATTCCGGGAGAGCGATCAGCGCCGGCCGGAGGAGAACATGACCGCAACCCGTGGACGTACGAGGCGACCTACGGGACGACCACCCCTCACCGAGGAGCGCAAGGCCGAGATCCGGCTGGAGATTGCGCGAGCGGCGGTGGACCTGTTCGTCACCCAGGGCGTGGCGGCGACCACGGGCGAGCAGATCGGAGCGGCGGTCGGCGTCTCCGCGCGCACCGTGTGGCGCTACTTCCCGAGCAAGGAGAGCTGCGTACGGCCGCTGTTCTCGGCCGGTATCGACCTGATCGCCGACTGCCTGCGGCGGTGGCGTCCCGGGCAGCCGCTCGAGGAACTCCTCGACGAGGAACTCGCGGTCGAGGGCCGCCTGCTGGCCGGGCCCGACCGCGCGACCGTAGGGGCCCTGGTGCGACTCACCCGTACCGAGCCCGGCCTGCGCGCGATCTGGCTCCAGACGTACGACGAGGCCGAACCGGCGTTCGCCCGCGCCCTCGCCGAACGCGCCGGCCTGCCCGCCGACGATCTGCGCCCGACGATCCAGGCGGCGACCCTCAACGCGGCACTGCGCGCGGCGGTCGAACACTACGCCTGGCACACCGCCGACACCCGCCTCGACCGGGCGACGGCACAGACCGAACTGGCGGCGACACTGCGGTTGGCGCTGGGGGTTGCGGCGCAGGGGGTCGGGTAGGGAGGCGGGCTCTGGGGAGCGGTGGTCATGGGGCGTGGAACAGCACGAAGATTTTGTGCGGCGGCTGCCAAGACCTCCGGAAGCGGCTGCCGTCACTTCGAGGCGGAAGCCAGGGCCCTCGGCGCGCGAACCATAACCCGGGACGCGGCCGAGGGGCCCGTGGCGCCACGGCTGCCGCAGACCGCCTCGCCCGAGGGCCTGCGGTGTGGCCTGCGGTGTGGCGGGCTGCCGTAGGTCGTCCTACACCTTCCGGTAGGTGTACGCCTCCGCGGCCGCCGCCTCCACCGCCGCGAGGTCGGCGCCCGTGGCCGCCGTGACGACCGCGGCCACCGTGCCCTCGACGAACGGGGCGTCCACCAGGCGTGTGTTGGCGGGGAGTTCGTCGCCCTCCGCGAGCAGGGCCTTGACGGTGAGGACCGCGCTGCCCAGGTCGGTGAGGACCGCGACCCCGGCGCCGCGGTCCACGGAGGCGGCCGCCGCGGCGATCAGCTCGGCGCTGGTGCCGAGGTCGCCGGCCTCGGTACCGCCCGCCGCGGCCACCGGCACCGCCGTTGCGCCGCCCGCGAGGCCCTGCGCCAACTCGGCCACCGAAGCGGCCACCTGAGCGCTGTGCGAGACCAGCACGATGCCGACGAGCCGCTCGCTCTTGTCGTCACTCACCTTCTCGTGACTCACCTTCTCGTCACTCACCGTTCGCCTCCACCAGCCCCGCGATCAGCAGCGCCGAGGACGTGGCCCCGGGATCCTGGTGTCCGATGCTGCGCTCCCCGAGATAACTCGCTCGCCCCTTGCGGGCCTGCAACGGCGTCGTCGCCAGGGCGCCCTCCTCGGCGGCGGCCCGTGCCGCGGCGAAGCCGTCGCCGAGCGCGTCCACGGCCGGCACCAGCGCATCGATCATGGTCTTGTCGCCCGGCGCCGCCCCACCGAGCGCCATGACCGCGTCCACCCCGTCCCGCAGCGCCTGGGCGAACTGATCCTCGCTCACCTCGCCGGCGTCCCCGAGGGCTTTGCCGGTCCGGCGCAGCAGGGTCCCGTAGAGCGGTCCCGACGCTCCGCCGACGGTCGAGATGAGTTGCCGCCCGGCGAGCATCAGGATCGCACCGGGCGTCTGCGGGGCCTCCTTCTCCACCGCCGCGGCGACGGCGGTGAACCCGCGCAGCAGATTGCTGCCGTGGTCCGCGTCCCCGATGGGCGAGTCGAGGGCGGTGAGCCGTTCCGCCTCACGGTCGACGGCAGCGGCGGTCGCCGTCATCCAACGGCGGAAGAATTCGGCGTCGAGCACTGGATCTCCTTGCGTGACAGGTGCGTTGCGAGCATCCGGCTCCGGATCACATTCCCCACCGCAGCCCCGGCGTCTTCACCGGCGCGTTCCACAGCCGCAGCAGCTCCTCGTCCACCTGGCACAGGGTGACGGAGGCGCCGGCCATGTCGAGCGAGGTGACGTAGTTCCCGACGAGGGTGTGGGCGACGTTCACACCGCGCTCGGCGAGCACCCGCTGGACCTCGGCATTGAAGCCGTACAGCTCCAACAGCGGTGTCCCGCCCATGCCGTTGACCAGGACGAGGACAGGATTGCGCGGGGTCATGTCGTCCAGGATGGCGCCCACGGCGAAGTCGGCGATCTCACCCGACGTCATCATCGCCCGCCGCTCCCGGCCCGGCTCGCCGTGGATGCCGATGCCCAACTCCAGCTCGCCCGGCGGCAGATCGAAGGTGGGGCTGCCCTTGGCGGGGGTGGTGCAGGCGCTGAGGGCGACGCCGAAGCTGCGGGAGATCTCGTTGACCTGCCGCCCGATCGCCTCCACCCGCTCCAGCGGCTGCCCCTCGTCCGCGGCGGCACCGGCGATCTTCTCCACGAACAGTGTCGCGCCCGTGCCGCGCCGGCCGGCCGTGTAGAGGCTGTCGGTGACCGCCACGTCGTCGTTGACGAGCACCTTCGCGACCTGGATGCCCTCGTCCTCGGCGAGTTCCGCGGCCATGTCGAAGTTGAGGACGTCACCCGTGTAGTTCTTCACGATGAACAGCACACCCGCCCCGCTGTCCACGGCGGCCGCGGCACGCACCATCTGGTCGGGCACCGGCGAGGTGAACACCTCACCCGGACAGGCCGCCGACAACATCCCCGGACCCACGAATCCACCGTGCAGCGGCTCGTGCCCCGACCCGCCACCGGAGACGAGGGCGACTTTTCCCTCGACGGGTGCGTCCCGCCGTACGATCACGCGGTTCTCCACGTCGACGACCAACTCGGGATGGGCAGCCGCCATGCCGCGCAGCGCGTCCGCGACGACCCTCTCTGCGACGTTGATCAGCATCCTCATTGATACCTCCTGGTGAGATTAGCAGCTGGGCTCATGACCTGCGTTTAACCAGGTCAGCACGGTTGGGGCCGGTTTTCGATCTTGGCGGTCCGTGGCGGTCGAGGACGGGTTCCGGCGGTACTGATGCTGACTTAATGCTGACTTTGATGACGGGTCGTCAGGTGTCTGTGGTCGTGCTGCGTGTCGTCGCCGGAGCCCCGATGTCGGCAGTATCGCCCTTGCCGCAGCGAAGGTCACGTGGGCGGGCGTTCCGGGGGCGTGCCCCTGGCCTCGTGCATCGCCCGCAGGGTCCAAGAGCCTGGCCATTCGGGAGGCCGCCACGGCCGGCTTGATGTGGTGGACGCCAGGACCGTGTCCGTCTCGGCCCCGACCTGGCCGGGGATGCGATTGCGACACTGCGCGCCGGTAGACGCGGGTGAGTCTGCCGGCGCAACCGTGGGAGTGGCCCGGCGGCATCGCGGTGTTCGCGGTGTTCGCGGTGGGCATCCTCGGCTTCCGGGACGGGTGGCTCGCGGCCGTTACCGACCGGATGCACCGGCGCTGCCGCACCGCAGCACTGCTGGCCGTGGCGGTGCCGGCGGTCGGCATGCTCGGCCTGAGGGCCCTGGGCGGGCGAGGACGTTGCGGGAGGCTGGAACGGACCGTCGCTGGGGTTCGCCGCCTTCGAGCATTCTCGTCGTCTTCGGCTAGGCGTGGCCGCTTGGGGTGGTGCAGCGGCGCCTCGACCGGCCGCTGCGACGGACCGGCCCGGTCGTCAGCCGCAGTGCCTATGGATCATTCATCGTCCAGGAGCTGGCCTTGATCGGATTCGCCGTCGCCCTGCGTCCCGTCCCCGTACTGGCCGAGGTGAAGATCCTCGCCTTCGTCGTCGGCGGCATCGCGGGCTCGTTCGCGCTCGCGTGGCTCCTCATCGCCCGCGTTCCTGGCGTGGCCCGTGTCTTCTGGCCGTGCCGCAGCCGGAACTGCGCACTCGGGTTCCCCGCCCAGCAGACGGTGGTACTCGACGCGGCGTAATGCGGCCAAACATTCCGGTCATTGCAGTGGTCAGCGGAATCGGTGCCGCCGGGCACCGGCACGCACCATTCCAGGAAGGTGTCTTAGGGATCGCGGGGGAGGGGGTGAGTTCCACCGAGTTCCTCGGCGCGGTGCGCATGGTGGCCTGGCCGCTGCGGCGGGTGATGGCGGGGGCGATGCGGCGTTCGTTGTCTCGTGTCCTCCATCCCCCGATCCACAGGTCACGCCGTCGCCGGGATGCCCTGTGGCCATGGCCGCTCCCTGCCTCGGATTACGGCGCGGGCAGCACGGGTTGGCGTCCTCCCCGGGTTCACGCCGTCGCACTGACGCGCGTGCGCAGGTTGTGGAACTGACGAGCCTGCATGATCAGGTGGGCGGGTTCCCAGAACAGCACGTCCAGGGGTCGGGTGAGGGGCCGCGGGCGGCTGCGGCCCCGCGCGCGGACCACCAGCCGGGTCCTCCCGCCGGGCTCCGGCTGAAGGTGGAAGCCCCAGATCGAGTCGGCGTACGCACGCGGCGGTGGCTCGTCCAGGTCCAGCCTGTCGAAGGGGCGTCCGGAGGGCAGCGCCGTCCGCGAGCGCAGGACCAGTGTCCGCTCCGGTTCCAGGACCGCGACGGTGAACCAGACCTCCCCGCTCGGCACGGAGTCCAGGTGCTGTCCCTTGTCGAGGCGCTGCCACTCCGGGACGATACGTTCCGCGCTCGGGTGTCCACTGTTGTCCAGGCGGTCCCAGCTGTACCAGCCGCCGCGGTTGCAGCCCATCTGCTGCAGCCAGGGCCAGACCCCTTCGGGCGGCGCCGACAGGGTCGTGGCCATGGTCGACGATCCGTCGGGGTTTGGGATGAGCTCGTCGCCTGGGTAGCTGCGGCCGGCTTCTTCATCCGTCGCGCCCCAGGTCAGCATCCGCGGTCTCAGGAAGATGCCGTACAGGGTCAGCGCTCCGGCCGCCACGCCGAAGGAACGTCGCCCAGCCGTGGGCCGGTGCTCGCTCATGTTTTCAGCGTCTCAGCTCCGTCCCGCTCGTACCACAGGAACGCGGAAGCGTCACCGAGCACGTCGGCAGACGGCCCCGACACCCGTCGTCAGGTCCCGTCCGGCGAGGTGCTGCGCGCACCGGTCGCGGACCTGGCCTCTTCCTCCGCCGCAGTCTTGATCGCCCGTAGCGCCGCGCGCATGACGATGCCGACACCGGGCGAGACGAGTGTCCAGTAACGGGCGAAGCGTCTGATGGCGGCCTGGTCGGTGCAGGCCGTGCGCGCCTCGTAGGTCAGCAGGGACCGCCCGGTGCCGTAGGGGTGGACCACCATTGCCGCGGCGATCTTCGCCCAGCCGGGCTCCGCGAACTCCGGGAAGTCGCCGGGCTCGACCCGACGCCATCGGATGGACGGCTGCCACACCTTGCCGATGGCGCCGAAGACCAACTCCCGCCCAGGATCCTCGCCAAGTCCGACCCACGGTTGCTGTTGCTCGCCCTCCGCCTGCTCTTGGTCGTGCCGGTCCTTCGTGACCGTGTCGAAGAGATCGGCCAGCCGCATCGACGCCGGCCGCGGAGCGGGGTTGCCACACAGCCGGTCGGGCAGGCCGCGTGCCCGGGCGATCAGGTCGAACAGTGGCGAGTGGATCGTGAGGAGATCGAGGTCGCGCGCTGCTTGGTACGTCGGCGACGGCCCGACGGCGACGGTCGTGCACTCCAGACGTGTGAAGCGGAAGTCCGGCAGGGCGCTGTCCAGCAGCAGTGGTCGGGTACCGGTGTGCGTGTCCATCAGAACCTCCTCCCGCCGGCACCTCCAGTGTCGTCGGCGCGCGGGTCCCCGGCGCGGCGGTGAGCCGGAAGGGCCGGTGGCAGGGGCGCTGACGCAGGAAGGCTGCCTTGGACTCGTACGACGGGTCTCGCACAATAGAAGTGAGCTGCAAACCGCCTCGCCGGACCGTCGCTTTCCGGGACGGGCGCGGTGTCGACCGCGATGACCAGAGGCGTGGCGGTGGCGTCGCCAGGGATGTGGTGGGACGTGCCGAATGGGACCACGGAGGGGCGGATCGAGCGGCTGAGTCCGCTGGATGTGAGCAACCTGCGCATCGAGACGCGCGGAGTGCCCATGCACGTTGCCGCGCTCGCCTTCGTGGAAGGGGCGCCGCTCACGGACGGGCACGGGCAGCTGCGTTCGGGTGCGGTTCGCGAACGCATCGAGGCTCGTCTGAGCCTTGCTCCTCGCCTGCGCCAGGTGCTGTACCGGCCGTCCGTCGGCCTGGGGCCGCCCCTGTGGGTCGATGACCCGCGATTCGACATCCGTCACCACGTGCGAACGCGGGCGATTCCTCACCCCGGCGACGAGGCGACCCTGCTCGTTCTGTGCGCGGAGTTGAACGAGCCGCCACTGGACCGCTCGCGTCCCCTTTGGGAGCTGTGGCTGCTGCCCGGGCTCGCCGACGGCACCGTCGCGATACTCGTCCGCCTGCACCACGCGGTCGCCGACGGCCTCGCCGCCCTCATGCTCATGGGCGCGCTGCTCGATCCGACCCGCGATGCGGTGTCCTCCGACCCCTGCCCGTGGTCACCTCAGTCACCTCCCGGCATGGGGGAACTGTGCTCGGACAGCCTCCGCCGGTACCACGCATCCCTGACAGGCGCAGCGCGCACACTCGGATCTCCCGCTCGTGCGACCACTCGCCTTCGATCCCTGTCGGCGGGGGCACGCCGACTCCGGCACGAGGGCCCAGCCCCTCGGCTTTCGATGAACCGCCCGGTCGGCAGGCACCGGCGTCTTCTCCTCCTCCGAGCGGGCTTGGAGGACATCAGGGCCACGGCACACCTCCACCGGGCGACGATCAACGACGTCGTGCTCACGGCGGTGGCCGCCGGAGCGCGCGGGCTGCTCCAGGCCCGGGGCGAGCTGACGCCCGGGCTGAGCATCACGGCATCGGTGGCGGCATCCCTGCGTACCCCGGCGGCGGACGGACGGCCCTGGGGAAACCGCGTGGGCATCATGCTGGTGCCGCTACCCGTGAGCGAGAGCGACCCACTCCGAGGGCTGCAACAAATCGCGGCTGCCACTGCGTCACGCAAACAGCTGCCTGCTTATCAACCCATGGGCCGGCTCGCCCAGTCGCTGCTGGTGCGGACCATGTTCCACCAGCGGCTGGTCAATCTGTTCACGAGCAACTTTCCCGGCCCAGCCATGCCCGTGAGCCTCGCGGGCGCCCGACTCCGGGAGCTGTTCCAACTGGGCGTGGTGCAGGGGAACGTGCCACTCAGCGTCGGAGTGATCTCCTACGACGGCCAGCTCAACTTCTCATTGGTCGGCGACGCGGACACCGTCCCGGACCTGGACGTCTTCGCCGCCGGGATGGCGGAGGTGCTGGACCGGTTCTGAGCTGCGGACGCTCTACCGAATCGCCCGCTTCTCCAAGTGCTCACTCTCGGCCGGCGGGCCGGCGCGATCCGTTCGCGTACGGCATCGACGTGTCCTGGGGTGCGGGCAGCGGCGCACTCCATGTCGTCCAGGCATGGAGCGCAACCAGCGGCGCTCCCGAAGTGGGGCCCCGACGGAGGCGAAGTCCACTGCCCTGTCACCCGCGGCGGAGCCGTCGACGCCCAGCACGATCGGACCATCGCTCTGCTGCTCGCGCACCACGAGCACCGGACACCGGGCGTGCGCCGCGGCACGCGACTGCGACTCCAGGGCGTCAACGGCTCCCCGGTCACCACGAGATGACTGACGTCGACCTCGGGCGCCACCGTCCGGGCCCGCTCCACCGCCTCCGACACCACACGTTCGACCATGTTCTGGACTCCGCCCTCCGGCGGGCCCAGCGGCGACGGACCCAAGGGCGGATGCATCGCGGGCCACGTGAACGCATGGATCACCCGCAACCACGCCCCGCGCAACCGCGCAGCCGCCTCCACAGCAGCAAGACCCGATGCCGAGCCGTCCACGGGGGCCATCTGGCGCCGCTGCCGCTGCCGCTGCCGCTGCCGCTGCCGCTGCCGCTGCCGCACGCAAGCGCAATGCCGGAATTGCGGCCTCGTGCGGCCGCCGCCACGATGAGGGCATGGCTCCCGTTGGTCCCGTGGACCGTTTCGACGCGTTCCGGGCCTTGGACGATCGGCGTGGGCGGCCGGGAGGCCGGCTGATCGAGTCGCTGGCCGAGGTCAGGGCCGGTACAGCGGACAACCCCGAGGTCTGGGCTCCGGCGGCAGCCGTCGAGGTCGGTCTGCCCGCTGCCGCCGCCCTGGGACCAGCCAGTTACTACGCGGACCTTGCCGCTCCGCACGGCCGCCGTCATGTCCGGATCTGTGCGGCGACGGCGTGCTTCGCCGCGCAGGCCGGACGACATCTCCTCGAGGTGGAACGCGAACTGGGTGTCGACGCGGACGCGGTCTCACCGGACGGAGAGACATCACTGCAGACCGTTCGCTGTCTGGGCTACTGCTACGCGGGTCCCGCCGCGCTCGACGGGGACACGCCCTGCACAGGCCCGACGCTGGCCGGTCAGCTCGCGGGACGTGAGCCCGCGCGGGCGCCGGAGATTCCGGCGGCCGACGACACGGGCGACCCCGTGCTCCTGGGCGGAGTGGTGGCCGGGGAGCCCACGTGGCAGGTGTGGCCGCGGATGGTGACGACCGGTTCCGCGGACGCGGTCCAGCTGGAGGTGGCCGCATCCGGGCTGCGGGGCCGTGGCGGAGCGGGGTTCCGGGTGGCTGCGAAGTGGGCGGCGGCCGGCCGGGCCCCCGGCACCGTGGTGGTGGCCAACGGCGACGAGGGCGACCCTGGTTCCTACGCCGACCGGCTACTCATGGAGGCGGAGCCGGAGCGGGTGTTGGAGGGCCTGGCCCTGGCCTGCTTCGCGTGCGGGGCAGAACGCGGTGTGATCCTGGTGCGCTCGGAGTATCCCCGCGCGCTGGCGCGGATGAGGGAAGCAGCCGAGCGGGCATACGCCGACGGGCACTTCGGGCCGTCCGTTCACGGCACGGACACCACCCTGGATGTGGAGGTGGCGGAGGGCGCCGGGTCATATGTCGCGGGTGAGGAGACGGCCCTGATCGCGAGCCTGGAGGGGGACAGGGGTTGTGCCCGGCCGCGTCCGCCCTACCCGACCCAGCGCGGGCTGTGGGACGCGCCGACGGTGGTGAACAACGTCGAGACCCTTGCCTCCGTCCCATGGATCGTCTCCCGTGGCGGGGAGGCGTACGCGCGGCGCGGGGTTCCGGGTGAGACCGGGACGAAGCTGGTCTGCCTGTCCGAGCGGTTCGCCCGACCGGGGGCGTACGAAGTCGAGCTGGGCACCCCGCTGGTGCGGATCGTCAATGAGCTGGGCGGCGGACTGAAGGCGGGCGCCGAGTTGAGCGCCGTGCAGGTCGGCGGACCGCTGGGTGGCTTCCTCTCCGTGGACGGGCTGGATGTCCCGCTGACCACCACCGCCCTCGCGGCCCGGGGCGCCGCGCTCGGTCACGCCGGACTGGTCGCCTTCGACCAGCATGTGTCCCCGGAGGAACTGCTGCGGCACATCTGGCAGTTCGCCGCGGCCGAGAGCTGTGGTGCCTGCTCGCCCTGCCGCGTGGGCTCGCGCCGCGGCCTGGAGCTGGCGTCCGCCGGGGGTCCGCCCGGACGGGAATGGCAACGGCTCGGGCGTGTTCTGGCCGAGGCGAGCCTGTGCGCCTTCGGACGGCGCATTCCGCATGCGGTGCACAGTCTCGCCCGCGTCTACGGTGACCGCCTGCGGGGATGGGGACCATGATCGAGGTCGAGGTCGAGGTCGACGGGGCGGACGTCTCCGTTCCCGAGGGGGCCTCCCTGCTCTCGGCAGTGAGGGCGGCCGACGCCGAGCTACCCGCCCTGTGCTCCGACGACCGGCTCAGTCCCGCCGGCTCCTGCCGTACCTGTCTCGTGCGGGCCGAGGGCCAGATCGTGGCGGCCTGCGTGACCCCGGCCGTGGCAGGTGCGCGCGTCGAAACCGGCACCGACGAACTCCGGCAGCTGCGCCGGGACGCGGTGGAGCTCATCGCATCAGCCCTGCCGCCCCGCGCGCTGAGCGCTGATAACCCCAGCGAACTCGCCCGGGTTTGCCGGTCGTTGGGCATCAGCGCCGAGACGGCCCAGGGCGGGGGAGGGCGGGGTGGGGACCACACCCACCCCTACGTCCACCTGGACCGGGACCTGTGTATCGCCTGCGGCCGGTGCGTCCGCATGTGCTCCGACGTACAGGGCACCTTCGCCCTGACCCTGACCGGCCGGGGCGGCGACACCGTCGTCGCCCCCGGCACCGGCGGGCCCTGGGCCGAGTCGGACTGCGTGGCCTGCGGCGGCTGCGTGGACACCTGCCCCACCGGCGCGATCACCGAGCCCGGCCCGGGGCGCGGACTCACGTCCGCCCATCGGCCGGCCGCCACCCGCACGACGTGCGGATACTGCGGTGTCGGCTGCGCCCTGGACGTCATCACGTCCGACGCCGAGGTCACGGCGGTCCTGCCGGCCCGGGACGGCCCGGTCAACCAGGGCCACGCCTGCGTCAAGGGCCGCTTCGCCCATGGCTATCTCACCTCTTCCGAACGCCTGACCCGGCCCCTGCTGCGCCGCCACGGCCGCCTGGAATCCGTCGGCTGGGACGAAGCGCTCGGCCATGTGGCGCGGGGCCTGAGAGAGGCCGCTGACACCGGCGGCCCGGACACCGTGGCGGCGATCTCCTCGGCCCGTGCCACCAACGAGGAGAACTACCTCGTCCAGAAGTTCATGCGGGTCGTCATCGGCACGAACAACGTCGACAACTGCTCCCGTCTGTGCCACTCCCCGTCCGCTGCCGGCCTGACCGCCTCCTTCGGGCTGTCCGGCGGCACCGACAGCTTCGACGACGTCGAGCGGTCCGACTGCCTGCTGGTGGTCGGGGCCAATCCGGTCGAAGCCCATCCGGTGGTCGGCGCACGCCTGCTCCGGCGGGTGCTGCGCGGGGCCAAGCTGGTCGTCGCCGATCCCCGCGCCGTGGGCCTCGCTCTGCATGCCGACGTACACCTGCGGCCCCGCCCCGGTACGAACGTGGCGCTCTTCCACGGTCTGGCCCACGTCCTGCTCGCCGAGGGGCTGACCGACGAGGAGTTCCTGCGCGAGCGGGCCACCGGCCTGCCGGAGCTCGTCGAGCTGCTGGACGACTACCCGCCCGACCGGGTCGCGGACGTCACCGGGGTGCCCGCCGCGGACCTGGTTGCCGCGGCCCGGCTGTACGGCCGTGCCGGGCGGCCCGCGATCGTCTACGGCCTGGGCGTCACCGAGCACCTGCACGGCACGGACGGGGTACGGTCACTGGCCAACCTGGCGATCCTGCGGGGTGCCGTGGGCAGCGACCGTGGGCACGGCGTCAACCCCCTGCGCGGCCAGAACAACGTCCAGGGTGCATCCGACATGGGGGCGCTGCCCGACCTCCTGCCCGGCTATGGAAAGGTGACCGACCCCGCAGTGCGGTCGCGGGCCGAGGCGGTGTGGGGTGTACAGGTCCCCGAACGGCCCGGCATGCGGATCCCGGACATGTTCGCCGCGGCACGGGCCGGGGAGCTGCGGGCTCTGTGGGTGATCGGTGAGGACGTCTGCGCCACCGACCCCGACGCGAACCGGGTGGCCGAAGCCCTGGACGCGTGTCCGCTCGTGGTGTGCAACGAACTGTTCCTGTCCGAGACCGCCCGCCACGCCGACGTCGTGCTGCCGGTCGCGTCCTGGCTGGAGAAGGACGGCACCTTCGTCAACTTCGACCGCCGGTTTCAGCGGGTCCGCCCTGCCGTGCCCCCGCCGGGTGAGGCGCGCAGCGACTTCGACGTCGTACGCGCCCTCGCCGCGCTCATGGGAGCTGACCTGGACTGCTCCGCTCCGGCCGACGCGCTGGCCGAGTGCGGTCGGGTCGCACCCGTCTTCGCGGGTCTCTCCCACGAGCGGCTGGACCGTGAGGGCGCCGTGCCGTGGCCTTGCCCGGACCCCGGCCGACCGGGGCAGGCCAAGCTCTACGCGGAACGGTTCGCCACGCCGGACGGGCGGGCCCACCTGGCCTCGGCGCCCTATCTCCCACCCGGGGAAACCCCCGACGACGACTATCCGTTGGTCCTGGTCACCGGGCGGCGCTGGGCGCACTACAACTCCGGCAGCATGACCCGCCGCGGCGGCAATCTCGCGCTCGACCCGGTCGACTTCCTCGACCTGCACCCCGACGACGCCGCCCGATACGGCGTCCGGGACGGTGCGCAGGTCGGAGTGGAGAGTCGGCATGGCCGGGCCCGGCTCATCGCCAGGATCAGCGAACAGACAGCTACCGGGCAGGCGTTCTGCTCGTTCCACTTCCCCGCGAGCGGAGTGAACCGCCTGACATCCGACCACGCGGACACCGTCACATCCTGTCCTGAGTACAAGGTCACCGCGGTACGCGTGACGGTGGGGTGATCGCGTCCGCCGGTCAGGGGACCGCGCAGACGACCTCGACGAAGTGGCCCACCCTGTCCTCGGGCAGGTGACGTGCGAGGTCCGCCTCGCTGATCATGCCGACGAGGCGATGGTCGTCAATGACGGGCAACCGCCTGATCCTGTGCTCCTCCATTGCCCGGAGGACCTGGTCGGCATCGGCTCCGGCGTCGATCGTGACCGGCTTGCCCTGCTCGAGCTGGCCCGCGGGCACGGTCCGGGGGTCCTTGCCCTTGGCGAGGCACTTCACCACGATGTCGCGGTCGGTGATGATCCCGTGGAGCCTGTCGTCCTCGCCGCAGATCGGGAGGGCGCCGACGTTCAGCTCCTTCATCCTGCGTGCCGCGTCCTGAAGCGTCTCGTTCTCCCGGATGCAGGTGGCACCGGTGTGCATGATCTCCCGGGCAGTGGGCATGGTCGTCTCCTTCGAAACGTCGCCGTCCGCGCGGGGAGAGCCCAGGGAGCCTGGCCCGCCCCGGCCGGTACTACTCGAGTCCAGTGTGGGTTGTTCGCATCCCGTGCGCATGCCGGGAACAGGCGGGCACGTCACCCGAGCGGTGGCGGGCTCCATGCTCATGGGTCGCCGAGCGCCTCCCGGTCAACGCCCCGGATGACGGATTGCCTCCGCCTCGGAGTGCACCTTCGCTCAAGGCTGCGCGCGCCCGCGACCATGGTCGGTGGCGTACGCGGCGAACACCTCCGCCGGTGGTCCTCCCGTGTGGAGGAAGCGCTGGTCAAGGATGGCGGCGAGGTCTGCCAGGGCACCGGCGAGCAGGTCACCGGCCAGTCGTACCTCGGGTCGTCGCGCTGCCTGTCCGCGCTCGGCGAGGGCGGCGGCGTAGCCGACCATGGCCGCCAGTGACGAGTGGTCCTCGCCGTCATGGAAGTAGTACGCCTCGGCGTACTGGGTGAAGTCGATGCGGACGCGTACGATTTCGGTGGCCAGGCTGTCCAGTAGCAGGGCTCCCGCAGTGGAGTCGAGCTGCGCTGTCGTCGGGTCCGAGTCGCGCAGCAGCGCCAGCCGGATGGCGAGGACCCTCCTGCGGGTCAGCGCCGGGTAGATCTCCAGCACCCAGGAGACCGTGGCCGTCAGGAGGGCGAAGCCGACGAGGGCTTCCAGCGGTGAGACCAGGCGCAGCCAGGCCTCACCGGGTGCGATGTCTCCCAGGCCCAGGGTGGCCACGGTGACGAGCGAGAGATACAAGGAGTCGAGCAGTGCCGGCTCCTGTGCCGCCTCGGAACCGGGTGAGAAGGCGAACGCGTCCGGCATGTGCGGCCAGTAGACGATGGCCCAGCCGATGACGACGGTTCCGGCCCACATGGCCACCACCGTCACCATGGCGAGTGGTCCGACGAGCCCGACCACCCGCCTGCCCGCACGGACGCGCCGGGTCAGTCGCCACAGAGCCGTCATCACGAGGCGGCTCAGGCCGCCGTGGCGGGTGGGGTGCCAGAGCGTGTGGAACAGGTCCCGCAAACTGACCATGACGAGCCCGGCACCGACCAGCGAGACCAACCACTTCATGCACACCTCCCACAGCGCTGTCACCCGGTGCGGAACCCCCGTTATCGGAGCCCAGGCCCCAAACTGACGGATCGTGCGGCAGACGCGGGGCCCGGCACGCCCATCCGCGCGGATCAACTCGCCGGCAGCACGAGCGTGCAGGTCTCCCCGGGCGCGACGGTGACGGCGCGGTCGGCCAGCACCACGCGGATCGGTGATTCCTCCGAGGCGGGCACACGAATCTCCAGCTGTCCGCTCCGGCGCCGTAGGCCGACATCCCAGTGACCGCGGTAGCGCAGCGAGAATCCGTACTCGGAGAGCGCTGGAAGGGGCACCGGGTCCAGCCACAGGGCGTCCTCGCTCGTCCCCAGGCCCGTCAGTCCGCGCTGGACCAGGTCGAGAGTTCCGGCCATCGCCCCGAGGTGGATGCCTTCGCCGGTCGTGCCGCCCTGGATATCGGCGATGTCGGCCTCCAGAGCCTCCTGGACGTAACTCCACGCCTCTGCTCGCCTGGCCCTGGCGAGGACCAGGCCGTGGACGAGCCCGCTGAGTGTGGAGCCGTGGCTGGTGCGCCGCAGGTAGTAGTCGACGGTTCGGCGCCAGACCTCGTCGTCCAGGTCGTACCCGAGGTGCCGGAACAGGGTCCGCAGCTCGGCGGGCGAGAACAGGTGGCCGAGCATGAGGACGTCGGCCTGCTTGGACGCCTTGTAGCCGTTGACTGTGTCGCCCTCGGCCTCCAGGATCCGGTCCAGCCGCCGGATGCTGGTGTGGCGCGCCCGGTAGGCGTCCCAGTCGAGCTCGGCGAGGTCGTCGTAGCCCTCGAACTGGCTGATGACGCCCTGGTGGAACGGCACTCGCAGCCGCCGGGAGATCTCCTCCCACCTCGGGAGTTCGTCGCCGTCCAGCCGGACGCGCTCGAACAGTTCCTCGCGGCGCCAGGCGGGGAGGCGGCGCAGCAGGTCCAGGGCACGGATGAGGACCCAGGCGGCGGTGACGTTGGTGTACGTGTTGTTGTCCAGTCCCGGCAGCGCGGCACCAGGGTAGGCGTCGTGGTACTCGTCGGGCCCGACGACCCCGCGGATGCGGTAGCGGCCCGTGCCGGGGTCGAACTCCGCGAGGTCCGCCCAGAAGCGAGCGATCTGCAGCAGCATCTCCGCGCCCTTGGTGTGCAGGAACTCGGTGTCGCCGGTGGCCTCGCAGTACTGCCACACGTTGTAGGCGATCGCCGAGCCCACGTGGTGCTGGAGCCGGGAGTGGTCCGGCAGCCAGCGCCCCGAGCGGGGGTTGAGATGCCACTGTTGGGTCTCCTCACGACCGTCGCTGCCGCTCTGCCATGGGTACATAGCCCCGGCCCGGCCGACTGCGGCGGCCGCCCGGCAGGCCCGCGCAAGGCGCCGGTGGCGGTAGTTCAGCAGGGCCCGGGAGACTTCCGGGAAGTGCAGGTTGAGATACGGCAGGACGAACAGCTCGTCCCAGAAGACATGACCTCGGTACGCCTCGCCGTGCAGCCCACGCGCCGGGACGCCCACGTCGAGATCCGCGGTGTGTGGTGACAGCGTCTGCAGGACGTGAAAGAGGTGGAAGCGCAGGATACGACCGGCCTGGCCCGGTACCTGGATGTCCGCGCGCCGCCACAGCCGCTCCCAAGCAGCGATGTGGGAGTCCAGCAGGGCCGGGAAACCCGCCGCGGTGGACGCCCGGTCGACCGCTTCGCCGAGCGGGTCGCTGATCGCCGTGTCGCGTGAGGTGTGCAGTGCCACGGTCTTCTCCACGGCGACGGGCCGGCCGGGAGCGATCGGGACCACCAGGCGGTGGACGGCGCGGCGGCGGGCCGGCCGAAGCTCCGACGAGGCTGCGGGCCCGCCGACGACGACGGTCCGGGCGGCCATGGCGACACCGATGTCCGAGGTGCTGGTCCGGCAGCTCAGCCAGACCGTGTGGGGTTCCTGCGCCCCTGTCCGCACCCGGGTCACATGGCGGCGGTTGAGTGCGCGGTAGCGGTGCACGTTGCTGTTGATCACCTCGCCGTCGAGGCAGGACTCGAGCTCGATCTCTCCCGACCAGTCCTCGGCGGTGAAGACCGTCTGCAGAGCCGCCAAGTGCGGGTCCCCCATGTGAACCAGGCGGGTCTGCTCGACGTCGAGAACACCCACCTTGTCATCCCGGTGGCGGAACCGGCGGGTGAGCGTGGCGCGGCGCAGGTCCAGGATGTGCCGGTGCTCCAGAAGGGTGTGCCTGTCCGGGGAGAACCACGGGCCCCACGCTCCTTCGGCGCGGCGCAGACGGAACCGAAGGAGCAGCCAGTTCGGGAGGTTGACCAGGTCCTCGTTCACCACCTGTCGCCCCGCCACGGTCGACTCCAGGCGGTCGTAGCACCCGGCCGCGTAGGTCCCCGGGCAGTGCACCAGGCCCGCCCGGCACTCGGGCAGAGCGCCCCGCGTGGCGAAGTAGCCGTTGCCGAGCGTGCAGAGCGATTCACGCAAGCGCTCGGCATCGGGGTCGTAGCCGTCCCACTCCCACGTCCACTCCGACATCCGCCGCCCTTCCTTCTCCCTCAGAAGCCGTGGGAGCCCTGGCCCGCGCGGGGAAACCTCAGAGCCGCTGAGGGACGACGGCGACCGGGCACTCGGAGTGGTGCAGCAAGGCGTGGGCGACCCTGCCGAGTTGCAGACCGAAGTGACCGTGCCGGCGCAGAGCACCGACGACGATCAGATCGGCCTCGGTCGATGCCTCCAACAGGACACGGTGGGCGGGGCCTTCGACCGGCCGACGGTGTACTTCGACGTCGGGGTGCTCCCGTACGGTTTCACGGAGCGCGTCGGTGAGGCGGTTGGAGGCCTGCTCCTCATGCGCCCCCATGGGTTCGTCCGCGATCTGGCGGTCCCCCCGGACGGAGTCTGGGGGAGGATGGTTTGCGTGCTCGTGAGCCGGGCTGCGCCATGCCCGTACGGCCGTCAGGGCACAGCCGCGTGCCTTGGCCTCGTGGGCGGCGAACCGCACGGCGCCCTCGCCGTCGGTCGAGTCGCCGACGCCCACCACGACCCGGCCGAAGGATCCTCGAAGGTTCTGCTCCGAGCCACGGACCACGATGACCGGGCACACCGCGCGAGCCGCCACCGCGAGGCTGACCGACCCCAGCAGCCGCCCGGCGATCTCGCCACGCCCGCGGGAGCCCGTGACCAGGGCGAATGCTTCGTGCCCTGCCCCCAGCAGCACGGACACGGCATCGTCGGGCAGTACCTCGCCCGACGGCTTCACGTCAGGATTGCGAAGCCGGGCACGTTCCGTGCAGGAGGCGATGATGTGCTCCACCATGACCTCCTCAGCAGGACGATCGGCGCTGAGGGACGGGCGGCTTCCCTCGTAACGCTCCCAGAGGGAGGCGTAGAGCAAGCGCAGCGGCAGCCCATGGCGTGCCGCCTCGTCCACTGCCCAGTCGATCGCCAGCAGACTGGGGTCCGATCCGTCGATGCCCACGACCAGGGGGAGTTCCATCGCCGCCACCGCCTTGTCCGTCCGGCTGCTGAGAGACCCCCTGTCACTACCGTCGCACCGGCCGCGGTCCACCGCGACATACAGACCGGCTATCGCATCGGGCGGCGCTCGGCCGGATTGCGGTACGGCGGGTCGCGGTGATGCTGGAGGCGTAGAGCCGAACCACCCCTCCGGCGCGCCTCTGAAGGAACCAGGACATGCCTGACACTCCGCACATCGTGAGAGATGTGATGACCCTGCCCGTGGTGGCCGTCGGACGCGACGCGCAGTTCAAGGAGATCGTGCGGGCGATGGGGCAGTGGAAGGTCAGTGCCGTACCGGTCCTGGAGGGCGACGGGCGGGTCATCGGTGTGGTCTCCGAGGCCGACCTGCTGCCCAAGGAGGAGTTCCGGGACCGCGACCTACCCCGCTCCGAGCAGATCCAGCGTCTGTCCGATCTCGCCAAGGCGGGTGCGGTGACCGCTGAGGAACTCATGAGTACTCCGGCGGTCACGGTCCACCCCGATGTCACCCTGGCCCAGGCAGCCCGGATCATGGCCGTGAAGCACCTCAAACGGTTGCCCGTGGTCGACGACGAGGACCGGCTGCAGGGCATCGTCAGCCGTGCCGACCTGCTGAAGGTCTTCCTGCGGTCGGACGAGGACATCGAGGAGGAAGTCCGCCGTACCGTGGTGTCCTACCTGTTCCCCGCGCTCAGTCACACCATCCACGTGTCCGTGGACGACGGGGTGGTCACCCTTCGCGGACGCGTCCAGGACACCTCGCTGGTCTGGGTCGCCGAGCGCCTCGTCCGCGCCGTGGAGGGCGTGGTGGATGTCGAATCGCGGCTCAGCGGGGCGGACACCGCCCCGGACCGGCCGGAGACCGCGCCGTGACCTGAGCACGTGGTTGGGCTGGGTCAGGGCTGGATGTCGAGTATTTCCGTCACGGGGCGGCGCGGCGTGCTGGGGCCTTTGGGCCCGTACCCCAGACGCAGCAGCAACTGCTGGTAGCCCGTCCCGGTCACCGGGTCGCGTAGCGGCCAGCGCAGGTCCGTCCATTCGAGGGGCTGGGTGACGAAGGAACTGGACAGCCCCCTGAGGGTGGCCAGCAGCAGGACGCGTTCCATGGCCTGGCCGGCGAGGAGCCAGTCCTCCGGGTGGTCGTGGGCCGTGCTGAGGAGGGCCAGTTGAGGGTTCTGCTCGAAGTCCGCGGCGTCCCGTCCCGCCACCTGCCGGGGGCCGGCGAAATCGCGCATGGGGGCCCTGCCCCCGCGCTTGCGCGGACCGAAGGCGTACTGCGGGACCCCGTCGTCGGCGGTGTTCACAGAGGAGGCATCGATCTGGGTCCACTGCGCCAGGTCCTGTGCGCTGCCGGGGTCGGTGATGTTGCGTGCCTCGGCTTCCTGGACCAGTTCCAGCACATCCTGCAGATGCCATGAAGTGGGGAACGACAGGGTTGCTCCCTCATCGCGAGCGGCCGCGCTGAGCGCTTCCCGCAGGGCATCGGGGATCTTCGTCTCCTCGAACGGGTAGCGGCTGCTGTGCCGTTGATGGATCGCCGGGTACAGCGCGCCGAGGTCGCTCTCGTCGCCTGCGGGGCCGGTCAACTGCACGCTCGCGAGCAGAGCCCGGTCGGTGGGGTCGGGCAGCAGCCGGGTTTCCGGGTGCCGGCCCTCGTGGACCACGGCCACCCTCAGGTTCAACAGGGCAGCGCCGCAGCCGAGATGAAGGGCGCGGGTGTCGGGGTCGGAGTGCGGCATGGCGCGGTCGAAGTCGGCACGCAGCTCGAACGTGCCCGTGCCCTTGAAGTAACGGAAGCGCCAGGGCTGCGCGTTGTGCATCGACGGGGCGGCCGCAGCGTCGTGGACCAGGGCCGCCACCCGCTCGTCGGATGGTGGGTGTTGGGTCACTTGTCGGCTCACCGGAGCCTCCCCTCGCGAGTCGGCGGCACGCCGGGACCAGGCCACTGCCCCTGGCCGCCTACCGATCGGCCGGTGTGATGCGACGGCCTGTGAGGCTCGCAGGCCGGATCGACACCCACATCGCGCGTTCGCCGCCCGCCCATGGCGAGGTGTGGGCGTGTTCGGAGAGCCGGCGCACCGCATCGGGCTCCGTTACAACGCTTGCCGGGCCGACCGCGAGCACGCTCCAGCCCTGGCTCATAGCCTCGTCGACGTGGTCGACCTCGAAGGCGACATCCGTTCCCACGCCAGCCGAGGGCACGGAGTCGGGCGAGGTCCGGAACACGATCGTGTCGTCGATGACCTCGTAGTTGACCGGGACGACCGCCGGGCGTCCGTCGGACGTCGACACCGCGATGCGTCCCACCCCGTGTGTGGACAGCAGAGTGCGGCATTCTCCCGGGCTGAGGTCCCGGAGCTGCGGGTGCAGCAGCGCGTGGCCTTGGCCGGGCGGGAGATCGATGCCTCCCCCACGCAGGGCGGTGACACTGATGCCGAGCGCGTCGGCCAGCCTGATGAGAGTCGCCACACTCGGGTCGGCGGGCTGTTCCTCCAGGTATGCCAGATACTCGGGCGACATTCGTGCGCGGCGGGCGGTTTCCCCCCGGCTGAGCCGCTGTCGCCGACGTTCGACGGCCACGCGCCTGCCGATGTCACCGGGGTTGGGTGTCCCCGGCGGCGGGGTCGCTGCGGACGCGGTCTCCGCCTCACCCGTGTACGGCCGGGAAGGCTCGTGGGCGGTGCCGGGCGCTCCGTGCTCGACATGGTGGATGTGCGCGTCGGGGCCCGGGAACACGAGCGTTACTTCGTCCGTGTCCGACCAGCGCACGTCATAGGGAGGTGTTCCGTCCTCGTGGTGGAGCCCGACGATCTCCCCGTCGCGCCGAGTGGCGCCGGTTGCCGGGCTTTCGATGACGAGTTGGTCGCCGAGGTGAGCTCGCATGATCGCCGCCCTCTCCGCAGAATGGTGCTGTATCCAACGTGCCACGCTCGACACGCCGCCGCATGGGGCCGAAAGCCCCGTATCCGCGAGGCGGGCGGCCCGTATCCGGGAGGCAACATGCACCACCGAACGGTCGCGGAGCTCATGACCCGGGACGTCGTCCGGGCACGGCGTGACATGCCGTTCAAAGAGATCGTCCGGCTGCTGACGGAGAACGACGTCACCGCCGTACCCGTGGTGGACGATCGGGACCATCCCGTCGGCGTGGTGTCCGAGGCCGACCTGCTGCGCAAAACCGCAGATCAGGAAGACCCTTCCGGTCGGACCCCGGTTCCGCACCTGGAGGCGTGGGAGCGGGCCAAGGCCGAGGGGGCTCGCGCCGAGGAACTCATGTCAGCTCCGGCGGTCTGCGCACGTCCGGAGTGGAACGTGGTGGAGGCGGCTCGTCTGATGGAGACCCACCATGTCAAGCGGCTGCCCGTGGTGGACGAGACGGACCGGCTCCTGGGCATCGTCAGCCGCGGCGACCTGCTGCGGATCTTCCTGCGCCGTGACGACGCCATCCGCGACGAGATCGCCGAGGACGTGCTGCGCCGGACGATGGGCCTCGATCCCTCGGAAGTGACCGTCGAGGTGCACGAGGGCCAGGTCAGCCTCCGTGGCTCCGTCGAGTTCAGGAGCCTGATCCCCATCGTCGAGCGGCTGTGCCGGAGCGTCGACGGCGTGGTATCGCTCTCCGAGCACATCGCCTACGAGACGGACGACGCCGGACGTTCGCCCGCCACCTGAGGGGCTGTCCACGCGGGCTGAGGGGCCCGCGGGACCGTGGTTGTGCGAGGGCCGGCGGCGACGGACCCGCCGGCCCTTCATGGAAACGGGCGTCGGCCTGCCGAACCCCGAACGAACCAGGGTGGCGGCCAGGCCTCCGGCTCAGCCGGTGATCTCGACGCGCTGCGACTTCCCCCTCTCGGTCTTGGGGACGCGCACCGTGAGCACTCCGTTGGTCAGATCCGCGCTGACGTGCTCGGTGTCGGCGTTCGGCGGCAGGGTGGTGTGGTAGTCGAACTGTCCGATGTGGCGGGTGTGCCTGCGGACCACCCCGGTGCGTTCCTTTTCCTTGATCTCACCGTGGATATCCAGTTCGCCTTCGACGACCTCCACGGTGATCTGGTCCTTGTCCACACCGGGAAGCTCCAGTTCCACCAGGTAGGCGTCCTCGGTGTCCTCGACGTCGGCCAGCGGCGCCCATGCCTCGGCGGTGCCGAACTCGGGGAAGCCGGCGATGGGGAAGGTCGCATGCATGAGGTGGTCCATGCGGGTGCGGAGATCCTCGATCTCACGGAAGGGGTCCCACATGGGATGCGTGCCCCTGCTGCGTCGTACGGGATGTGTCATGGCTGATCCTCCTTGCATTCCGGTCCCGGGGCTCACATGGGCCATCCAGCGACCTGACGGGGGCTGGGCCGGGACGCTCCCACGTCTTCGATGTCGCCCTCGGCGACGTTCAGCAGCCGCTGAGCGAGGTCGTTCATGGCCCTGCTCGCTGCCAGCTCGTCGCCGATCTCGGGCACGTTCATGTCCGCCGGATTGCGGTGTGCGGACCCGTGGCCGGTGAGCGTCGTGGTGCCGGTGTCCAGCACCACGTGTGCTTTCGTCGTCCCCTCGTCGTCCTCGAAGAGGTGGAGATGAACCTTCCATTCCACTGTGTGCGGCATCGCTTTCCTCCTCACCTCGGTATGGACCGATGTGATCCGGATGCGGTTCGCTCCACGTCCGGGGGCTGTGCGGCGGGGGCCGACGTCCCCTCCTCGATGCGGCGTCGGACCCGGGCGGTGAGCGCGCTCAGCCGCTCGGACACCGCCGCGCGAGGCGCCCCTGGCCAGCGGATCCGACGGGCCGCCGACGGCAGTCCATCCAGGTCGGCGGCGAACCTCGCCCGGCACTGGTCGAGCGTGGGCCTGTCGCCGGTGCGCTGCCCGCCCCGCATCACCGTCTCCAGCAGGGGCCTGCCGTCGGTAGGCGGCTGCTCGTCGGCCAGACCGATCACGTCGGCGTAGCCCGGGCGGCGGAACACCTGTTTGGGGCCAGGTGCCGTGACCTTCGCGGAGGAGAGCTTCATCACTGGTCGGCCGTCGTACTCCACCATTTTGTAGGCGGAGTCCAGGAACGGTGCGTCGGCCGAGACCCCGACGCGGGTGCCGACGGCGTACGTGTCGATCGGCGCGCCCGAGCGGACCAGTTCGTCCACGGCGCACTCGTCGAGACCGCCGCTGGCGATGATCCGTACGTCCGGCAGGCCCGCGCTGTCGAGGATGTCCCGTGCTCGCACCGCCAGGGCCCCTAGGTCGCCACTGTCCAGTCGTACGGCCGAGCCCGGCCCGCTGGCCGCGTGGTCGAGGTCTCGCAGGACGCGCGCCGCGACGCGGACGCCCTCCTCGGTGTCATAGGTGTCCACCAGCAAGGTCACCGGTCCGGGATGGGACCGTGCGAAGGCGCGGAACGCGTCTTCCTCCGTGGCGAATGCCTCCACGAAGGAATGCGCCATCGTGCCGACGGCAGGTATGCCGACAGCGGTGGCAGCGGCCACGTTGCTGGTTCCGGCGAAGCCGACCATCGCACCGAGGCGGGCGGCCTGGAACCCGGACTGCGGGCCGTGGGTCCGCCGCAGGGAGAAGTCGACGACCGGATGCCCGGCCGCGGCGAGCACGCAGCGTGCGGCCTTCGAGGCGAGCGCCGTCTGATGGCTGACCTGGTTGAGCACGTATGTTTCGGCCAACTGTGCCTGCGGAAGCGGCGCAGTCACCTCCAACAGCGGCTCTCCGGCCAGTACGATCCGCCCTTCCGGCACGGCCCGCACGTCCCCCGTGAACTCCAGGCCGAGCAGGGCCTGAAGATCCCGGGGCGGCCGGTGCAGGGCGGAAGCGAAGGCATCGACGTCCTCGGGGCCGACACGCAGGCCGGACAGGTAGTCCAGGGCCGACTCCAGCCCCGCCGCAGCCAGGAAGCCGCGCTCAGGAGGCAGATCGCGGACGAAGAGGCTGAAGGTCGCCGGTCCGGTCATGCCCTCCCGCAGGTAGGACATCGTCATCGTGACTTCGTACAGATCGGTGGTCATCGCATCGGACATGGGCGTCACCTCCTCGGCCTTCGCCCGGTCTCCCCGTCCGTCACCTGCGAAAGCGCGCGGACCACAGGGGCTCCACCAGGACCCACTCGGCCTCCCACTGCGCGTACCTTCTGCGGTCCAGCACATGGCGCATGCCTGCCCGCGCCGCGAAGAACCCGGCGCTCACGCCGCCCGCCGCCATACCGCCCACGAACCAGCCCGTGGTCCTGGCGTTGAGTGCGCTCATCGGAGGACCAGTGATGGTTCCGTCCCGGTCCACCCAGACCCGCATGGTCGCGCCCTTGGGCGTTCCCGGCTGCACCAGGGCGGTTCCCGTCCGCACCCTGCCGTTGCCGTCGGTCCAGTGGACCTGCGCCAGTTGCTTCGCGTCTTCGGGTTCGCCCTTGACATCCGACGTCAGTCGGGCGGTGACCTCCTGCCGCTGCGCCGACTGGGTCTGCACGGTACGCATCGATGACTCGTACGCCGTCAGCCCTGCACCCATCGCGGCCACCGGCAGCCCGAGGACGAACACGAGCATCAAGAAGCGGCGGAACCAGGATTCGACCCTGTCGGACGTACGTCTCAGGGGATTCGCCCCCTTCGACGTGTGCTCCTGGTGCGGCAGGGGCGGGCCGGACGCGGACGGCGAATCTTGTGCACTCATGAGTCGGCCTCCAGCAGGTTGCTGGTCCGTTCCCCCATCTCTCCGTCCCACCATGGAACGGCGGCGGAGTCCGGTCACTGGGCCGAAAGTCCCTGCGGGTCCGACGTCCGGCCCTGCAAGGGCCGACCATCGACAAGATC
This sequence comes from Streptomyces sp. T12, assembly GCF_028736035.1. Classification (NCBI taxonomy): domain Bacteria; kingdom Bacillati; phylum Actinomycetota; class Actinomycetes; order Kitasatosporales; family Streptomycetaceae; genus Streptomyces; species Streptomyces sp. T12. Next base: position 10,607,298 of record NZ_CP117866.1, read on the forward strand.
CGTTCTCCGCCAGGCGCGGCGCGGTCATACCTGAGGAACGACCACGACCGGGCACGGCGCGTGATGCAGTACCGCATGATTGATCAGACCCAGCTGCAAACCCAAGTGCCCCTGTCGCCTTCGAGCGCCGACCACCAGCAGGTCCGCCTCAGACGCTGCCTCCAGCAGTGCCTGGCGTGCCGGTCCCTCGATCACCCTTCGGCTCACCGGGGCGTCCCCGCACAGCTCCGCCGCGCCGCGCAGGGCGTCGTCGAGCACCTGGGCCGGCGGGCGTCGGTGGGTCTCCAGGGCGTACCAGGGCGGGGCTTGAGGTGTGGTGAACGCACCGAGCGGTGTGCTCCAGGCATGCACCGCCACCAGCCGACAGCCCCGCGCACGTGCCTCACGGAACGCGAACTGGACGGCCGTGCCGCTGCCCTCCCCGTCCTCGACACCGACCACGACACTTCCGAACTCGGCACCACGGTGCTCCGCCGCGCCGCGCACCACGACGACCGGGCAGTCCGCTCGTGCGGCTACGGCCAGACTGACCGAGCCCAGGAGCATCCCGGCGAGATCCCCGAGCCCCCGGGATCCGAGCACCAGTGCGAAGGCGTTGCGCCCCTTGTCGACCAGGGCGGAGGCCGCGTCGTCATGCAGCACTTCGCTCGACAGCCGGACCGTGGGAGCGCCTGCCCTGGCACGCTCCGAGGCAGCGCCGAGCACGTCGGACGCCTCGTGGTTCCTCGCCGCGTGCAGGAGGTGGAGCGGTACCTCGTGCCGGACCGCCTCGTCGGCGGCCCAGTCCACCGCCTCGAGGCTCGCCTCGGACCCGTCGACGCCGACCACCAGGGGAATCGTCACCGCCCCTGTCTCCTCTCGTGCCGGACTCCACCTCTCCGGCCCTGCTCCTCACAGGTCCACATGCGCCGCAGAGGAGATTGGGGTACTCCTCGAAGGAGAGAACACATCACGCTCGGCATGTCGGCGACGTCCGGACCATCCACACCCTCGGACTCGCTCACCGTCATCACCGTCACTTCCAGCTTCGTACGAGACGGAGGCCGCCGCCATGCAACAAGCCGTCACCGTGGGCCTCGACGGCTCACCCGAGAGCCTTGCCGCTGCCCGCTGGGCCGCCGACGAGGCCGAGAAGCGCAAGCTCACCCTGCGCCTGCTGCACGCGTGGCCACTGCTGGCACCGGAACCGGCCCGCGTCCCCTCGGAAGTCGATCAGAACTACTGGGCGAAGCGTCTCGTCCACACAGCGCGGGCGGAGCTGCAGGCACACCACCCGGGCCTGTCCATCGTCGGGAACCTGGTCGCCGACGACGCCCAGAACGCCCTGCTCCAAGCGGCGTCGGAGTCCGAGATGATCGTGCTCGGCTCCCGAGGGCTGGAGCCAGTCGAGAGCTACTTCCTGGGCGACGTCAGCATGCCCGTCGTGGCACGGGCCGAGCGGCCGGTCGTACTGGTCCGCGCCGAGACCCGGGAGGAAGCGCCGCCCCCGGCACCCGCGAGCCGCGTGGTCGTGGCCCTGAAACTGCACGGATCCTCCGACGACCTGCTCGACTTCGCCTTCCACACCGCCGCGGCCAGAGGCGTTCCCCTCCTGGCTGTCCACGGCCGAAGCGTGCCGCTCCATGCACGCGTGCCCTGGGGTGTGGACCACGACGTCACCGAAGAGATGACGCGGGACGCACAGAAGCAACTGAGCAGTGCGCTGCGCCCCTGGCGCGGGAAGTACCCGCAGGTGGAGGTGGCCGACAGCATCCGCCTCGCAAACCCCTCCAAAGCCGTGGTACGGGCTGCCGAAGGCGCCGCGCTGCTGGTCGTCGGCCGACGCGCACACCGGCACGGCCTGCCACCCCACCTGGGTCCCGTGGCCCAGGCCGCCATCCACCACGGGCGCTGCCCCGTCGCTGTCGTTCCGCATGACTGAGCCGGACCTCCATGACTGAGCCGTACCGCCCCGGGAAATCGGTGCGATCGGCGCATTGAGCCGATGCGTCCGTGCTCCGGTCCAGTGCGGACTGAGGCGCAAGAGCAGCCGTGTTGCCCGGGAGTCCGGCGGGGGCGACCGTGGAGGTGACGGAACGAGGGAGTGAGTACCGTGCGAGCGCTCGTCTACCACGGCCCGGAACAGATCTCCTGGGACACCGTCCCGGATCCCGCGATCGAGGAGGCGACCGACGCGATCGTGCGCGTCGACGCCACCACCGTCTGCGGCAGTGATCTGCACATCCTGCGGGGAGACCTCCCCGAGGTGAAACCGGGGACGATCCTCGGCCACGAGGCCGTGGGCGAGGTCGTGGAGGTCGGGAGCGACGTCCACGACCTGCACCCCGGGAGCCAGGTGATCGTGTCGTCCGTCTCGGCCTGCGGCCACTGCCGTGCATGCCGCGACAACATGGGCGGACAGTGCCGTGGGGGCGGTGGATGGATCCTGGGCAGCCTCGTCAACGGGACGCAGGCCGAGTTCGTGCGGGTGCCGTTCGCCGAATACTCCACCCACCGGCGACCTTCCGCCCTCCCACTGGGCGACGCGGTCCTGCTCGCCGAAGTCCTCCCCACCGCCTACGAGATCGGGGTGCGGAACGGACATGTGGGTCCGGGGGACATCGTCGTCGTGGTGGGAGCGGGTCCCGTCGGTCTCGCCACGGTCATCATCGCGCGTCTCTACTCGCCGCGCCGCATCATCGTCGTGGACCTGTCCGCCGCCCGGCTGGAAGCCGCCGCCCGCCTGGGCGCCGATGCCGCAGAGCTGCCGGGGAAGATGATCGCCGATCTCTCCGAGGAGCCGGGAGCCGACGTGGTCATCGAGGCATCGGGTGAGCCGGAGGGCTTCGTCCTGTGCACCCGCGCCGTCCGCACAGGAGGGCACATCGCCAACATCGGCACGCATGGCAAACCGGTCACGCTGCACCTCGAATCCCTGTGGCGCAAGAACGTGACGATCAGCACCGGCCAGGTGGACACGTCCTCCACCCCCTGGCTGCTGGAGCTGGTGAGGTTCGGACGCCTGCCCGTCTCCCAGCTGGTCACCCACGCCTTCGGCCTTGATCGGATGGAGGACGCCTACGAGGTGTTCTCGAACGGCACCACCACGGGCGCCCTCAAGGTCGTTCTGCACCGCGAGTGAACCGCGCCGGCCGGAAAGGGGCCGAACGGGCCGTCCGGCCCCTCGGTCCGGGCCGTCCGGCCCTACAACTCGCCGGCGAGTGGCGGTGCCATGGAATTGAGCCGAGGGCCACAGGGAGGCACGGCGAAACGGAGAGACACCGCGCACCGTGCGATTCGGGCCCGCAAGAAGTGGGCGGCCCCCGGCTTCACCGAAGCCCGCGGTACGCCGCCGCCAGTCCGAGCGGGCCGTGTCCTCCGGCCGAGGTGCAGCTGCGGCCGGGCTCGGCGACTCTGGAGATCAGGGGCAGTGCCGGGAGGAGCAGCCCATGCACGGGGAAACGATCCACAAGGACACCACACCGGTCGTCCCACCCCGACTCACCGACTACGACCAGGCCCGCTCGACTTTCACCTGGGCGCAGGCGCGCACCGCACTGGCCGGGCTGCCCGACGGCGGGCTCAACATCGCCCACGAGGCGGTCGACCGGCACGCGGCCTCTGACCTCGCGGACAAGGTCGCGCTGCGATGTGTTGCCCGGGACGACTCCGTCTCGACCGTCACCTACGCCGAACTGGCCCGCCGTACCGCCCGCTTCGCGAACGTCCTGCGCTCACTCGGCGTCGGCCACGGCGGCCGGGTGTTCACCCTGCTCGGCCGCTGTCCCGAGCTCTACGTCACGGTGCTGGGCACGCTGAAGAACGCCGGCGTGCTCTGCCCGCTCTTCTCCGCCTTCGGCCCCGACCCGGTGGAGCAGCGGCTGCGGCTCGGTGACGCGCAGGTCCTGGTCACCACTGCGGCCCTCTACCGGCGCAAGGTCGCCGAGCGCCGGGCATCGGTTCCCGGACTGAAGCACGTCCTGATCGTCGGCCCCGGCGCCGAGGAACTGCCCGACACCGCCTCCTTCGACGACCTGATGTCCGCAGCCCCGGACACCTTCACCATCCCGCCGACCTCGCCCGACGACATGGCCCTGCTGCACTTCACGAGCGGCACCACGGGCACCCCCAAGGGCGCGGTCCACGTCCACGACGCTGTCGTCGCCCACTACGCCACAGCCGCGTACGCCCTCGATCTGCACGCCGAGGACGTGTACTGGTGCACCGCCGACCCCGGCTGGGTCACCGGCATGTCGTACGGCATCATCGCCCCGCTCGTCCACGGCGTGACGCTCGTCGTCGACGAGGGCGACTACGACGCCCGCCGCTGGTACCGGATCCTCGGCGAACAGAGGGTCACCGTCTGGTACACGGCCCCCACGGCCTTGCGCATGCTCATGAGAGCCACCCCGCGCCAGGGCCCGTACGACCTGCCGCGCTCCTACGACCTGTCGTCCCTGCGCTTCATCGCGTCTGTCGGCGAGCCCCTCAACCCGGAGGCAGTCGTGTGGGGCCGGGACGTGCTGGGCCTGCCGGTGCACGACAACTGGTGGCAGACGGAGACCGGTTGCATCATGATCGCGAACTTCGCGGCCTGCGAGATCCGGCCCGGCTCGATGGGACGTCCGCTGCCCGGCATCGACGCGGCCGTGCTGAAGCAGGGCGAGGACGGCCGGGCACTGGTCACCGACGGCAGGGTCACGGAGGTGCAGAACCCCGATGTCGAGGGCGAGTTGGCGCTACGGCCGGGCTGGCCGTCGATGTTCCGCGGCTATCTGCACGACAAGGAGCGCTACGACGCCGAGTTCGCGGACGGCTGGTACCTGACCGGAGACCTGGTCAGACGGGACGCGGACGGCTGGTACTGGTTCGTGGGGCGCGCCGACGACGTCATCAAGTCGGCGGGGCATCTGATCGGCCCGTTCGAGGTGGAGAGCGCGCTGATGGAGCACCCGTCGGTGGCCGAGGCCGGGGTGATCGGACGGCCGGACCCGGTCGCCGGGAACGTGGTCAAGGCGTTCGTGTCGCTGCGGCCCGGTGTCGAGCCGACCCCGGGTCTGGAGCGGGAGTTGCTGGCCTTCGGCCGTCACAAGTTGGGACCCGCTGTCGCTCCCAGGGAGATCGCCTTCGATCAGCACCTGCCCAAGACGCGCAGCGGGAAGGTCATGCGCCGTCTGTTGCGTGCGCGCGAACTCGGCCTGCCGACGGGCGACTTGTCGACCTTGGAGGGATCCACATGAGCGCGGCCCGCTCCACCCGCATGCGGAACGACCCGGCGCACCCGAAGTCCGGCACGAAGACCACGACGACCAAACGGAGCGCGAGCACCGAATCGCGGGCCCGGCAGCCGTCCACCGGACACCGGACGGACCTGCTGGAGTCGATGCTGCGCATCCGGCACTTCGAGGAGCGGTGCGTCGAGCTGTACAGCGCCGCGAAGATCCGCGGCTTCGTTCACCTCTACATCGGCGAGGAGGCCGTCGCCGTCGGCGTCAACGAGGCACTGACACCCGAGGACGCGGTCGTCTCCACCTACCGCGAGCACGGCCACGCACTGGCCCGTGGGATCACGGCCGATGCCGTCATGGCCGAGATGTACGGCAGGACGACCGGGTGCAGCGGCGGCCGGGGCGGTTCGATGCACCTGTTCGACGCGAGTCGCCGCTTCTACGGCGGGAACGCCATCGTCGCCGGCGGGCTCCCCTTGGCAGCCGGCCTCGCGCTCGCCGACCGCATGCGCGGACGGACCGACGTCACCTGCTGCTTCTTCGGCGACGGCGCCTTCGCCGAGGGCGAGTTCCACGAGACCGCGAACCTGGCAGCGCTGTGGAAGCTGCCCTTGCTGCTCGTCTGCGAGAACAACCTCTACGCCATGGGCACGGCCCTGGAACGGCATCAGGCACAGACCGATCTGGCCATGCGTGCCGCCTCCTACGGCATGGTCGCCTGGGCCGTGGACGGCATGGACGTCGAGGCTGTCGAGCAGGCCGCACAGCGGGCCGTCGAGGGCATCCGGGCAGGCACCGGGCCGCACTTCCTGGAGATGCGCACCTACCGCTTCCGCGCCCACTCGATGTACGACCCGGACCGCTACCGAGACAAGGCGGAGATCGAGCAGTGGAAGTCCCGCGACCCGATCAGCCTGCTCACGGACCGCATGCGCGAGAACGGTGAGCTGGGTGACCGGGAGGTGGCCCGGATCGAGCAGCGGATCACCGCCGAGATCGACCAAGCCGTCGAAGCGGCCGAAAAGGCTCCCGAGGAGCCGGTCGAGGACCTGCTCCACCACGTCACCAGTTCCTCGGCGGAGGCGGTGAGTTGACCATGGGCGTCGACGGGACGCACGAGGCGAAGACAACCTACCGGGAGGCGATGCGAGAGGCACTCCGGGAAGCCCTGCGCTCGGACGACCGCGTCTTCCTCATGGGCGAGGACGTGGGCCGCTACGGCGGATGCTTCGGCGTCAGCCTCGGCCTGCTGGAGGAGTTCGGCCCCGAACGCGTCCGCGACACCCCGCTGTCGGAGTCCGCGTTCGTGGGCGCCGGCATCGGTGCAGCCCTGGCCGGGATGCGGCCCATCGTCGAGATCATGACCGTCAACTTCAGCCTGCTCGCCCTCGACCAGATCCTCAACAACGCCGCCACCCTGCTGCACATGTCGGGCGGCCAACTGCCCGTACCGCTGGTCATCCGCATGACCACGGGCGCCGGACGGCAGCTCGCCGCCCAGCACTCGCACAGCCTGGAAGGCTGGTACGCACACATCCCCGGCATCCGCGTCCTCGCCCCCGCCACTCTCGAGGACGCGCGGCACATGCTCGCCCCGGCGCTCGCCGACCCCGACCCCGTACTGATCTTCGAGCACGGAAGCCTCTACAACGTCTCCGGCGAACTCCTTCCGCCCGACGCCCCCGTGGACCTCGACCACGCCGCGATCCGCAGGCCCGGCACCGACATCTCCCTGATCACGTACGGCGGTTCGCTGCCCAAGGCCCTCGCGGCGGCGGACGAGCTGGCTGCCGAGGGCATCAGCGCCGAGGTGATCGACCTGCGCACGCTGCGCCCCCTCGACGACGAGGCCATCACCGCCTCGGTGACCCGTACCCATCGTGCGATGGTCATCGATGAGGCATGGCGCACGGGAAGCCTCGCTGCCGAAGTGTCGGCCCGCATCGCCGAAGGGTCGTTCTACGAACTGGACGCGCCCGTCGAGCGGGTGTGCAGCGCGGAGGTGCCCATGCCGTACGCCCGGCGGCTGGAAGAGGCCGCCCTGCCGCAGACCGCCGACATCGTCGCGGCCGCCCACCGGGCGGTGGACTGATCATGGCCGAGTTCACCATGCCCTCCCTCGGCGCCGACATGGACGAGGGCACGCTCCTGGAATGGCTGGTGGGACCGGGCGACCTCGTGCACAAGGGCGATCCGGTCGCGGTCGTCGAAACCGCGAAGTCGACGATCGAGGTGGAGTGCTTCGACACCGGGACCATGACCGAACTGCTCGTCGAGCCCGGCACAACGGTCCCGGTGGGCACGCCGCTCGCGCTGATCGGGCCGACCGAGGAGCGACACCCGGTCCGTCAGGTACCGAAGAAGGCGAGGCCCACTGAGCCCTCCGCGCCCACCTCCCCGCCACCCGAACCCGCCCCCGTCCCGGTGTCGGTACCGTCCGCCGGGAGCCGGCGCGGCCACATCGAGGCCGGCCCCTTGGTCCGGCATCTCGCGGAGCACAGCGGCGTCGACCTGGAGACGCTGCACGGCTCCGGCCCCGGAGGGCGCGTCACCCGGACCGACGTCGAGGCAGCGGCGGCCGCCCGTGCCGCTCCTCGGCCACCGCGCGTGCGCGCCACCCCCTTCGCCCGGCGGCTCGCCGCCGAACTGGGCGTCGACCTGGCCACGGTCACGGGGACGGGCAGGGAGTCGACCGTCCGTGCCGCAGACGTACGCCAGGCAGCGCCCGGCCCGGCGGCCCCGGCCTCGCCCGTACCAACGGGCGCCACCCCGCTACGTCCTTCCGCTCAACGGCCTTCTGCTGCCCGTCCGTCCAAGGACCGGGCGGCAGCCATGCGCCAGGCCATCGCCGGCCTGATGAGCCGCGCCAACCGGGACATTCCCCACTACTACCTCTCCACCACCGTGGACATGGCCGCCGCGATGGACTGGCTGCATGAGCACAACCGGCGCAGCCCGGTCGGTGAACGGCTGCTCCCCGCGGCCCTGCTGCTCAAGGCGGCGGCCCTGGCGGCCCGGGAGGTCCCCGAACTCAACGGCTTCTGGACCGACGACCACTTCACGGCGGGCGAGGGCATACACCTCGGCGTTGCCGTGTCCCTGCGCGGCGGAGGCCTCGTCGCACCCGCGCTGCACCACGCCGACACCATGACACCCCTGCAGCTGATGACCGCCCTGAAGGACCTGGTCGCCCGGGCCCGCGCGGGCAGGCTGCGCGGTTCCGAGGTGTCCGACGCGACGATCACCGTCACCAACCTCGGCGACCAGGGCGTGGAAACCGTCTTCGGTGTGATCCACCCGCCCCAGGTGGCACTGGTCGGCTTCGGGCGCGTGGTCGACCGGCCGTGCGCCGTCGACGGCCTGCTGGGCGTGCGGCCCGTGGTCACGGCGACCCTCTCTGCCGACCACCGGGCGACCGACGGTGCCGTCGGTGCCCGCTACCTCACGGCGGTCACCCGCCTCCTGCAGAACCCGGAGCAGCTGTGAACATGAACCGAACCGAGGCGCTGGACATGGTCAGGGAATCGATCTCCTCCGTCATCCCCGGCGCCGACGTCGCCGCGCTGGAGCCCGACGACGCGTTCCGCGACGTACTGGAGATGGACTCGCTGGACTTCCTGAGTTTCGTGGAGGTCCTCAGCGAACGGTCCGGCGTCCGCATCGAGGACGAGGACACGCCCCGGCTCACCACACTGTCCGGCAGCGCCGACTTCCTCGTCGCCCGCACGCAGTGACGTGCGCCCCGTGGACGGTCACGGCTCAGACCGCTTCGGTGTCGTCGACGACATCGACCACGTCGTCGATGTCCCGTACCGATGCGAGCAGTTCGGGGACAACAGCCTTGTCCAGTCGCCCCGTCATCGTCACCACGCCGCTCTCCACCGTGACCTCGACAGCGCGCGGATCCAGCACGTGCTGACCGACCAGCGACTCGACCTCGGCCCGGATCTCGGCGTCGTCACGGACCAGGGCCCGCAGCAGGTCGCGCCGGCTCACCACACCGACGAGCCGACCCCGATAGTCGGTCACGGGCAGCCGCTTCAACCGCGCGTGGGCGGCGGTCCACGCGGCGTCCGCCACGCGCTGCGCCGGATGCACGGTGACCGGCGGGAAGGTCATCAACGTGGCCGCCGTGTCGCCACGGCTCTTGTCGTACAGGCGGTGCTGCCACAGCCTGCCGACAGGCCCGTGCCGGCGCGGTTCCGCCATGACGGCGGCCTTGGCCAGCAGATCCGACTCGGAGACGACACCGATCACGTGGTCGCCGGCGTCGACCACCGGCACGGCGCCCACCTGCTCGCGGGCGAGTGTGTGGGCGACCTCCAGGAACGGCATGTCACCGGGGACGGAGGTCGCCGGCACTTGCATGACATCCCGCACCCGGAGCACGACAGCCCGGGTGGACGGCTCGGGTGTGGCAGTGGTGGTCGCCTCGGAGCTCTCCCTGCCGGGAGCGGGCTCGGGCTCCTTGGCGCTCTTCCTCGCCGACGCGGCGGCGACCGCCGCGAGGTAGCGGCCCAGCGCCTCCTGACGCGGTTCCTCCTGGGGCGTCCAGGGGCGGCGCGGCATGGTGCGGCGGGCGTCCTTCCCCGCGGAACTCTGCTCGAAGTTGCTCACGGCTGCCTCCCGGGGACGCCGTCCACCTACGCGCTCAGTCTGGCATCGATCAACTGGTGCGGCCTCCGGGCCGAACGGCCCCGCTGCGGGACAACCGGCCCAGTGCGCCGCGACATGCCATCGCCTACCAAGGAGACTGGGAAGCGGGGCCAAGGCCCACCTGAAGGAGAGTTCGTGACGGGATTCCGGGATTTCCTGACACGTTTCCGGCCGACGGCATCGCCCGGCCGGGCCGCACCAGGTGGCGTCCCCGCGGACCGTTCCGCCGAACTCCGCGCGGAACTCACACCGCCCCTGGCCCTGCTCGAACAGGCGGAGGCGGAAGCCCGGGCCGTACGCGAACAGGCCGAGGCCGTCGCCACGTCACACCGGCGGGAAGCCGAACGGCAGGCCGAGGAGATCGTGGCCGAGGCGCATGCGGAGGCCAACCAGGTGCGGGAGCGCGCCGCCGAGCAGGTGCTGCGTGCGGCCGAGGGCGAGGCGGCGGAACTGCTCGCCGAAGCAGAACGCGAGGCCGTCGCGGTACGCGACCGCGCCAGGAGCCGGACGCCCGCGCTCGTCGAACGTGTGGTCGCGCTGGTGCTGGAGGACATCACGGCGGGGCAGGCGTCTCCTGCGCCACAGGAGGAGCATCGGTCTCGGGGCCGTGGGAGGCCCCAGGAGGGCGGTCCGTGATGGGCGCCGGATGGGTGGCCGGCGTGACCCGGGCACGCGCCCTGCGGACCCGGTGCCTGGGAGCCGAGGGCATCAGGGAGGCGGCCGCGTCCCCCACCCTCGAAGACGCCCTGCGTTACTTGGCGGCCACCCCCTACCGGCACGACGTCACCCCGGGCGCCACGCCGGCCGAGGCCCAACGGGCGGTCGCGGCGACACTGCTGTGGCATCTTCGGGTCCTCGCCGGCTGGCAACCGGCCAACGGGGCCGAGGCCGTCCGGGCGCTCGCCGCCGGATTCGAGCTCTCCAACGCCGAACACCATCTAAGGGCTCTCGCAGCCGACCCGCGACAGCCGGGCTCAGAACGCCTCCACCCCCAGCCCTACCGCCTGGGCACACTGGCGACCGCCTGGACACGCCTGGCCCGCACCCGTACGCCGACGGAGCTGCGCACCGCGCTGGCAGCCTCCGTCTGGGGCGACCCCGGGGGCGACTCCCCGGCCGCGGTCGCAACCGGTATGCGGGTCTCCGCCGCCCTGCGACTCGCCACCACCGTTCCCGACGCGGCGCGCTGGGCGGCGGCCCGGCTCGCCCTGCTGTTCGGCCGTGAGACGTACGTCGTCGGGCGCCGGATCCCGGACGTCTCCGCCCGCCGAGCGGCCCGTCTGCTCGGCCCGCGAGCGGTGGGTGCGGGGGCGTACGCCGACTTTCAGCAGGCGCTGCCGGCCACCGCGAGGTGGCTGCTGGACGACATCGACGAGGCGGCGGACCTGTGGCGGGCTGAGGCGCGCTGGTGGGACGTGGTGGAGCGGGACGGCCGGGAATTCCTGCGCCGGTCCAGTTTCGGGCCGCAGCCGGTAGTGGGGGCCGTGGCACTGCTGTCCGTCGACGCGTGGCGGACCCGCGGCGCGCTGGAGCTGGCCGCCCGGGGCGGCGGCTCCGGTGACGGGCCTGCGGAGGTGCTCGATGCTCCGGGCTGAGGCGGCGGCCCCGGTCCGGATGCGCAGGGTGGCCATCGTGGCCCCCGAGCCGGCGCTGCGGGAGAGCCTGGTCCGGATTGCCGAGGCGGGCTGCGTCGAGATCGACCTGGCCCGGGACGGCGGGCCGGATGTCCGGGGGCCGGCGGCCACCAGCCTCCAGCGGCTGCGCACCGAGCCGAGCCAACCCGTTCTCAGCGAGGCGTCCCCCGACCTGGACGCCCTGGAGCGTGAGGGCCGGACGGACCTGTTGGCGGGCGAGGCGCAGCTGGAGGAACGACTCGGCAGCGCGGTCCGCCACGGCGCGGTCGCGGCACTGGCCGGCTGGTGCCCCGAAGCCGAGGTGGGCGCCACCGCCGCTCGCATCGCAGGCGCCGGCGGCGCGCTGGTGCCACTGCGGACCCCGCGCGGCGTCGATCCGCCAACCTTGTTGATCGGAGCGGACGTCGCACACCCGGCGTACACGGCGAGGACCCTGCGCCGCTCCTTCACACCTTTGGTCAGCACGTACGGAACCGTGCCCTATGCCGACCTCGACCCCACCATGCCGGCCGGGATCGTCTACGTGGTGATGTTCGGCCTGATGTTCGGCGATGCCGGGCACGGTCTGCTACTGGTCGTCATCGCTCTCCTGCTGCGAGCGGGCCGACCGCGCCGAGCGGCGACGCTGCGCCCGCTGTGGCCCTTCGTCGCCGGCGCCGGGCTCGCCGCCACCCTGGCCGGAGTGGCCTACGGCGAGTTCTTCGGCCCGACCGGGGTGCTCCCCGTGCTGTGGCTGGAACCGCTGGAGGAACCCATGCGGCTGCTGGCCACAGCCGTCGGACTCGGCGCCGTGCTGCTGGCCGTCGCCTATGCCGCGGGGATCGTGAACCGGTGGCGGGAAGGCGGACCCGCGGCAGCGCTGTACGCGACGACCGGAATCGCAGGAGCGGCGCTCTATCTCGGTCTCGCCGCCGTCGCGGGGTACATCTGGCTCGGCCAGGCTGCGTACGGGGTCCTCGGCGCCGCGATCGCGACCGCCGGGCTGGCGCTGGTCGGGGTGGGGCTGTACGCCACCACCGCAGGCGGTGTCGGCGGTGCTGTGCAGACCGGTATCCAGTTGTTCGACGCGGTGGTGCGAATCGGCTCGAACGTCGTGTCGTTCGCACGGCTCGCGGCCTTCGGCCTCACCCATGCGGCGCTGGGGGCGATCGTCTGGGACGGCACGACGGCTTTGGCGGGCCGGGGCCCGGTGGGCGTCGCCGCAGCGGTGCTGGTGTTCCTCGCAGGCAATGCCCTGGCCTTCGCACTGGAGGCACTGGTGGCCGGTGTCCAGGCGCTGCGGCTGGAGTTCTACGAACTGTTCTCCCGGCTCTTCGAGGGCGAGGGCCGCCCCTTCAGGCCCTGGCGTCTGCCCGTGGAGCACCTCACGGGGCCGGGCACCGACGTCGGGCCGCTCGCAACGGCGGAAGCTGCGGGGCGCGGCCCGGCGCGGAAGGAGGAAGCGTGATCACCTGGTTCTTGGCCCTGCCCGTCATCGTGGCGGCATTCGTCGCCGTGCGCCTTGTGCTGCGACGCTCCGGCCGGAGGGCCCTGTGGTGGATGGTCGCGGCGGACGCTGTGCTCCTGGTGGCCGCCGCCGTCGTACTGACCCTGGTTCTCGGTGGAGGAACCGCGCAAGCCGCGACCACGGTGGCACAGGACTCCGGCTCCAGCTCCGCCGCCCTGATCGGCGCCGCGATCGCGGTGGCCGGCGCGACGATCGGAGCGGGCATCGCCGTCGCCTACACCGGTGCGGCGGCCCTCGCGGCGCTCAGCGAACGACCTGAACTCTTCGGCCGTGCCATGGTCATCGTCGGCCTGGCCGAGGGCATCGCCATCTACGGGCTGGTCGTCGCGGTCATCCTGATCGGCAAGGCATGACCATGGGCCGCATCGCCGCCCTCGGAGAGCGGTCCCGTGTGGCCGGTCTGGCACTGGCCGGAGCGGTCGTGCTCGTCGCCGACGCCCCCGAGGCCGTACGCCGGATCTGGCGGAGTCTGCCGGACGGCGTCGACCTGGTGATCCTCACCCCTGCCGCGGCCGAGGCACTGGAGTCGGACCGTGCGGCGCCCGGGGGCCGCAGGCCGCTGACCGCTGTGATGCCGCCATGACGACCCCGGCTCACGAGCGGACATCGGACGCACTCTCGCCGGTCCGGGAGGGACTGCTGCGAGCCGCTCACACCGACGCGGAAGCGCTCCTGGCCCGCGTCGAGCGGGAGGCCACCGCCCTGCTCGACCAGGCCCGTGCCGAGGCCCGGACGATCCTCGACGAGGCCCAGCGGCAGGGCGAGGCCGACGGCGCGGACGCCGCCCGCGACCTCCTCGTCAGGGCAAGGCGGGAAGCCAGGTCCCGCGCGCTCACCGCTCGCCGCACCTCGTACGAGGAGCTGCGCCGCGAGGCCGCCGAGCGGGTCCGGGAACTGCGCCGGAACGATGACTACCCGTCCCTGCGGGAGCGGCTGGAACACCGGGCGCGGGTCCTCCTCGGTCCTGCTGCCGAGACGACCGAGCAGGCCGACGGGGGAGTGGTGGTGCAGGCGCCCGGGAGGCGGGTCGATCTCTCGCTGACCGCGCTTGCCGACCGCGCGCTGGATCGCATGGGAGGGGAGGCGCGCAGCCTGTGGGAGCCGTGACGCAAGCTGCCGGGACGCTTCACCGGGCGACTGGGCGGGAGCCGGTGTCCCGGATCCTGCGCGTGACCGGACCGCTGGTCGAGATGGAGTACACGGGCGGCATCGCGATGTACGACCTGGTCGCGATCGGCCCGGCCGGGCTGCCCGGTGAGGTCGTGGCCATCAGCGGCGACGTGGTCACCGTCCAGGCGTACGAGTACACCGGCGGCCTCGCTCCGGGGCAGACTGCACTGCCCCAGGGCCGTCCTCTGTCGGTGCGGCTCGGCCCCGAGCTGCTCGGCGGCATCTTCGACGGCCTGCTGCGCCCCCTGTCCGGTGCGGGCGACTGGCTGCTGCCCGGGGCGGGGCGGCACGCTGCCGAGGATCGCACTTGGAACTTCTCCCCGCTGGTGGCGGAGGGCGAGCAGGTGGCCCAGGGGGAGGCGCTCGGGGAGGTCCGGGACGCGGGAGCGGTGCGGGTGAGGGTCCTCGTGCCGCCCGGCTGCGACGGCACGGTCGAGAAGATCGCCGGTGCTGGGAGCCGTACGAGCGATGCGACGGTGGCCGTGGTGGGCGGCACCGAGGTCACGGTGGATGCCCTGTGGCCGGTGCGTGTGCCGCGCCCGGTGCGGGAGCGTGTCGACAGCCATGAGGCGCTGAACACCGGCCAGCGGGTGATCGACCTGCTCTTCCCCGTGGCCCGGGGCGGCACGGTGGCGGTGCCCGGTGGTTTCGGCACCGGCAAGACGGTGCTGCTGCAGCAGATCGCCAAGTGGTGCGACGCGGACGTCATCGTCTACGTCGGCTGCGGGGAGCGCGGCAACGAGATGGCCGACGTCATCACCGAACTGTCGGAACTCCAGGACCCGCGCACGGGCGGACGCCTTGGGGACCGCACCGTGACGATCGCCAACACCTCCAACATGCCGATGATGGCCCGTGAGGCGAGCGTGTACACGGGGATGACGGTCGCCGAGTACTTCCGGGACATGGGCCTGGACGTGGTCGTCATCGCCGACTCGACCTCCCGGTGGGCCGAGGCGCTGCGTGAGTTCGCCTCGCGGACCGGCGCGCTGCCCGCCGAGGAGGGATACCCGGCCGGACTGGCCTCCGCCATCGCGGCCTTCTACGAGCGGGCTGCTGCCGTGACCACCCTCGGCGGCGACCGGGGCTCGGTCACTGTGATCGGCGCGGTGTCCCCGCCGGGCGGGGACATGACCGAACCGGTGACCGCGCACACCGAACGCTTCGTCCGCTGCCTGTGGACCCTTGACCGCGACCTCGCCTACGCCCGCCACTACCCGGCGGTCTCCTGGGCCGGGTCCTTCTCCCGGGACGTCCCCGTCCTGGCCGCCGGCCACCGGGCAGCCGGCGATCCGGCGTGGGCCAGGCGCCGCGACCGGGTGGGAGCGGTGCTGGCGGAGGCCGACCGGCTGGCCGATCTCGTGGACCTGATCGGGATCGCCGCCCTGCCCGCGCGGGAGCGGATCAGCGTGCTTGCGGGGAGGCTGGTCCGCGAGGGCGTACTGCAGCAGAGCGCGCTGTCGGAGCGGGACGCGTACTGCGGGCCGGAGAAGACGGCCGCCTTGGCCGACGCCGTCCTCGCGGTCGCCGACCGCTGCCGGGAGCTGGTGGACTCCGGTGTCCCAGCGGCCTCGCTCGAGGCGATCGACTTCGGACCGCTGCTGCGTGCCCGCGAGGACACCGGCCCGCACGACGCCTCCGGGGTGGCGGCACTGCAGGACGCGATGCTCGCCAGGCTGGGGGAAGTGCGGCCATGAGCCTGCCCGGTGGGATCGAGTACACGGCGGTGCGCGAACTCCGAGGACCGCTCGCGATCGTCGAAGGCGTTTCGGGGGTCGGCTGGGACGAATACGTACGCATCACCCTCGCCTCGGGCGAACGACGCCACGGCGTGGTCCTGGACGCCGATCGCGACCTGGCGGTCGTCCAAGTGCTGGAGGGCACCGCGGGCATGGACCCGGAGGGGGTCCGGGCGGCCTTCTTGGGCAGCCCGCTGCGCATCCCGGTCGGCACGGACTGGCTCGGCCGCATCTGCAACGGCCGCGGTGAGCCCCTCGACGGTGGCCCACCTGTCCTCGGTTCCCACCATGCCGAGGTGGGCGGCGCCCCCATCAACCCGGTGCGGCGCGAGCCGCCGTCCGAACCGGTGCTCACCGGTGTCGGGTCCGTCGACGCCCTGACCACGCTCGTGCGGGGGCAGAAGCTTCCCGTGTTCTCCGTCGCCGGACTGCCGCATCTGGAACTGGCCGCCCAGATCGCCGCCCAGGCCACCGCCGAAGGAGAGGCGTTCAGCGTCGTCTTCGCGGGCATGGGCCTCACCCACGCCGACGCCTCGTTCGTACGCGATGCCCTGGAGGAACGGTCCGCGGCCGGAGAACTGGTCCTGCTGCTGAACACCGCCGACGACCCGGTGATCGAACGGATTCTCACCCCGCGGATCGCGCTCACCGTCGCCGAGCGCCTCGCCTTCACCGAGGGACGGCACGTCCTCGTGGTGATGGCCGACATGACGACGTACGCCGAAGCCCTGCGCGAGGTCTCCGCCGCCCGCGGAGAGATCCCCGCCCGCCGCGCCTACCCCGGCTATCTCTACAGCGACCTGGCCTCTCTGTACGAACGCTGCGGACGCATCCGGGGGCGGCCCGGCTCGGTCACCGTGCTGCCGGTGCTCACCATGCCCGCCGGTGACATCACCCACCCCGTGCCCGACCTGACCGGCTACATCACCGAGGGCCAGATCGTGCTCTCGCCCGAGACGCACGCACGGGGTGTCTACCCGCCGCTGGACGCCCTGTCCTCCCTCTCCCGGCTGATGCGCAAGGGCGCCGGCCCTGGCCGTACCCGCGACGACCACCTCGACGTCGCGGCCCAACTGCTGGCCGCCCTTGCCCGCGCGCGGCAGGTCCGCGATCTGGCCGACCTGGTCGGCCAGGCGGCGCTGAGCCCCACCGACCGCCGCTACCTGGACTTCGACGAGGCGTTCCTGCGGGACTTCGCCGACCAGCGCAGCGACGAACCACGCGACCTCGACACCTCGCTGGAACGCGGCTGGCGGGCCCTGCTCACGCTGCCCCGCAGCCAGCTCTCCATGCTCCCCGCCCGGCTTCTCGACGCCCATGGGGCGCAGGACCTCGACGATCTCGGCGATCTCGACGGGGAGGCGTCCCGATGACCGGCACCCGCCGACGTACGCCGCCCGGTCGTGCAGGACGGCTGCGGCTGCGGCACAACCTCGATGTCGCCGTGCGCGGAGCCGACCTGCTGGAACAGAAGCTGCGCATCCTCCGCTCCGAGCACCAGCGGCTGCTGCACGCGGAGGAAGCGGCTGGGCGGGCCTGGCGGGAGCTGCTGTCCGAGGCCGAGGACTGGCTGCTGCGGGGCCTGCTCCTGGGCGGGGAAGGGGCCCTCGACTCGGCCGCCGCGGGCATCGGCCCCGCCGAGGTCACGGTGCACTGGACCGTCTCCATGGGAGTACGTCACCCGGCGGGGGTCGCTACGTCCGTGCCCGACCGTCCGCTCACCGCCGCCGCCCCCTCCAACACGGCGCTGGTGCACGCCGAGGCGGCCTACGCCCGTGCGGTGCGCGCCGCCGCCGAGTACGCGGCCGCCCACGCCGCCGCCGAGTTGGTCGGCGCGGAGGTCATCAGTACCCGGCACCGGGTCCGTGCGCTGCGGCGCCACTGGATCCCTCGCCTGCGGGAGGAACTCGACCGGGCCGACCTGGCCTTGGAGCAGGCCGAGCACGAGGACAGTGTCCGGCGGCGCTGGGCAGCTCGGACGACCGCCGGGTGACCGCCCACATGCTCTGCATCCGGTTGCGGTTCACTGGAACGCTGCGTGGATCTCCTGCTCGGTGGCTGAGTGCGAGACGAGCAGGAGTTCGTCCCCGGCCGCGAGCCGGATCGCCGGATCCGGCACCGTGGGCTGTCCCTCGCGGACGATCGTGGCGACGACTGTCCCTTCGGGCAGCCGGATGTCGCCCAGGAGTCGGCCCACAGCCCCGGACTGCGGCGTTATGGCCGTCTCGATGACGTCGACGCCGGCCTTGCTGAGCCGCAGCAGGGCGACCGTGTCGGTGGCCCCGGTGGCCTCCTCGATGAGGGAGATCAGTGGGGTGGCCGCGGGAACGGCGACGTCGACGCCCCAGCGCCCGTCGAACAGCCAGGCGTTGTCGGCATCGTTGACCCGGGCGGCCACGCGCGGCACCGAGAACTGCCGCTTGGCGAGCAGGCTGATGACGAGGTTGTCCTCGTCGTCCCCGGTGGTGGCGATGACAAGATCGGCGGTCAGGACGCCGGCGTGTTCAAGGAGAGTCGGTTCGCAGGCGTCCCCTGCTACCAGGCGCACGGCCGGGAGGCGGCCCTGAAGTTCGGCCATGCGGTCGTCGTCGACGTCGATCAGCGTGACCTCGTTGCGGGCCGCGAAGAGCACCTGGGCGATCTGGGTGCCGAGCCGCCCCGCGCCGGCGATGAGCACATTCACGTCCCCAGCTCCTTGTCGAGAAAGCCGCGCAGCCTGCCCAGCGCGGTGGCGGCGACAGCGAAGGTGACCAGGTCGCCGGCCTGCGCGGGCGTGCTGTGCGCCGGGATCAGGGACCGGCCCGCGCGGGTGACCTCGACGACGCGGATCTCGCCGTCGACGTCGAACTCGGTCAGCCGCCGCCCGATGAGGTAGTCCGGCACCTCGGAGCGGATGAGCAGCGTCTCTCCGTTGCCGAAGCTGAGTTCGGGGCTCAGATGGCGGTGCAGCAGCATCTGGTGGATCTGGTGCACGGTCCAGCGGACGCTGGCAATGGTGGGGATGCCGAGTTCGCGGTAGATGTCGGCGCGCCGGGGATCGTAGATGCGGGCGAGGACGATCGGCACCCGGTAGGTCTCCTTCGCCGTACGCGCGCTGACGATGTTGCTGTTGTCCCCGGAGGTGACGGCCACGAACGCGTCCGCGTGCTCGATCCCGGCGGTCCGGAGCACGGCGCGGCTGTAGCCGTTGCCCTCGTGGAAGCGGATGCGGGGGCTGTCGGGCAGCCGCCGGGCCGCCTTGGGACGCCGGTCGACGACCCGCACGTCGTGCCCTTCTGTGGCGAGCAGACCGGCGAGCGTGGATCCCACCCGTCCGCAGCCGACGACGATCACCTTCATCGTGGGGCTCCTTTCCGGCGGTCTGCGCGGCGGCGCTGCCATGTCTTGCGGGCCTCGTCCGCGAGCAGGGGCAGGGTGCCGAGCCCGGCCAGGACCACCCAGTCGGCCGCGTCGAGCGGGGCGGTGTTGAAGACGGCCTGCAGAGGCGGCAGATAGCTGATGGCGGCCATGAGGGCGACGCCGAAGCCGCCCGCCGCGAGCAGGGCCGGATTGGACAGAAGTCCCACCTTCAGGATGCTCTGCCGGTCGGTGCGCACGGCGAGCGCGTTGAAGAACTGGCTGAGCACGATCCCGGCCTGGACCATGGTGATCGCCTCCTGGTAGACGAGGGTGTCCTCGGTGAAGTCGTCGAACGGGATGCCCGAGGAACCGATGTGCCAGAAGAACACGCCGGTCACGCAGACGGCCTGGATGCCGCCCAGGAACAGGATCCGCCCCACCAGGGGGCCCGAGAACAGACGTTCCCGGCGGGAGCGCGGCGGGCGGTCCATCACATCGGGCTCCGGCGGCTCCGCGCCCAGGGCCAAGGCGGGCAGCACGTCGGATCCCAGGTCGATCGCCAGGATCTGCACCGCGCTGATGGGCACCAGCGGGAATCCGGCGAAGGTCGCCGCCAGGATCGGGACCAGCTCCCCGATGTTGTGACTGAAGAGGTAGACGAGGAACTTGCGGATGTTCTGGTAGACCGCCCGGCCGAGCCGCACCGCCGCCGCGATGGAGGCGAACGAGTCGTCCAGCAGCACCATCGACGCCGCCTCCCGAGCCACGTCGGTGCCCGACGCTCCCATTGCCACGCCGATGTCCGCGTGCTTGAGCGCGGGGGCGTCGTTCGCGCCGTCGCCGGTGACCGCCACCACCTCGCCCCGCCGCTGGAAGGCGGTGACCACACGCATCTTGTGTTCCGGGCTGACCCGGCACAGCAGCAGCTCGGACGGCTCGGCGAGCAGCGCGTCGAGCGCCTCGTCGTCCATCGCGTCGAGCCGGGCGCCCGTCACCACGACCGGATCCGGCCGCCGTACGATCCCCACGCGGCGGGCCACGGCTTCCCCGGTGAGCGGGTGGTCGCCGGTGACCATGACGATCCGGATGCCGGCCCGGCGGCATGCGGCGACCGCGTCGCTGACCTCCGGACGCGGCGGGTCCAGCATGCCGACCAGGCCCAGCAGCGTGAGTCGGGACTCGGCCTCGTCCTGCGTGGGACGGGGTCCGTCCAGCTCCCGCCGCGCGACGGCCAGCACCCGCAGCCCCTGCGACGCCAGCGCGTCACTCGCCGTGACGACCGCTGCTCGGTCCTGCTCGGTCAGTGGCCCGCGCCGGCCCTCCCACTCCGCGTCGGTGCAGCGCGCCAGCAATTCGACGGGCGCTCCCTTGACGCACGCCTGGTAGCCCGTGGCGCTCTTGTGCACGGTGGTCATCAGCTTGCGGCTGGAATCGAAGGGGAACTCCGTCACCCGCGGCGCTGCGGCCTCCTCCGCGACCAGGTCGAGCCCGGCCTTGGCGGCGACGACGAGCAGCGCTCCCTCGGTGGTGTCGCCGAGCACCCGCCAGTGCTCCCGGGGGCCCTGAGGGGGGACCAGCCGGGCGTTGCAGCACAGGCCCGCCGCCCGCAGCAGCTCGCGCACCGGCGCCGCGTCGGCGAGCTCGCCGCTCGGCGCGTATCCGACACCGGTCACCGGGTGCGGCGCATCCCCCGCCCACACCTGGGTGACGGTCATCTCCGCCTGCGTGAGAGTCCCGGTCTTGTCGGTGCACACGACCGTGGTCGACCCGAGCGCCTCCACTGCCAGCAGCTGTTTGATCAGGGCATGGCGGCGCGCCATCCGCCGCACGCCGATCGCCAGCGACACCGACAGCGTGGCGGGCAGCCCTTCCGGGACCAGGGCCACCATCACCCCCAGCGCGAAGACGAACGCGGTCACCGCGGACTCCCCGGTGGGTATCCGCACGGCGAACATCAGGGCACCGATGGCCAGAGCCGCCCCCGACACCCGTCGCGCCATCGAGGCCACCTGGAGCTGCAACGGGGTCTTCTGCCGCGGGGCAGCCGCGGCCAGCCGGTAGATCCGCCCGAACTCGGTCGTCGGACCGGTGGCGAAGACGACGGCCCGCCCGGACCCGGCGACGACGTCGGTCCCCATGAACACGCAGTCGCGGGCTTCCAGCGGCGGTCCGGCCGCCACCGCGTCGGCCGTGCGGCCCACGGCGTTGCTCTCCCCGGTCAACGGCGCGTTGTTCACCGCGAGTTCGTGCGCCTCGACCACCCGGCAGTCCGCCGACACCGCGTCGCCGGCCTCCAGCAGCACCACGTCGCCCGGCACCAGCTCCCGAGTCGGCAGCTCCAGGCGTTCGCCGCCGCGGAGCACCCGGCAGGTGTGGGGCACCATCGCCTCCAGCGCCTGGGCCGTCCGTTCGGCCGAGTACTCCTGTGCGAAGCCGATGGCGGCGTTCAGCATCACGACGCCCAGGATTGCCACCGCAAGCTGGAGGGTGCCGACGTCAGGCGGCTCCTCCAGCGCGTACGCCAGGAAGGTGATCCCCGACGCGACGATCAGCACCACCGCGAAGAGGTCCGTGAACTGCGCCGCCAGCTGCCGCCACACGGCGCGGCGCCCCGCACGCGGCAGTTCGTTGGCCCCGTACTGCTCCAGCCTCGCCCGTGCCTGAACCGCCGACAGACCGCGCCGTGACGTGTCCAGTGCGGTGAAGACCTCACCGGCGGCGAGTTCCCGTACCGGAGGACGCCGTACGGAACCGGACGTGGCACCGGCCACCCCGCCCTTCCCGCCGCTCGGTACCAGCGGGTCCGTACCGGTGCGCATCATCCGATCCCGTACGGCGACGAGGTCTTCGGCACCAGTGGAATCGGCCGGATCGCGCGGAGGGACTGAGGTGAGGCTGCCATCGCGGACTCCAGGGAACTCTGCGGACGTCTCGCCGGATCGCCGCCCATGACCGGCGGCGCTGTCTCATCGTGTGACGGGTCCGCTGACACGACCAGGGCCGTCCGGGGCACAAGCCCAGGGCCGTTCGTCGCTCACACCGGGACCGTGATGACGGGGCAGCGGGCGTGGTGCAGCACTCCCTGGCTCACCGAGCCCAGCAGCATGCCCGTGAACCCTCCGTGACCCCGGGTTCCCACGACCAGACCTAGGGCGTGTTCCGAGGCTTCCGTCAGGACCTGCACCGGGTGGCCGCGGACGACCTCGTGGCGCAGCTCCACGTCCGGGTACCTCGCGCTGCGGCCCGCGACTGTCTCTGACAGCACACGGCGGCACTCCCGCATCGCGGCATCCTCGTCCAGGACACCGAGGAGCGGCGGATGCCACACGTACAGGGCCCGCAGGAGTCCTCCGTGCAGAGCCGCTTCCTCGAACGCCACATCCACCGCCGCAGCGGAATGCGGACTGCCGTCGACGCCGACCACGAAGTACGCAGGCTGCTGGGTGATGTGCTCCGGCTCCGGTACGACCGCAACCGGGCAGGGAGCGTGAGCGGCGAGCGGGAGCGCCACGGAGGCGGAGGTGAACATTTCGCGCAGTCTGCTCAGCTGCCAGGAGCCCACCACGACCAGGGCGGCGCTCCGCGCCTCCTCGCCCAGCACCCACGCCGGCTCTCCCTCCGCCAGCAGCGTCGACACCTCGACCGTCGGCCGCCGCGATTCGACGAAGGCGACCGATGCCTTGAGCAGCTGGTCACCCAGGCCGTGCAGGGCCTGGTTCCACTCCTCCCAGGACGGTCGTACCTCTCCCGACCGATAGCCGCGGGTCGGCATGCCCTGGGCATGCACGAGCCGCAGCGGCACGTGCCTCCGGTCCGCTTCATCGGCGGCCCAGGCCAACGCAAGCCGCTTCGAAGGATCGGGGTCGACGCCCACCACGATGGGCCGACGCCCGTCCGCACCTGTCATGGCAACCTCCAGTAGATGCCGCGTCGCCGTCCGTTCGCTGTCCCTCCAGCCTCACCCCGGCCGCCGAGCGCCGCCATGCCACGGCTTCTCGGATGCGGGAATCCGGACAAGACGCGAGACCTCGGCGCATGAAGCGGGGATGGACAGGGACATCGGCCCGCCCCGCCGCGTCGGCAAGGTCAGGCCCGATAGCCGAGGACGGCCATCATCCCGGCCTCCGCGTGGTAGGCGTTGTGGCAGTGGAGCATCCACTGCCCCGGGTTGTCGGCGTCGAAGGCGACGGACACCGTCTTCTTCGGCAGCACGATGGCGGTGTCCTTGCGCGGGCCGTCGTTCCCGGGACGTTGCGGCCAACGGCTGCTCCGGATGGGAGGGCCGGAGCACAGCTGACGGAGGGGTGGTGAGGAGGCACGAGCTTCACGCTGTCGACACTGGCGGCAGAGCAATGCTGCATCACGGTGCCAGAACACGCCCCATGATCGTCGGTGGCGGTCGGGGAGCCCGGCGACGTGGCCTCGTGGTGAACGAGAACAGCGAGCGCCGGCATCAGCGCGATGACGGCAGCGCGCGTCCACCGGAGTACGGCGCTGTCGGCGCCGCCTCGCCGGTGGTCGGCAATCGTCATGGTGTCCGTCCGTGCTGGTGCTGTGAACGGCCCGTTGTGTGCGGGCGGCGTCGGTGACGCAGCTGCGCACGTGGTCGTCGAGAAGGCTGAGGGCGACTTCCTGCAGGGCGCGGCCGGCGGCTGTGATCTGGGTGAGTACGTCGATGCAGTGGCGGTCGCCGGTGACCATGCGGGAGATGCCGCGTATCTGGCCTTCGATCTTGCTCAGGCGGGCCAGGTGGTCGGCCTTGTGGTCCGCGTAACCGGGTGCCTGGGTGTGCTGTTCGTGGCGTGGCGAGAGGCGGCTGGAGCGGTGGTCATCGAGGCTCACCTCCCTCGTGCGGGCTGCCGGTCGTGGGGGCGGTGTAGCGGTCCGGGTCGGCGTCGAACGTGGCGGCGCAGTGAGCGGAGCAGAAGTAGTACGTGCCGTGCTCGGTCTGCCGGTGTTCGGCAGCGGTGGTCCTGTCCACCTGCATGCCGCACACCGGGTCCGCCACCACGGTGCCCCCGCCTTGGGATGCGGGGTGGTGGTCCTCATTCCCCGCCGTGGCGGCCGTGCTGTCGGCCTCGGCCAGGTCGGCGGCGGGCTCGACACGGGGCCGGCTGCGGGCAGGCTGGGCCTCGGGCAGCGGCTGGGTGTGCCAGCGGCGCAGCCGGGAGGCGTTGGTGACGACCGACAGCGAGCTGAGCGCCATGGCCGCGGCGGCGATGATCGGGCTCAGCCGCAGGCCCCACAGCGGATAGAGGGCGCCCGCGGCAAGGGGGACGCCGACGGCGTTGTAGACAAGGGCGAAGAACAGGTTCTGGCGGATGTTGCGCAGGGTGGCTCGCGACAGGCGGATCGCGGTGACGACGCCGCTCAGCGAGCCGGAGATCAGGGTGATGTCGGCGGCTTCGATCGCCACGTCGGTGCCGGTTCCGATGGCCAGGCCGACGTCGGCGGCGGCCAGGGCGGGGGCGTCGTTGATGCCGTCGCCGACCATGCCGACGGTGCGGCCTTCGCCTTGCAGACGGCGTATCTCGTCGGCCTTGTGCTCGGGCAGTACCTCGGCCAGCACCCGGTCCACGCCCACCTGGGCGGCGATCGCCGCGGCCGTGCGAGCGTTGTCACCGGTGATGATGACAACTTCGACGCCGAGGCGCTTGAGGGCGGCGATGGCGGCTGCGGAATCGTCCTTGACGGTATCGGCGATGGCGAGGACGCCTGCGGGACGTCCGTCGACGGCTGCGAGAACGGGGGTCTTGCCTTCGGCCGACAGGTTGGCCGCGACCGGGGCCAACGCGGTGCTGTCGATGCCGACGTCGCCGAGGAGGCGGGCAGTGCCGACCAGGACGGCACGCCCGTCGACGGTGGCCTGGACGCCCTTGCCGGTGACCGAGTCGAACCCGGTCGCCACGGGCAGGTGCAGACCGCGGTCGCGGACGCCGGTGACGATGGCTTGGGCGAGTGGGTGTTCACTGTCGATCTCGGCTGCGGCCACCAGCCGCAGCAGCCCGGTCTCGTCGAATCCGTCGGCGGCGTGGACGTCCGTCAGGACGGGCTTGCCCTCGGTGACGGTGCCGGTCTTGTCCAGGACCACGGTGTTCAGCTTGTGGGCCGTTTCCAGGGCTTCTGCGGAGCGGATCAGGATGCCGGCCTGTGCGCCTTTGCCCGTGCCGACCATCACCGACAGCGGCGTGGCGAGTCCGAGCGCGCAGGGGCAGGCGATGATCAGTACTGCCACCGCGGAGACCAGCGCCAGGGTGAAGGCGGGCGACGGCCCGAGGGTGAACCAGAGGGCGAAGGTGCCGATCGCGATGGCGATGACCGCGGGCACGAAGTACGCCGATACGGCGTCGGCGAGCCGCTGGATGGGGGCCTTGGACGCCTGGGCCTGCTGCACCAGGCGGATGATCTGGGCAAGCATCGTGTCGGAGCCGACCTTGGCCGCCTGTACCCGTAGGGACCCGGTGCCGTTGACGGTGGCGCCGATGACGGTGTCCCCGGCGTGCTTGGTGACCGGCATCGGCTCGCCGGTGACCATCGACTCGTCCACCGCCGAAGAACCCGAGAGAACCACGGAGTCGACGGGGATCTTCTCGCCCGGCCGGATGACGATCTCGTCCCCGACCACGACGTCCTCGATGGGGATCTCGGACTCGGTGCCATCCCGCATGACACGGGCGGTGCGGGCCTGCAGTCCCAGCAGGGCGCGAATGGCCTCGCCGGTGCCGGCCTTCGCGCGGGCCTCCAGCAGCCGTCCGAGAAGGATCAGGGTGAGGATCACGCCGACAGCCTCGTAGTAGACCTCCTGCAGGTCCTCCGGCAGCAGGCCCGGGGCGAGGGTGACCAGCAGGCTGTAGCCGTAGGCGGCGCTGGTGCCGAGGGTGATCAGGGAGTTCATGTCGGCGGCGCGGTGGCGCAGGGTCAGCCAGCCCGTCACGTGGATCGGCCACCCGGTGTAGAACATCACCGGCGTGATCAGCGCCAGCTGCAGCCAGTGGTTCAGCATCCAGCCGGGCACCCAGTCCGCGCCGAACAGTTCGTGCGCCATCACGGCGAACAGCACCGGAGCGGTGAGCACTGCGCCCGTCAGCACCCTGCGGGTGAGGTCCTTGATCTCCGCCCGCCGCTCGGCGGCGTCCGCGGCCTCCGCCTCGGCCGCTGTCCGCTCCTCGCCCGAAGGCGGCCCACCGGTCGAAGCAGCGGGGGCAGGAGGAGGTGCGGCCGTGGCGCCGGAGCCGTCCCAGCCTTCCGCGGGTTCGACCAGGAGCGTGCCGTGGATCATGTTCATGCCGCAGGCGAAGCCGAAGGAACCTGGCCGGTCCGGGCTCAGCCGCACGGTCGTGCGGGTGTGGGCGGGCAGGCCCGCGCCGACTTTGAGATCGGGGAAGACCACGCGGGAGGTGCACTCGCCGGCCTCCTGCCGGTCGAAGACCAACTCCACCGGGGTGCCCTGGCGGACCTTGATCAGGTCGGGGCTGTAGCCGCCCCGTACCGTCACCTCCACCCGCTGTACGCCGCCTTCCAGCCGGGCGGCACCGGCCCGGCGCGGCCCGAAGAAGTACCAGCCCAGAACGGCAACCAGCACGGCCGAGGCCAGAACCACAACGATGTCGACGGCGCCCATGAGCTTGCTCGCCTCCCACTTCGGTCCCGCCTTCAGCCTGCGCTCGGGTACCCCTGCCAGGTAGGGGCTGAACGGCCCACTGGTCCTGGACCATCCGGCCCCAGACCGTCACACCGGGCAGAGGGACGATGCAGGTGAAGGCAGGAAAGTCCCTGGGGAGCCCATCCGGCCCCCGGTCGCCGGCAAGCCGAAGCAGGTGAGTGGCGATGATGCTCTGGTACGACCACAACGTCAGTGGATGGGGCTGGTTCGCGATGTCGGCCGGCATGATCCTGTTCTGGGCACTGATCATCACAGTCGTCGTGCTGCTCATTCGCGCCCTCAACAGCCCCCACGAACACACGCACACCCCCGCCGCACCCACACCGCCCGAGGCCATTCTTCGTGAGCGGCTGGCCCGCGGGGAGATCGACGAGGAGGAGTACCGGCGCCGCTTGAGCGCGCTGCACGCCGGCCCTCTCACCAAGACCTGAAAACACGGCCGCCCCGTTTGCGGCCCACGGCCCTCCGCTGAAGGAGGCCAGTCATGAACCAGCGCAACTACGGTATGTACGCCCTCGCCGCCGCGATCGTCGTCGTCGGCGCCCTGATCGTCGGCGCGTCCCTGGAAAGCCTCGTCTGGCTCGCCCTCGTCGCCGCCTGCCCGCTGATGATGTTCTTCATGATGCGCAGCATGCACGGCCAGAACATGCACGGCGGACACGATCAACACCGCGACGACCGGGACGAAGACCCGCTGCACAAGCACGACCACCACACCGGGTCCGGGCGGGCCTGACCGGCCCTGCCCGGCAGGCGGTGAGCGCGATGGACGCTGTGATCGCCTCGCTGGCCGGGGTGCTGATTCTGGCGGGCATCGTCTACGACATCGCCCGCCTGATCACCCCGACGAGTCTCGACGTCCACCGCTGGCCCGTCTGCGTGGACGGCGCGCCGAGCTGGCCGAAGCGGAACGGTGGCTCGTGGGCCTGCGCTTTCACAACCATGTCGACGCTGCCACCTACCAGCGCCGCATGACCACTCTCGCCCACGGACAGCGCCGCAGCACCACCGGACCGACCAACACGGTGGGAGGACGTCATGGCCGACTCGGCCTACGGCCTGTGGCCGCTCGTGGTCCTCAACACCCTGCTCTTCGTGGTGTTCGCCGCCAGCTTCTTCCACCCGAGGACGAAGCGGGACTGGCGGGCGATGGGCGCCTACAGCGCGTTCCTGGTGGCACTGTTCACAGAGATGTACGGCACTCCGCTGACCATCTATCTGCTGGGCAGCTGGCTCGGCAACCAGTTCCCGCTGCTGAAGGACACCCACGCCGGCGGCCACCTGTGGAACGACCTGACCAACTGGCAGGGCGACCCGCATCTGAGCCCCTTCCACCTGGCCAGTTATGTCGCGCTCGGCACCGGGTTCTGGCTGATCGCCGCTGCCTGGAAGCGCCTGCACGAAGCCGCCCGGCACGACGAACTCGCCACCACCGGCCCGTACGCGTGGGTGCGCCACCCGCAGTACGACGGGTTCCTGCTCATCATGATCGGCTTCCTGCTGCAGTGGCCCACCGTTCCCACTCTGATCATGTTCCCGGTCCTGGTGTACGTGTACGTACGCCTGGCCCGCAGCGAGGAACGCGAGGTCGCCAGGGAGTTCGGCAAGCAGTGGGACGTCTACGCCGCCCGCACTCCGGCGTTCTTGCCACGCCACCGCCCTGTCCGCCGCGCCATGCCCCCGCCGGGCCTCCACGCCATGTCCGGGCAGCAGTCGCAGCCGCCGCGCACGGCCGACTCCCACCACTCCCACACAAGGAGGAGCCGATGACCGGGATTCCCGTGGCCCTGCAGCCCGCGATCGCCGACAGCTTCCTTGCCGAAATCATGCTGCTGCTCACCGTGCTTGCCCGGGCAGAGTGTCACCGCCGACCAACCCGACCCGGCCGGAGGTGACCGAAATGGACGCCGCTGGTCTGTTGACCTGGCTTCTCCTCGCGCTGCAGATCCTGACCACCGCCGCAAGTGGGGTGCTCCTGGCCCGGCGTGGCAAACGTGATGCCCCGCGTCTGGACCGCAGCATGCGCCGCACCGCCCCCGCCCTCCTGACCGCCGGGGTAGTGCCCCTTCCCGTCCTGCTCGCCACCGACGCACCCGCCGGTGCCTGGGGCCTGTGGGGCGCCGGCTGCATCGCCGCAGCCCTCGTCCATGCCTTCGCCGACACTCTCCGTGACACCCGCGCCGTTCAGGGCGAGGGTGGGGCCGGGAGGATGCCGTGACCGGCCCGAGGCACGCACCGGCCCGGAAAGAGTGGAGCTGTCGGGCCGGTAGTGCGCCCGGACAATGGAAGAACCGTGGTCGGGACTGTGACCTGGGGTGGCAGACGGCCGTCGCGCACGGCCCCGCAAACGGCCCGGCCCCGCCCGCACCCCAGTGAACCTGCTGGTGCTCATCCTGGGGCCGGTGGTGTTCGTCGTGCCCGCCCACTGGCGGACGCGGCCGAACTGCTCGGCGGCCCCGGCGGGCCGGCCGTGCAGACCGCCACGGCCGGATGGGCCGCGGGGTTCATCGGCGCGATCGCCATGTACTTCCAGATGCGCGGCGCCCGCGCCGCCGACCGCCGCATGGTCCTGGCCGGACACGACGAACGTGAGTGCCTCGGCCGGCCTCCGGCCGCGTCCTACCCCGCAGCAGCCTCGCCCGAAAGGCCCACCCGCATGTCACTCACTTCTCCGCACCGGGCCCGCACCGCACTCGCCATGGGACGTGCCTGCGCCCTGCTCACCCTGGTCGGCTGCTCGCACGGCGACAGCACCAGCCCGCCACCACCAGCGCCTCGTCCGCCGCGACCAGTGCCAGCCCGGGCGGGACAAGGATGGTGATTGAGAACTTCGCCTTCAGTCCGGCGAACCTGCAGGTGCGCCCGGAACGAAGGTCACCGTCGTGGACCGGGACTCGGTTGCGCACACCGTGACCGCCACCGGGGACAAGGTCTTCGACACCGGCAACATCACGGGCGGAGCGACCGTCACGTTCACCGCGCCGTCCACGCCGGGCAGCTACTCCTCTGTCTGCACCCTCCACCCGAACATGAAAGGCACCCTCACCGTGACCTGACACCAGGCGGGGTCCCGACTTGTGACTGTGTGCGCGGGGCCACCTGGCACGAGGGCTGAGGTGCACTCGTCCGGATCCGGGGGCCGACGCCGACGGGCCACGGGTACGCTGATGCCGCCAGCACGAGGACGAGTACTCAGCCCAGGGCGTGGACGAGGGGCGGCGACGTGACGAGGACAGCCGGAGCGACCAGGGGTCTCCTGGCGCGCCTGCTGCTGCTCGGCCTGCTCCTCATCGGCCTCGGCGTCGTCCACACGCTCGCCCATGCCGACGCCCATGACGGCATCACCGGACACACGACCGCCCACCACTTCGATCTGGCCGCGGCGGACCAGGAACCCTCTGACGGGCATCACGAAGGCGAGAGGGACACATCCGGCGAAGCCCTGCACCCCATGACCGCCGTTGGCACCGCGGACCCGGACTCGCTGCCCGAGGCCGACTGCTGGGCCTCGGCACCCACCGGGCCGTGGCCAGTCCCCCCGGCGCAGCTCGCAGCCGGGACCACGACGGACCCGCACGGGGCGCAGCTCGCCGACGGGCTTCTCAGCTGCCGCGCACACATCTCACCCCACGCGCTGGGAGTTCTGCGGATCTAGAGAGGAGACCCGCGCCGACGGCACCGCCATGCCTCTGCGCGGCTCACAGTTCCGGTCCGCCGCTCCGGTGAGGGGCTGCCCGACCGCTCTCCCCGTCCGTGATCTCCGGGTCGCCGTCCAGCGCCCTGATGCGTCGTACGTCCGTACAGCGCATCAGGCCACACGGGCGACCCGTGCCGAAAGGTGTCACTGTTCCCGTGTCCCAGCACCACGTCGCCGAAGCCCGCTCCATGGCGG
This sequence comes from Streptomyces sp. T12, assembly GCF_028736035.1. Classification (NCBI taxonomy): domain Bacteria; kingdom Bacillati; phylum Actinomycetota; class Actinomycetes; order Kitasatosporales; family Streptomycetaceae; genus Streptomyces; species Streptomyces sp. T12. The sequence goes on from NZ_CP117866.1 coordinate 10,638,105, forward strand.
CACCGCCATACGCTTCCCACCCGACGCACCCTCCCCGCCCGACAGTGCCGGACAGCCCGCACCTGTTCGATCGAGGCGGCACCGTGTCCGCGTCGCGCCGGGCGGAACCGGTGCCGCCCACCGGCACCAGCGGCGGCCGGCGCGGGCGTCGCCGGGCCCCCAAGCGGACCCCGCTGCTCGGTGACTACCTGGGCTATGCCGCGACCTTCGTCGGAGCCGGGCTGATCAGCGGAGCCATCGTGCACCACCCGCTCGATCCCACCCGCTACACCCTCATCGCCGTCATAGGCGCCGCCGTCTTCCTCTGCGCCACGATCCTCAACGAGTTCGTCCTCACCCGCAGCCGCCCCAGCGCAGCGAAGGTCTGCGGTGTGGTCGCGGCCTCCCTCGCGCTGTCCTTCGGCATCGGCATGCTAAGCGGCGGGCTACAGCACTTCGAGGATTTCCCCGAACGCGCAGCGATGCTCATCCCGTTCGGTCTCGCGCTCTCCTTCGTCTCGTACGTGCTGCGCCACCGTCCCGACCGGTGGCGCAGCATCATCGGTCCGGCCGGGATCCTGGTGGCGGTTACGGCGGCTGTCGCCTTCGTCGGACTGAAGGGCATCGCTCAGGAGATGGCCGCACAACCGGGCGGCGACGGCCACGGCCACAGCCACGGCGAAGAGCCCGCCACCGAAACCGAACCGGAAACGGGGTCAGACGGCCACCAGCACGAACCCGCTTCTTCCGAGAGCCCGGCCCATGGGACGGCGCCCAGTGCCCGTCCGAGTGAGGAGCCGACGGCCACGGCCCCCTCCTCCCCGGCTGCCGATGACCACGGCGACTCAGGGCACAGCCACTGACGGACTGCGTGCTCAGTGCCCTTCGGCGGAGGACACGGGCAGGCGCCGGGTGAAGGTCCTGCCGCCGTCGCGGGATTCATACACGCCGTCCTGCGTGGCGGCCAGGAGGTGCTCGGCATCGACGGCGGTCAGGGCCTGGGGCTGACCGCCCGGTACGGTTCCGGTCTTCCTCCAGGTGGTGCCGCCGTCGGTGCTGTGCTGCAGGCCGCCGCCGAGGTCGACGCCGTACAGGGCATCGGCCTCGGGCCAGGACAGGAAGGCGAGGACCTGCCCGGAAACCGTGCCGAAGGTCCGGCCGCCGTCGGTACTCGCGGCGACGCCGTCCTCCGTGGTGGCCAGCACGAGATCCCGGTCCTTCGGGCTGACGGCGATGTCGAGGGCGGCGAACTGGGCGCGGCTGTCCCAGGTGGTCCGGTCGGCGCTGACGCGTAGCAGGCCGCGGGTGCTGTCGTAGCCGTAGACGGTGTTGTGCCCGTACTCAAGGGAGTGGAAGTCGGTGGTGCCGCCCAGCGAGAGGGTCTTCCAGGTCCTGCCGGAGTCGGTGGACTGGATCAGGCCGCGGTTGCCGTGGTCGCCGCTGCCCTCGGCCGGGTGGCCGCTGCCGAGGAAGGTCTTCGGGCCGATGACGGTGAAGCCCATGTAGTCGGCCGCGTCGCCGACCCGCTGGGCGGCGCCGTCGTCGGCCACGGCGATCACACCTTCGTGGGTGGCGACGTACAGGCGTCCGTCGGCCGGGTCGATGCCCAGGCCGTGGACATGGCTGACGGTGAGGCCGCCGGAGCCGTCGGCCGACGCCGTGTCGGATGAGGCGTCGGAGCCGGACGAGCATGCGGCCAATACGGCCGTGAGGACGGCCGCGGTGATGACGGTGGCAGCGCGGGAACGAATTTTCATGCTGAGGATCTCTCGGTGAGACGCGAGGAGGAGTGGCGAGCGGCGCTCAGGGACTGGTCCAGGACGTGCCCGCACGGGGGCCGGGCCGCGCGGAAGCATGCCCGAGCCCCCGATGCGGTTGTCGTCAGCTCTTGCCGAGGAGCTTGTTCATCTCCTCGATCTCGGCGTTCTGCGCGGTGATGATGTCGTCGGCCAGTTTCTTGGCCGGCCCGTACTGGCCCTTCTCCTTCTCCGTGGTGGCCATCTCCACGGCGCCCTCGTGATGCTCGACCATCATGGTCAGGAACATGGTGTCGAAGCCCTTGCCGGACGCCTTCATCAGCTCGTCCATGTCTTCGGTGTCCATCATCCCGGGCATGCCGGAGCTGCCGGAATGGTCCATGCCCGGCATGGAGGAGGGCACATCCTCGCCCCAGGACTCCAGCCAGCCGGACATCGTCTCGATCTCCGGGTCCTGGGCCTTCTCGATGCGCGCGGCCAGGTCCTTGACCTCGGCGGAGGAAGCCTGACCGGCGGCCATCCTCGACATCTGGATGGCCTGCCGGTGGTGGGGGATCATGTCCTGCGCGAAGGACACGTCCTGGTCGTTGTGGGCGCCGACGGCGTCCTCGGCGCTCGCCGAGGCAGATGTCTGCGTGCCGGAGCCGGTGTCGGAGCCGTCTTCGCTGCCGCAGGCCGCGAGGACGAGGGCGGCGGCCGCAGCCGTGGTGCCGAGAGCGGCACGACGGATGAGGGAACGGGTGCTGGTCATGGTGGTACTCCTGCGGTCTGCGACGAATGCTGCGCCGAGCGGCGCGGGACATGGCTGAGTGCCGTATAACCGCCCGCCACGACCCGGTGGCGAGGACGGATACGGCTTGGCCTTGTCCTAGATCCGCAGAAGTTGCAGTTCGGCCAGCGTGGGTGGTGCTCGGCCGCCGTCAGGCGCGGTGGCGAAGACCCCGCGGACGCTGTCGGCGGGCGAGAGCGTGCCGACAGCGTCAGACAACGGCGCAGGAAGGACCGGTCCCGTGCCGACGGCACCGGATGCACAAGTGGCATCGGCATGCTCGGCATGACCGTTGCCACTGTCACCGTGGCAGACGTACTCGTCGCTTCCCATCGCCATCCCCGCATGAGCAGAGGCGAAGGGGAAGTGGTGGGCGCCGACTGCGACAACCCCGCCCGGGCTGAGAGCGTGCATGCCGAGAAGGCCGGCCAGCAGCCCGAGCACCAGCAGCACCCGCCACCGCCCACGGGGCGATCGCGCAGAGTGGAGCTGTGCACGGGCTGTCACAACCCTCATGCTACGGAAACCGCCCGGCCCCGCGCGGGCAGGCGGGCATTCGGCCTGGTCCTTGCTTGCGGAGACACCGAGCAAGACCCGCCGCGGCTGGTCGAGACCGGGCAGTCCGGCCAAGCCGTCCGGCATGCGGTATACCCGGCACGCGATCCCAGGAGTGCGGCCGGGCTCGGCGAACAGCTCCCGCCCAGTGACCATGCAGCTCGGCGAGCCGGTGAAAGCCTCCGCCTCTGACGCGCACTCGGCGAAGCAACTCGGCCGCGGGCCCGGCGTTCGGGCAGTCGGGGACGACGAGAAGCACGAGGTCCACACCTTCAGTGTCGCGCGCACCCCGTGAGGAGCCCACTGTCCGTCATGAGGGCTGGCCGACGGGCGAGGCACAAGGAATCCGGGAGCCCGTTCGGGAGCCGCATCTCGAAGTCGGCTCCCCAAACGGCCCCCACAACCACTCAGGGGCCCGACCCGCGATGCGGATCAGGCCCCTGACCTGGTCGCGTCGGAGTAGTCCACCAGCATGCCGTACGTGGGCGGCAGCCCAGGCGTGCACTACCCACAGCTCCGCGCCGGTCAGCTCCACCGGGTGGGCCGCCCGGCGCAACGCCGACCTGCTCGGCTGCGCCCCGTCCACACCCACCACGACCACGCTCGGGGAGCCGTTGCCGGACGCCGTCACGGGTTCGCCTCCGCGTGGAACTCGCGGAACGCGGCGAAGGCACGGGGACCGTAGACGGTGCCCGGCCCGCCGTTCATCAGGATCGCGACCCCGATCGCCTCGGCCGCCTCCTGCTCGGTGGCGTCCTGCCGGACGGCGGCGTGGGCGTGAGCGGCGATGCAGCCGTCGCACTCTTTACTCACCGCGATGGCCAGCGCGATCAGTTCCTTCGTCTTGGCATCCAGCGCGCCGGTGGCGAGCGCGCTGTCGTGCAGTTGCCGGTACCCCTCGTACACCTGTGGGATCGCGTTCCGCAGATCTCGGGCAGGAGCCCGCAGCTCGTTGCGCACATCGGTGCCGTAGGTCATGGTTCCTCTCCTTCTTGAGTATCGGTGGACGTCTGAGTCCCCCTGGCGACGCTCAATGTCGGCATCGTCATCTCCCGAAGTCCGCGTCCTCTCCATTGACGCGCCGCAGCAGAGCGGGGCAGAGAGGGCCGGACGGCTCTTTCGCCGGGACCTTCGGGGCCCGTCGTGGAACAGTGGAAAGGGGTTGAGGGCGTCGCGGGACGCGCCCGCGAACGTGCACGGCGGGCGAAGGAGGACGCGATGAGTCACCCTGTGCTGGCGGGTGTCGACGGATCCGAACGCAGCCTGGCCGCAGCCGACTGGGCCGCGCGGGAAGCGTTGCTGCGCGGCGTTCCGCTGCGTCTGGTGCACGCCTCTCCACCGCTTCCGGGCGATGCCGTTCCGGTCCAGGCCACGCAGACGCTGCACCATATGGGCGAGCGCATGCTCCAGCGGGTGATCGCCGACCTCGGCGCCCGCTACCCGGATCTCCAGGCGCGGGGGGAGCAGGCCGCCGACGCCCCGGCCATGGCCCTGCTCGCCGCGGCGCGCGGTGCCGGGCTCCTCGTGGTCGGGGCACGAGGCTCGGGCGGCTTCGACGGCCTCGCGGTCGGATCCGTGGCCCTTCGTGTGGCGGCAGCAGCTGCGTGTCCCGTCGTGCTGGTGCCCGAACGGCCGGTCGGGGGCTTCGGAGACGCGACGCGGATGGCAGGCGGTGTGGCCCAGCTGGTGGTGGGCTTCGACGCGCACCGTCCGGTCGGTGAGGTGGCGGACTTCGCGTTCGCCGCCGCTGAGGCGCGCGGGGCACGTCTGCGGGTGGTTCAGGCGTGGGCTCTTCCCGCCGAGGCCGTGTCGCCCCAGACGCTGTTCGTGACCGAGGAGGACCGCGCCACCTGGGAGGACCAGGAGGTCCTGCGGCTGTCCGACGCCCTGCGTACGCGGCAGGACAAGTATCCGGAGGTGATCACCCGCACCGATGTCGTCCTGCTCCACCCCGCGCAGGCGCTCCTCAACGCGTCCCGGGGAGCGGACCTGCTGGTCGTGGGCCGCCGCACCGGGCCCCAGGCGCCCGAGGGCCGACTGGGGCCGGTGACCCACGCCGTACTGCACCACACTCGCTGCCCGGTGGCGGTCGTGCCGTATGCCGGCTGACGGGGGAGAGGATCAGCCGAAGAACACCTCGAACTCGTCGTACAGCGACGGATCCACCAGCTTGGTCTTCGCCCTGGTGCCGTCGAGGGGGATGCGGATGATCTGGGTGCCGCGCAGGGCCACCAGCTTGCCGTAGTCGCCGTCCTTGACCGCGTCCACGGCGTGCAGCCCGAAGCGCGTGGCCAGCCACCGGTCGAAGGCGCTCGGAGTGCCACCGCGCTGGACGTGGCCGAGGACGGTGGTACGGGCATCCTTGCCCGTGCGTTCCTCGATCTCCTGGGCAAGCCACTCGCCGATGCCCGACAGCCGCACGTGGCCGAATTCGTCAAGCGTCCGGTCCTTGAGGACCATCTGCCCCTCGATGGGGACGGCTCCCTCGGCGGCGACGACGATCGGGGCATAGTGGATCTTGAATCGGTTCTTCACCCACGCACAGACCTGATCGATGTCGAACGGCCGCTCCGGGATGAGGATCACGTTGGCGCCGCCCGCTACCCCGGCGTGCAGGGCGATCCACCCGGAGTGCCTCCCCATCACCTCCACCACCAGTGTGCGCATGTGCGACTCGGCGGTCGTGTGGAGGCGGTCGATGGCCTCCGTCGCGATGCCTACGGCCGTGTCGAAGCCGAAGGTGTAGTCGGTGCCGGACACGTCGTTGTCGATGGTCTTCGGCACGCCGACCAGATTGACCCCCTGACGGCTCAGCTCGGTGGCCACACCGAGTGTGTCCTCGCCGCCGATCACGATGAGCGCGTCCACCTGGTGCGCGGCAAGCATGTCCTTTATGCGCTGTACCCCGTCCTCATGCTTGAACGGGTTGGTGCGGGAGGAACCGAGGATGGTCCCGCCACGTGGCAGGATCCCCCGTACGCCGGAGATGTCCAGCGGCACGACATTGCCTTGAAGCGCACCGAGCCAGCCGTCCCGCAGGCCGACGAAGTCGAAGCCGTACTCCTGGATTCCCTTGCGGACGACGCTGCGGATCACAGCGTTGAGGCCGGGGCAGTCGCCGCCACCGGTCAGCACTCCGACCTTCATGGCTTCTTCTCTCCTCTGCAGATGACGTCGGCCGGTCCGCTACTGCCGACTGTGCCCTGCCGGGCGGCGGGTCGGCCCTTTGTCTTTATACGGTGCGGTTTGGCCGGCTGCGCCCTGGGGATGCCGTCGGCGGGAGTGGCACGCACGTCCTCGGCTTTCACGTCGGTGGATTGCAGCGCCCGGCACCCGAAGCGCCCGGTGCGGCGCGACGTGCGGCGCAGGACACCCTCGCGTTCGCGTTGGGTCTCGCACGGGTCGGCCGACGACCCCCAAGCCATGGGCTCGGTCCACGAAGGCGAGGCGGACTCCAGGAGCCGGTTCATCCGCTCGAAGAGTTCGTCGGACTCGGCAGCGCTCGACCACGCCAGGAGGCCTGCCCCAGCAGGCTTTCCGACCTGTGCCGAACGGGCAGAGCCATCCGGCTCACCTCCACGGAAGTGAACTCGAAGAGCCATGTGACTCCCCTTCCAGCATGAGCGACAGCGGCCCCGTCGGCGACCCGCCCATGCCGCCGAGCGCGACACAAGGGGCATGGATGCGTGCGCGGCGAGGTGGGAACCACCCCTCAGCGGCCGACTGGCCCATGTGACCGACGAAGGCGCCGACACCACGGCGCTCAGCCTCTGGTGGGGGAAGTCCGGGACGCGTCGATCCGGTATCCGAGGTGCGCGGAGACCGAGACCACGCCGTCGACATTTCGGCACAGCCGTTCGACGATGGGGATCAAGCTGCTCACCTCGACGGATCCTCCAAGGGTCACCTGCCCCTCACGCACCTCGACCGTCACGTCCGAGGGCGCGAGCCCCAACGTCCGCCGCAGCACCTCCCGGGTGATCTCATCGCGGATGGCGTCATCCCCGCGCAGGAAGATCCGCAGCAGGTCACTGCGGCTGACGATGCCCCGGAGCCGGTCCGCCTCGTCGACCACGGGCAGCCGCTTGACGTTCTGGGTCGCCATGAGGCGGGCCGCCTCGACCACACTCCACTCCGGACGCGCGCAAACGGCGGGAGCCGACATCAATTCCCCGGCCCTGACACCAGCGGCCTTGGCCCGCTCCCATGCCTCCAGGTGAGGAATCGGTGCGCGCCCGGACGGGTCGGCCTGGGCGGAGCATTTGCGCAGCAGGTCGGCCTCGGACACGACGCCCAAAGGGTGGTCCAGGTCGTCCACCACCGGTACGGCGGTGACGTCGTTCTCCGCCAACAGCTCGACGATCTCCTTGAACGGCGTGTCGCGCCGGGCCCGGACGACATCGCGGGTCATCAGGTCGGCGACCGTACGGTGCTGCATGTCGCTCCTCCCTTCCCCGGGTGACAGCCAACAGCCATCACATGTCAAGCGTGGCAGGAGCCAGGCGTCCACAGGAGAGCCACCCAGAACCTGCTCAGCGCCGGATGGCCCCGGAAACCGGGCCGTTCGGCTCCCCCGGATCAGGGTTCTCACCCGGTCTTGTGCCCCCACCTGGGCCCTACGAGGTCCCACTCCCGGCCCCACCGGTCGATGCGCCGCCGGTCGAGCCTCCAGCGGACGAGGGCCCCGGTGCCGAAGGCCGTGCCGGCGAGTCCGAGCGCGGCGGCCGTGCCCAGGACGCCGGCCTCGATGGCAGCCTCCGTCGGGCTCGGCGGCTCGATGGCGAGCTCGCCCCGGCCGTCCAGCCAGACCACGACCTCGGCGCCGGCCCTCTGCCCCCTGTCCACCAGGGTGTTGTCGGTGTGTGTGTCGCCGCCCGGGGTCGTCCAGCTGATCTTGGCCAGGGCGCGTGTCCCACCCGCCGCGGTGGTCGAGGCGGGGACGTCGGCGCGGAGCACGGCCCGCACGGAGTGCCGTTCGGCGCGCTGCCGAGCGAACTCCACTTCGGCGGCGTGGGCGGTCACCAGGCCGGCCAGCGTGCCGCCCACCAGGACGACCGCCCAGACGGCCAGCACGACCCAGCCCTCGACGATGTCGTCGCGCCGTCGCAACGGGTTGCCGCGCCAGCGCCACAACCGCTTCTTCGTGCATGTGCCGTCGCTCATCGATCCGCACCTCCTCGGCGAGTTCGCTGTCCAGACCGTGCCAGTGCGCGCACCGCGCCGACATGGGCCGCCCGGACGGACTCGCGGGACCGACCGGCACCAACCCGGGCTCTGCACCGGGACGTTCAGCCCAATCCGGCCGGTGTCCTGCGGAGGATGTGGCCCGCCGGGCCCTTACGAAGGACCATCGGCCCCTCACCGCCTCACCGCCGAGTGTTCATGCTCGAAGCAGCACCACTCCGGGGCGAGAGGAGGACGCCATGCACAGCACCTTCATCGATGCCGCGGTCCTGGAGACATGTGTCTCGGCCGCGGTCGCCGCGCCCTCGATCCACAACTCCCAGCCGTGGCGCTTCCGTCTGGATCAGGAAACGGTCACCTTCCACGTGCGTGCCGCGCCCGGCGGGGCCCTGCGGCACACGGACCCGGAAGGCCGAGCCCTGCATCTGTCGGTGGGCGCTTGCGTGCTCAACCTCCGCGTCGCGGTGGCCCACTTCGGCTGGGACCCGGTCACCCGCCTGCTGCCGCGTCCCGAGGAACCGGACCTGCTCGCATCCGTCCGACCGACCGAGCCCGCCACCCGCCACCCACGCGGAGGCGACATCGGCCTGTACGAGGCGATCTGGCGTCGGCGCAGCAGCCGCTTCCCGTTCTCCGACCGGCCGATCCCGCTGCATCTGCGCGTCCAACTCGCCGCGGCGGCCGGTACGGAGGGCGCGTGGCTCCGCTTCCCCGAAGACGCCGAGACCGCACGCCTGCTCGCGCTCACCGCAGACGGCGAGCAGCGCAACCGCATGGACGCCGACCGCAGTACTGAGAGCCGCCGCTGGGTGCGCGGGGATCCGTACGCGGAGGCCGACACGGGCCTGCCGTGGGCGGTGCTCGGCCCGCAGGACGCCCGGGAGCGGCTCCCCATGCGCGACTTCACCGCCCAACGCCGTCCCGGCCGACTCCCCGCCCGCCCGTACGAGACGACCCCCGTCATCGCACTCCTGACCACCGAACACGACCGGCGCACCGACTGGCTGCGCGCCGGGCAGGCCCTCGAACACGTCCTCCTGGTCGCCACGGCTCATGGCCTGCGCGCGTCCCTGTTCCATCAGGCGATGGAGTGGCCCGACCTGCGCGAGTCCGTGACCCCTGGGCCCGATCACGCGCACATGCTCATACGCCTCGGCTACGGCCCCGAAGGCCCCGCCACTCCGCGGCGCGCGGTGCGTACAGCGCGCGACGCCGGGCGGTGAGCGGGTAGCCGGTCGGGGCGCGTCAGCCGGCCGTGACACTCATGGCTTCCGCTTCGAGAGGTGTGGGCAAGCCGGGGTGGATCTCGAACACGCCCGCCAGACCGGCGATGCGCAGCACGCGCAGGAAGCGCGCGCTGTCCGTGACCAGTCGCAGTCGGCCCTGCCGGGCCAGGATCCGATTGCGGGTCCGGCACAGGACGCCAAGCCCGCTGCAGTCGACGAACGACACGCCACGCAGGTCGAGCACCAGATCGGAGGGCAGCGCGTCCAGGTGTGCCGCCAGGTGCGACGCCGCGAAGAGGTCGATCTCCCCGCGCAGCTCCACGAGGGTCGTACCAGCGACGGCGCGTACCGAGAGGGGTGGCATGGACCTGGTGTGGTTCTCGGACATGGCCAAAGCGAATCCCGTGCGGCCTGCGGGCGGAAGGGCCGGTCGGTCCAGCCTTCCCGATCCCGCGGGGCCGACCGGCCCTACGGTGCCTGCCGCCCCGTCCGGCCGGGCGATCAGGGCCGCCCGGCCCAAGCACGTCCACCGGAACGTGGGAAAAGCTGGACCTGCGGGGCAATACCGGCACCCCTGTGACCCGTGCGCAGCCCGGGCCCCTGACCAGGGGGACCGAGGAAGGAAGGATCGTCATGAAGGGCTTCGTCTTCCACGGCCCCGGACACGCCTCCTGGGAGGACGTCCCGGACCCCGGCCTCAAGGACCCCACCGACGCGATCGTGCGCGTGGACACGGTCACCATCTGCGGAACCGACCTGCACATCCTCAAGGGCGACGTGCCCGAGGTGCGCCCCGGCACGGTGCTCGGGCACGAGGCGGTCGGCGTGGTCGTGGAGACCGGCAGTGACGTGCGCACTGTACGGCCCGGGGACCGGGTCCTGGTCTCCTGCATCACCGCCTGCGGCCGTTGCCCCTACTGCCGCAAGGCCATGTACGGCCAGTGCCGGGGCGGCGGAGGCTGGATCCTCGGCCATCTGATCGACGGCACGCAGGCCGAGTATGTGCGCGTGCCGCACGCCGACCTCTCCGTCCACGCGCTGCCCGGCACCCCGGACGGTAAGGACGCCGTCCTGCTCGCCGACATCTTCCCGACCGCCTACGAAGTGGGTGTGCTGAACGGGCAGGTACGGCCCGGTGACACGGTCGCCGTCGTCGGAACCGGTCCCATCGGGCTCGCGGCCATCGCCACGGCTCGCCTGTTCGCGCCCGAGCGGATCGTCGCCGTGGACCTGGCCCCCGCCCGGCTGGAGGCCGCTCGGCAACTCGGCGCCGATGCCGTGGCCGATGCCCGCGAGGCCCCCGAGCAGCTGATCGCCGACCTCACCGACGGGCTGGGCGCCGACGTGGTCATCGAGGCGGTCGGGGTGCCGGAGAGCTTCGAGATGTGCACGCGGACGGTCCGGCCCGGCGGGCATGTCGCCAACATCGGCGTGCACGGCAGGCCTGCGACCCTGCACCTCGAAGACCTGTGGATCAAGAACATCACCATCACCACCGGCCTCGTCGACACCCATTCCACCCCCACCCTGCTGCGCATGGCGGCCGCCGGCCGCCTGCCCACCTCACAGCTGGTCACCCACGCCTTCCCGCTCGACCTCATGGAGGAGGCGTACGACGTCTTCGGCAAGGCCGCCGACACTGGCGCCCTCAAGGTCGTCCTCGGTGAGGAGCAGCACGACGTCGTCGCTCTCCCGGCGCCCTGACGAGAGGAAGTGACGGGCCATGGCCGAACAGGTCGAGTCGAAGGCGACCGAGGCAGCACCCGTGGGCGACCTCGGGCGCCGGATCGCCCGGCGACGCACCGAACTCGGCCTCTCCCGGGAGGAGACGGCCACCCGGGCGGGCATGGCTCTCAGCCATCTCCTATCTCCACTGTCTGGAGGAGCATCCGGCCGCCGCACCGGGCATGGGCGCGCTCCATGTACTGGCGGAGGCCCTGCACACCACCGTCAGCGAGCTCACCGGCGGGACACCGATCTGCCGCCCGGCACCACTCCCCGTGCATGCCGCCGCCCCGGCATCGCAGAACTGCCCACTCGGGAATGCCGCGCCCTGCTGTCGACCCACGGTGTGGGGCGCATCGCCGTACCCACCGTCACCGGGCCGGTGAGCGTGCCCGTCAACTACAGCGTCGTGAACAGCGCCATCGTCTTCAGGACCGCCCCCGTTACGACACCGTCCCAAGCGTCGGGCTGCCAGGCCGCCTTCGAGATCGACCGTATCGACGACGTGTTCATCCAGGGCTGGAGCGTGCTCGTACGGGGACACGCGCGGGCCGTGACGGACCCCGACGAGATACGTGCGGCGCGACCAGTGGGTGCGAATCGATCCCCGCGTGATCACCGCGCGGCGGATCATGGCGGAATGGGGGCTTTTGTCCGGCACGTCCGGGACTGATGGCCCTCGCCCGTGGCCCCTCGCAGGACGAACGATGGACTTCTCAGCGCACCGCTGTACCAGATGTATCAGGCGAAAGACGGACTGACTCATGTACCGCAACGACGGATTCCGCGAACTCGGACGGCAGGAGTGCCTGCGCCTGCTGGCCAAGGTGCCGGTCGGCCGGATCGTGCACACACGTCAGGCCCTGCCCGCGGTACTGCCCGTCAACTTCTGTCTGGACGACGACGGCGCGGTGCTGCTGCGCACCGCGGCCACCTCCGAACTGGTGCGCGCGATCGACGGCACGGTGGTCGCCTTCGAGGCCGACGAGGTCGACGCGGCCACGCACTCGGGCTGGAGCGTCGTCGTCACCGGCTCTGCCACGGTGGTCACCGACCCGGACGAGCACGAGCGCCTTGCCCGTACCGGTCCGCGCTCCTGGGTGCCCTCGCCCCGGGAGGTGTTCGTCCGGATCGAGCCCGAACTGGTGACCGGTCGCGAACTGGTCGGCGGACGCAGCATGTACGGGTTGGACGTCGCTCACTGACCCGGTCTGCGACTTCCGGGGGTCGCCGGATGCGGGGCCGAACGGCCCTGTGACGGGAGCCGTACGGCGTGTCGTCGGGTTCGTGCGGCCCCTGCTCGCGTCGTCGTGGAAGGACGAGCATCGGGGGCACAGAGCAGAAGGGAGAGGGAGATGACTCGCCATCATGTGGTCGTCGGAGTCGACGGTTCCCTGAACGCCGTACGAGCGCTGGACTGGGCCGCGGACGAGGCCGCACGCCGTGACGCCGAACTGCGCGTCGTGTACGCCGTGCCCGACCGCGACGAGGCCGGACCCGTCCTCGCGTCGGCCGCCGCACGCGTCCGGGAACGTCATCCGGCCCTGTCGGTGGTGACCAAGGCAGCGGCGGGCAGCGCCGTACGGGCCCTCCTGCGCGAGAGCGAGGGCTCCGACCTGACCGTCGTCGGCACCCGCGGCCTGGGCGGCGTCACCGGGCTGCTGGTCGGCTCGGTGAGTCTGCGCCTGGCCGCGCATGTGCACGGCCCGCTGCTCGTCGTACGCGGTGACCACCCGTGCGACGACAAGCGCAGCGTGCTGCTCGGTCTGGAGGACGACTCCGACGCCGACGCGGCCTCTTACGCCTTCTACGAGGCGGAGCGGCGCGGTGTCCGGCTGCGCGTCCTGCACTCGACCCACCGCCCCGTCACCCCCGAACTGCCCTCCCTGATTCCCGCCACGAGCCCGGGGCAACGGCGGCGCGCCCAGAACGACCTGGCCGAGGAGGCCGTGCCGCGCTTCAACCTGGCCCAGTTGCGGGAAGAACACCCCCAGGTCGACGTCGAGACCCGCACGGTCCGCAGGGGACCGGCCCAGGCTCTCCTGGACCACACACGAGAGGCCGCCGTCGTCGTCATCGGCACACACCGCCGGACAAGCCGGCCCGGACCGCAGCTCGGCCCGGTCGCGCACACCCTCCTGCACCGCTCCCACTGCCCTGTACTGATGGTGCCGGCAACCGACTGACCGGCGCCCCCCGTCGTTCTGGGACCGCCGGCTCATCAGGCAATGCACGCCCGCACGCGTCGGTCGGAGCGCCCATCGGTTCCGTGACACACGAGGTGCTCCATCGCGCGAACACGCTGGTCGCGGTCACGCCCCACGACTGACCGGACAGACGGATCAGTCCTCGACGGGGGCGAGCCGGACTCCGGTGACAAGGTCGGGGCGGATGCGGACCGCGTAGTCCATGGCCCGTCCCACCCAGGGATGCAGCAGGTCCTGGTAGCGGGCCAGATCGCGGGCGTCGGTCACGAGCTGGGCGTATCCGGTGACGACCACGCTCCAACCGAGGTGCGTGCCCGGGTCGATGGCGTCTGCCTCGTACGCCACTACGACCCCCGGCGCTCCCGCCTGCCGGGCCCGTGACGTGAGGGCCGCTCCCTCGTGGGTGCGGATGACGATGTCACCCCCGTCCAGGACATGGTTGACAGGGCGGATCGTCGGCAGAGCGTGCTGGGTGAAGACGATCCGCCCGAAGGACACGCTGCCCAGAAGCCGCAGCGCTTCGGCGCCGTCGAGGTCAATGCCCCGACGTGGTCCCGGGGCGATCGGCAGGGCGTTGTCGCAGGCCATGGCGGGTTCCCGTAGCTGTTCGTCTCTCACTGCTTGCTGTCTCCGACCGGCTCACCGGTTCCGTCACGCGGCACGGGACCGTGATGGCCGCTGGGCGGGCTAGGTGGCTTTGTGCGCGGGCACTTTTCCGATCAGATCATTCGAACCGCGGCCGCCCGGCCGACGCTAGGGCCGTTCGGCCCTCTCCGGTGACCGGACGGCCTGTTTGGGGAGGGCGATACGCGGACGATGCGGAGGTGGGGCGCCACGCGGGGTCGGGGGATGGGGACAAGGGAGGGTGGCGCCGACGACCAGCAGGATCGGCGCCGGATCCGGGACCCTGTGCTGGGGCCTTCAGCTGCTGGAAGGGCGGTGTTGTGCGGGACCGGTCTGCGTGCGACGTCGGCTCGGCGTGCTGCACTTCGAGGTTCTGGCCGTGTGTGCACCTGCCCGGCGTGGGCACGTACGCAAGCCCCGCCCTGTCCGAACAGGGGGTCCTGTGCCGGGCCGCACGGCGCAGCTTGCTCTCCCGGCCCCCCGTGGCCATCCGTCCCGCCTGTTCCGGCCGGCCCCCTCAGTCCGGCGAGTCCTGCCCGTCCCGCCTCTCCGCTGGACCACGACGCCGCGAGCGGAGGTGTCACCGACCTGCGGATCGCCGCGCCCCGGTGTGTCGCACGGTCCGCCTGACCGCGGAGTCGGTCCTGGAGCCGGTCGGCGATTTCGTGGGCTTGTCGCCTCCCGGGCAGGCGCGAGCACCAGGGTGTCGCCCACTCGGATCTCGGCCCCTGCCGACCACGGCTGCTCGACGTCCTGCACCGCGACCAGGCGACCCGCACCTCGCCGTTGACGCCCGGCACCCCGGTCCGTCCGTCGGCATCCCACACGCCAGAGCCGGATTGAGGGCAGACCGGCCCTGCCCCAAGGCCCGGTAGCGAGAAGGATCTCTGTACGCATGGGCACTCGAGCCCGTGCACCCGGATCACAGGTCAAGGAGCATCCGCTGGCAGACGGCGAACAGCCCGGCACCGCGGCGCAGGCCCTCGTGCGGTTGCCCGCGCTGCGCCCCCAAGTCGCGGTGCTCGACGTGCGCCTGCCCGACGGCGACGGCGACGGCGACGGCGACGGCGACGGCGTGACCGTGCGCCGGGAGCTGCGCTCGCGTCTGCCGGAGCCGGCCTGCCTGATGCTGACCTCGTTCGACGACGAGGAAGCCCTGCTGGACTCGATCATGGCCGGCGCCTCGGGATATGTGCTGAAGCAGATCCAGGGCTCGGACCTGGTGTCGGCCGTGCGGACCGTCGCCCGCGGCCAGTCCCTGCTCGACCCGAGCGCCACCACCAGGCTGATGGCCCGCCTGCGCCACGGGCATGGGAAGGAGGAGGCGCCGGACCCCTTGCCTGGTCTCACCGGCCGGGAGCGGGAGATTCCCGCCCTGATCGGCGAGGGACTGACCAACCGGCAGACCGGCCAAAGGCTCTTCCTCGCAGAGAAGACCGTCAAGAACCACAGCTCCCGTCTGCTGGCCGAGCTGGGCGTCGAGCGGCGCATCCAGGCCGCGGTCATCGCCACCCAGGCCGAGGACCGGCTGAAGCAGCAGGGCCGCTGAAGGGCGGTGCGACAGCGGGGGAGTGGGGCCGGACGTCCCGTACCTCAGCCCCGTACGGCCCCTCCCGCACAGGGTCCGCAGAACGGAGGCTGGCGGCGCACCGGAACACCACCGGACATCGATCGGGAGGACGACGGACATGAGCGTGCGCGTCGGCATCAACGGATTCGGCCGGATCGGCCGTAACTACCTGCGCTGCGTACTGGAGCGCGCGGAGACCTCCGCCGGCACCCCGGTGGAGGTCGTGGCGGTCAACGACATCACCTCACCGGCGGCGCTGGCCCATCTGCTGGCGTACGACTCGACATACGGCCGCATCGGCCGTCCCGTCGAGCACGACGACGAGTCCCTCACCGTGGCCGGGCACCGCATCGCCGTGACCGCCGAGCGGGACCCCGCCGCCCTGGCCTGGGGCGACCTCGGCGTCGACATCGTCATCGAGTCGACCGGCCGTTTCCGCACCCGCGAACAGGCCGGCCGGCACCTGAAGGCCGGTGCCCGCAAGGTGCTGCTCTCCGTGCCGGGCAAGGACGTCGACGCCACCGTGGTGATGGGTGTCAACGAGGGAACGTACGACCCGCAGAGCCACCACGTCGTCTCCAACGCCTCCTGCACCACCAACTGCGTGGCGCCGATGGTGAAGGTCCTCGACGAGCACTTCGGCCTCGTCAAGGGGCTGATGACCACCATCCACGGCTACACCAACGACCAGGTGGTCCTCGACGGCCCGCACAAGGACCTGCGCCGCGGCCGCAGTGCCGCCGTCAACATCATCCCCACCTCCACCGGGGCCGCCCGCGCCGTCGGGCTGGTCATGCCGGAGCTGGCCGGCACCCTGGACGGCATCGCCGTACGCGTCCCCGTCGAGGACGGTTCGCTGACCGACCTCAGCGTGGTCCTGGACCGGCCGGTCAGCGTGGAGGAGGTCAACGCCGCGTTCCGGGAGGCCGCCGACGGTCCGATGAAGGGCGTGCTGCGGGTGTCCGAGGCCCCGATCGTCTCCCGCGACATCGTGGGCGACCCCGCCTCCTGCGTCCTGGACGCCCCGCTGACCCAGGCGCACGGCGACCTGGTGAAGGTCTTCGGCTGGTACGACAACGAGTGGGGCTACACCAACCGGCTGCTGGACCTCACCGAATACGTCGCGGCCCGGCTCCCGCGCGGCTGACCGGGCGTCCCGCCCCGGCCACCGGGTCCGATTCCGTACCGTCCCTCGCCCTGCACCGTTACCGTGGCACATGACCGCAACGGTCCGCTTCGGGTGGGTCGAGGGGACGTGGAGGAGCACCGGTGGAGAGCCAGGAGCATGCCGGGGAGGCCCGCGTACGGCTGCCGCAGCTGAAGCTGGACGAGCTGCTGGAGGAACTGCAGGCCCGCCTCGACGCGGCCCGTGGCACCCGCGACAGGGTGCACAGCCTCCTGGAGGCGGTGCTCTCCGTCGGCCGGGAGCTGGACCTCGAACAGGCACTGCACAGCATCGTGGAGGCCGCCGCGGTGCTGGTGGACGCCGAGTACGCGGCCCTGGGCGTGATCGGGCCGGACGGCAATCGGCTGTCCGCCTTCCACACCGTCGGCGTCTCCGAGGAACAGATCGCCCGCATCGGCCCCTTTCCGGAAGGCCACGGCATCCTGGGCGAGCTGATCCACCACCCCGAGCCGCTTCGGCTGACGAAGATCTCCGAACATGCCGCCTCGTACGGCTTCCCGCCCCACCACCCGCCGATGAACACCTTCCTCGGCGTCCCGATCCGGGTGCGCGACCAGGTTTTCGGCAACCTGTACCTGACCGAGAAGAGGGGCGGGGCACAGTTCGACGAGGAGGACGAGTCGGTCCTGTCGACCCTGGCCGTCGCGGCCGGCGTCGCCATCGACAACGCTCGCCTGTACGAGGAGACCCGGCTGCGGGAGCGCTGGCTGCAGGCCAACGCCGAACTCACCCACAGCCTGATGTCCGGCGGCCATCGTGGCGAGGCCCTCGGCCTGATCGCCGAGCGCGCCAGGGAGATCACCGGCGCGGCCCTCGCCGTGGTCGCCATGCCCCTGGAGGACACCGAAGCGCTGGAGGTGGAGCTGGCCGTCGGGCAGGGCGCCGAGGCCCATCGCGGGCTCGTGCTGCCCATGAACGAGAGCCTGATCGGCCAGGCCTTCTCCACCGCCACCCCCCTCACCAGCCCGGACGTCACCCGCGACGAGCGTGTGCCGTCCGCATCGCCCCGATTCGACGGGCTCGGGGCCGCCGTGGCCGTGCCCATCGGGGCGGGCGGCGGCGTGCGCGGCGTCGTGTTGCTGGTGCGTGAGGCGGGACGCGCAGTGTTCTCCGAGAAGGAGATCGCGCCGCTCCGGGGCTTCGCCGCACAGGCGGCGATCGCGATGGAGCTGGCCGAGCGTCGTGAGGACGCGGAGCAGATCGCCCTGTTGCAGGACCGCGACCGGATCGCCCGGGACCTGCACGACCTCGCGATCCAGCGGCTGTTCGCGACGGGCATGACATTGCAGAGCGCCGGCCGTTTCATCGAGCACCAGGAGGCCTCGGACCGCGTGGCGCGGGCGGTGGACGACCTGGACGAGACCATCAAGATCATCCGGTCGACGATCTTCGGTCTGCGCGCCCGCGACGGTGCCCCCGGGAGCGGGCTGCGGGCCCGCGTGGTCCGCGTCGCCGGCGAGGCCGCTCCCGTGCTGGGCTTCGCGCCCAGCGTCCGTATGGAGGGCCTGGTGGACACCGACGTGCCTCGGGAGGTCGCCGACCATGTGGTGGCCGTGCTCTCCGAGGCCCTGACCAACATCGGCCGACACGCCCGCGCCGACCGAGCCGAGGTCGCGCTGGAGACCGACGGCCGTGAAGTACGGCTGACCGTGACCGACAACGGCGTGGGCATCCCGGCCGAAGGGCGCCGCAGCGGACTGGCCAACATGGACGAGCGGGCCCGGCAACTGGGCGGGGAGCTGAGGGTGATCACCCCCGAGGACGGCGGCAGCACGCTGGTGTGGCGGGTGCCGCTGATGGCGGAAGAGCAGTAGGGGGCACCGGAGTTGGGCCGGTCGGGCCCCTTGTATGGGCCCTTCAGCTCTGTCGCGTCATGGGTTGCGGTGCCAGGCTGAGACCGGCTCACGAGACACATCGGCGGATGGGAACGCCTCGTGCGGCCTCTCGGGAAGGGCAGGGCGGGTCACCCTGCCCGTGCCGGGCCCGCGTCAGGCCGACGGCGGTCGTGCCGGGGGCGCGAGGTGCCCGCCTGGGTGGCGGGCCCGGCACACCGCTCCGCTGCCGTAACGGCGCCTTGACCGCCCCGTCCGTGGACGCGTACCTGGAACACGGAAGCCTCCCCACATCCGGCTGCCCTACCGTCGTATCGCTGCGGCGGTCCTGTATCTCAGGGGCCGAACGCCCCGGGCCGAGGGCCGACAGGCAGGAGCGGAGACGCGCCCCGCCGACCCGGCCCCTCCCGGCCCGCCCCCTGCCGACGGAGCCGGGAGGGATGACTCACTCGTGCGGCACGATCGCGACCGGGCAGCGGACGTGGTGCATCACCGCGTGCGCGACCGGACCGGTGTGCATGCCGATCCTGACCGGGCGGATCCTGCGGCCGACGGCCAGCAGCCCGGCGTCCCGTGTTGCGTGCAGCAGGTGCTGTGCGGGACGGCCCTCCTCGACCAGCCTGGTGACCTCCACAGCGGGGTACTTCTCCTGCCACGGTCCGAGCACGGCGTCCAGTGCCCGCCCGGCGGCCGCCCGCACGTCCCTTCGCGCCTTCGCCTCCAGCGCGTGAGGCACGTACGGCAGCTGCCAGGTGCGCACGACCCGCAACGGCGCGGCCCGCAGCGTCGCGCTCTCGAAGGCGAAGGCGAGCAGCTCCTCGCACGACTGCGCCGGGTCCACACCGACAACGACAGGGCGATACGGAGTGTGCGCCGACGGTAGGCCCTCCGCGTCCGGCTCGTGATCGTCCTCCAGGATCTGATCCGCCCGTACCAGCACAACCGGACGTGCCGCGTGGGCAACTGTCGCCAGCGCCACCGAACCGGCCATGAATCCGCCGAAGCCGCTGAACGCGCGGCTTCCGAGGACCAGCAGCTCGGCCTCGTCGCCTGCCGCGACCAGGGCGTCGGCCGCGGGCCGGGAGATCTGCTCGGCGCTCAGATAGACCTGCGGGTAGCGTTCGTTGAGCCGGTCCATCGCGCCGCGCAGGATCCGCCGCGCCCAGTAGCGTGGCGCCTCCAGCTCGGGCAGCTCCGACTCGTCGGGCGGCATGCCGCCCTCCCCGGCGTGCACCAGGCGCAGCGGCAGACCACGCCTGAGCGCCTCCCGGGCCGCCCAGTCGGCGGCGGCGAGGCTTTCTCGGGAACCGTCCAGTCCCACCACAACAGGGCGAAGCACGGCCAACACCTCCCCGGTCGGTGTCCGCACGCCGGTGTGCGGGTCCCTTCGCTTCCAGAATCGCCTCGCGGGCAGCGGCACGGCAGGGGCCACAGCGGCCCGCGGCGGGGGCCGAACGGCCCCGGATGGTCAGTGCGGTGCGACTGCCGGGGCGCGGCGGGTGACCGCCCGACGCACGCCCGTGACCGTGAAGGCCAGAGCGCCGGCCGCCACGACGGCGAGCAGCACCAGCCCCGGCGCGTACGAGCCGATGGCGCCGTAGAGCGAGCCCATGACCAGCGGCGGCACGAAGCCGCCCAACCCGCCCGCTGCCCCGACGACTCCGGTGACCGAGCCGGTGCGCTCGGGCGGCGCCAGCAGGGCCACGAAGGCGAACGTCGCGCCGCTGCCCGCGCCCAGCGCGGCCGCCATGGCCAGGCAGGCCGCCTGAGTGAGGCCGTAGCCGGTCTTCAGGTAGGTGGGCAGGTAGACGGAGAAGGCGACATAGCCGCCGAAGGCCACCGCGTACAGTGCGGAGGCCTGCCAGGTGATGCTCAGCCGCAGCGTGCCGGCCAGGCGCTGGAGCAGCGGCTCCGTCGGCGATGCGGCGAACCGCATGGCCGGGTTCGTGCTGCTCGCGGTGGCGATGCGGCCGGTCGGCGGCTGGCTGTCGGACCGCGTCGGACCGGTGCGGGTACTGACCGGCTCCCTGGGCGTGATCGTCGTGGGCGCCCTGGTGCAGTCCCTCACGCCGTCCCTCGCGCCGGTCGGCACGCTGGAGAACCCCGGCCGTGACGAGGAACGGGTTTGCGGTGCCGTACGCGTCCACCAGCTTCACCGTGGTGAGCGCGCTGATCGCCGTACCGCCCATGCCCATACCGAAGACACCGATGGCCAGCCCGCGCCGCTCGGGCGGGAACCAGGCGCTGACGAAGGGCACGCCCACCGCGAACGCCGTCCCCCCGATGCCCAGGAAGAGGCCGCCCACCTGCAGCGCCGCCAGCGACGAGTGCCCGGCCAGCCCGAGGTACAGCACCGGCACCACGGTGGCGGCCGACACCAACGGGAACATCACCCGGCCGCCGTACCGGTCGGTCAGCGCACCCACCGGGATCCGGCCCAGCGACCCGACCACGACCGGCACCGCCACCAGCAGCGACTGCTCGAACGACGACAGCTCCAGGGAGTCCTTGAAGCGCGGGCCGAGCGGGCTGAGCAGGGCCCACGCCCAGAAGTTGACGGCGAACCCGACCGTGGCCAGGGCCAGCATCAGCCAGGCCCGCCGGGGTAGCTGCGCGCTCGGGTGGTTCCTCGATGGGCTGGATCGCTGAAGCACCACACCTGGCGTTCGCCTTCGACTGGCAGCGGCCCACCCGGCACATGGCGGGCACGTCGTACTGGTACCTGAACACGGACCAGTGGCGGTACGAGGCTTTCGGGCCGGACGAGCTGGCCTCCCCGCTGGGCGAGGGCCGCTTCGCGGGCAAGGGCTTCGCCGACTGCCTCGCCCAGGCCGTCCGGCTCGGCTGGACGCCGGGGCACCCCGGCTTCAACCGCAACCCCCTGGACCTGACGGACGAGGCGCGGGTCCAGGGCAAGCAGGTCGCCGAGCACATCGTGGAGGAGCTGAAGTCCGGGCGGCTGCGGTTCGCCGCCGAGGACCCCGACGATCCCGCCAACTTCCCGCGTGTCCTGACGGTCTGGCGAGCCAACCTGCTCGGCTCCTCCGGCAAGGGCAACGAGTACTTCCTGCGCCACCTGCTGGGCACCGACAGCGCCGTACGCAGTGAGGAGACGCCGCCCGACGTCCGGCCGCAGGACGTGGTGTGGCGGGAGGAGGCCCCCGAGGGCAAGCTCGACCTGCTGGTCACCATGGACTTCCGGATGACCTCCACCGGCCTGCTCGCCGACGTGGTCCTGCCGGCCGCGACCTGGTACGAGAAGGACGACCTCTCCAGCACGGACATGCACCCCTTCGTGCACGCCTTCACCCCGGCCATCGCCCCGCCCTGGCAGGCCCGCACCGACTACGACACCTTCCTGACCATCGCCGACAAGTTCAGCGAACTCGCCGCCGAGCACCTCGGCACCGACCTCCTGCTGTGGGCCAGCTCCTCGAACACCGCTGGCTGCGCTGGGGAAGTCCGCTGTTCCACCTCGGCGCGTTCATGGTGATCGCCGGGCATGTGGTCGGGCTCGCCGTGCCCGCCTCCTGGACCGGGGCGGCGGGAATCTCCGAGCACGCCTACCACGCGACCGCCGTCTGGGCCGGTTCGGTCGCCGGGGGCGCCATGGTCACCGGCATCGGCATGCTCTGCGCCCGCCGTCTGCTGACCCGGAGGGTCCGGCTCGGCACCGACCGCAGCGACAAGCTGCTCTTTCCGCTGCTCTCGGTCACCGTACTGCTCGGCATCGCCGCCACGGCCGCCCACAACGTCTTCGGCGCCGGCTACGACTACCGCACCACCGTCTCCGTCTGGTTCCGCGGCCTCTTCACCTTCCAGCCCGAGCCCGAGGCGATCACCGGCGCACCGCTGCTGTTCCAACTGCACGCCCTCACCGCCTGCCTGCTGTTCGCCGTCTGGCCGTTCACCCGTCTCGTCCATGTGTGGAGCGTCCCGATCGGTTATCTCTTCCGGCCGTACCTCGTCTACCGGCGGCGAAGCACCGTGCCGACCCGCCCCGGCGGGGAGACCGTTCGGCTCTACCGGCGGGCGGACGCCGGCCGGTTCACTGCGTCGGACAGGTCGTGACGTGACAGGGAGAGGACCGGGCATGTTCGGCAGGACGCGGTGGTGTCGATGATCGCTGTGGTGGGGCACGCGGATCTGACGTTGCCCACGCTGGAGTTGGTGCAGGCCGAGCTGAAGGACCGGCTGGGGCGTCTCACCGAGGGCGCCGGCGGTCTGGTGCGAGCCGGAGCCGGGCTGCCCGTGGTGTTCGGGCGGGCGGTGCGTGAGGCGGGGCGGCGGCTCGTGGTGCTGCTGCCGACGCAGCGCTCGGTGCCCGCCATCCTCCCTGAGCCGGATCGGTCGGCGGCCGCGGAACTGCTCATGCTGGCCGAGCACGTACGACTGCTGGGCTTCGACCCTGCCGACCGGAACGCCTGCATCACCGCCGACGAACGCCTCGTCGCCGCGAGCCGGAAGGTGCTGGCCGTGTGGGACGGTTCCCCGACCGACGGCAGGGACGCGACCGCGCACCTTGTCGCCTACGCCCGGGCCCGCGGCATCCCGCTCGAGGTGGTGTGGCCCAAGGGGGCGGCGCGCGTCTCTCCCGGAACCTAGGCCCTGTCGTCGAATTCCCGCCTGCTGCGCGGCGCCTGGCACGCACTCCCCCAGAGGGGGGACCCCCAGCCGCGTTGCCGAACCGCCCACGTGGCTCCTCCCCCACGCTCGAACCGAGCTTCGCCCGGCTCGCGTGGGGGCACCCCCATGACGCCGCGGGGCCCGCCCTCCGGGCGGACGACGGGAATTTGACGACAGGGCCTAGCCGAGGTCCCGCCGTCGGAACCCCGACAGGCCCGCTGCCGTCAGGGCGGCGGCGAGTACGGTGAGGAGCGTCGGCGCCGTGAGGCTTGGATCGGCGGCGGGCAGGCGCGGTACGTGCTCGAACGGGGAGATGTCCCTGGTCCAGCCCGGGAGGTCGAGGGCCTGGCCCAGCAGGCCGATGACGAAGCAGGCGATGAGGGCGGCCCAGGCGGCGACCGTGCCGCGCGGGACCAGTCCGAACAGGGTGGTCGCGAGCCCCGCGAGCAGCCAGAGCGCCGGGGCGTAGGCGAGCGCGGATCCGATCAGGCGGGGCACCTGGCCGAGGTCACCGCTCGTGAGGCCGTAGGCGAGCCCCGTGCCGAGCCCTCCGGCGACGAGCACGACGATGCTGCCGGCCAGCGCCACGGTCAGATGACTTGCCACCCAGCGGCTCCGGGAGACCGGTGTGGCGAGCACCAGGTCGGCCCGCAGGCCGTTCTCCTCGCCGCGCAGCCGCAGGACGGACTGCATCGTGTACCACGCACCGAGAAGAGCCACGACGAGCAGGGACTGGGACAGGTAGGAGTCGGTGAGGCTCGCTCCGCCGTACCCCGCGATCAGGTCCGCGATGGCCTCGTTGTCGGCGACGAAGTCCTCGACGTCGTCGGCGACCCAGCCGTAGGCGAGCCCGGTCAGGAACACACCGCAGGTCCAGCCGATCAGGCTGCCCCGCTGCAGTCGCAGGGCCAGCCCCAGCGGTCGTCCGAGGCCCCGCGCCGCCCGCGGCGGGCCGGGCCGGGGCGGTACGAGGCCCGCGCCGAGGTCTCGCCGGTCGGACAGCGTGTGGGCCACGAACACGGCGGCGACGGCGCACAAGGCCGGGACCAGCAGTGGCCACCAGCGTTCACCGGCGAAGGGCCGCGTCTTCTGGACCCAGCCGATGGGCGAGAACCACGACGCCGTGCCGTCCCCGATGTCCCCGACGGCCCGCAGCACGAACGACACACCCAGCACGGCACCGGTACTGCCGTGCACGACCCGGGTGTTCTCCGAGATCTGCGCGACGACGAGAGTGATCCCGGCGAAGACGAGGCCCAGCGCGCAGAAGGAGACGCCGAAGACGACCGAACCCGTGACGGGCAGGTCCAGGCCGATGAGGCCGAGAGCCACCAGAGCACCGACGATCACGTTCATGCCGGCCACGACCAGCAAGGCGGCGGTGGCGTTCGCGTGCCCGCCGACCGGGAGCGAGCCGATCATCTCGGCGCGCCCGGCCTCCTCCTCGGCGCGGGTCTGCCGCCCGGTCATGAAGGTGCTCATCAGAGCCACCAGGACCAGTCCGAAGGTGCCCACCTGGAAGGCCACCTCGCCGCCCAGCGTGTCGAGTCCCTGGGCCGGCCCGTTGAAGGCGATGGCCGCGGCGTTGCCCTCACTGGCCTCGGCTGCCACGTCGAGGTCGTGCTGGGTGGGGTAGAGCCCCTTCACGCTGGCCGCAGTGAGGAGCACCAACAGGGGGACGGCCGTCGTCCAGATCAGGATGCGGACTCGTTCGCGGCGCAGGATCAGCCGGGTGAGGACGACGGTGCCGGTCTGCTCGGTCGACAGCGTCATCGCGGCTCGTCCTTCGCGTGCCGGGCGGACTCGTCGCTGTAGTGGCGCAGGAACAGTTCCTCCAGCGTCGGCGGCTGACTCGTGAGGGTGCGGATCCCGAAGCTGGTGACGTGGCGTACCGCGTCGTCGAGGCGGTCGGTGTCCACGTCGAAGCGCACCCGGTGGTTCTCCGTGCGCAGATCGTGCACGCCGGGCAGCACGTCGAGTCCGGTGGCCGTCCGGACCGTCTCGACATCGATCGAGGTGCGCGTCAGATGCCGCAGCTCGGCCAACGTGCCGCTCTCCACCGTGCGGCCCGTCCGGATGATGCTCACCCGGTCGCACAGTGCCTCCACCTCGGCCAGGATGTGGCTGGACAGCAGCACCGTGCGGCCCTCGGCCTTCACCTCGCGGATGCAATCCTGGAAGGCACTCTCCATCAGCGGGTCGAGTCCGGAGGTCGGCTCGTCCAGGAGCAGCAGCTCGGCGCGGGACGCGAGCGCCGCGACCAGGCCGACCTTCTGCCGGTTGCCCTTGGAGTAGGTGCGGGACTTCTTCGTCGGGTCCAGCTCGAACCGCTGCAGCAGCTCGTCGCGACGGACCGGATCGAGGTCGCCGCGCAGGCGGCCGAAGACATCGATGATCTCGCCGCCCGTCAGTCTGGGCCACAGGCTGACGTCGCCCGGCACGTACGCCAGCCGCCGATGCAGGCCGACGGCGTCGCGCCAGGGATCTCCGCCCAGCAGTCGGACCTCGCCCGCGTCGGCCCGCAGCAGCCCGAGCAGGACACGGATGGTCGTGGTCTTGCCGGCGCCGTTGGGCCCCAGGAAGCCGTGCACCTCACCCGTGGCGACGGTCAGATCCAGCCCGTCCAGCGCACGGGTCCGTCCGAAGGTCTTCACCAGCCCCGAGGCGAGCACGGCGGCGGAGCCGTCGCTGCCGGACCTGTCGCGGCATTGTGGAGCGGAATCGGTGGACATGGGAGCCTCCCCGCGTCGGCTGCCTCCGATGCTCGCGCACGGCGGGAGGGGGCGGCAGGGGCCGAAGGTCCTGGGCGGCCGATCGGTGGGCCCGACGTCAGCGGGTCCCGGCCGTTTCGGCTGGTGCCTGGGTACGTGTTGCGTCCCGGGCCGGTACGACGATCCGCGCGATTTCCCGGGCAACGTTGGCGGACGCGTGCAGACAGGTCACGGCGCCGGTGTCCGCGACGGTGCCGATCACGACCTCCAGTGTCGGTGTCCTTCGGCGTGGGCGGCCCGCAGGGCCGAAGGGCAGGTGCCGGGGGAGCCCTCAGTTCCGTGCCGGACTGACCGCCGGGGTCGTGAGCGGTCTGCGTCAGGCTTGCCCGCATCGCCCGGGCCGGTGGCGACTTCGGTAGTGGAGACGGACTTGGTGCGAGTCGGCGCTCCGCGGCGGAGGAGGGTGAGCGGCTGCCAGGGGCCGATCGGGTTTCCTGCGGGGCCGGTCGGCCCAGGCGCGCCCCCGCCTCGCCGCGTCACCCTGGAAGTGGGAAGAGCGAAAGAGGAGGGCGACATGAGCGGCATGATCGAGCGGCTGCCCGGCTGGCCCACACTCCCCGACCTGTTCGGCTGGGTAGAGGGTGGGTTCCCCCCGGTCCACACCGTTCCGGGGACACACGGCATCCGCATCGAGGAGCGCCTGACGGAGGGAACGTACGTACTGCGGGCCGAGCTTCCCGGCATCGACCCTGCCAAGGACGTCGAGATCACCATCTCGGAGGGCGTGCTCACCCTGCGGGCCGAGCGCACCGAGGAGACCAAGGAGAAGCACCACACGGAGTTCCGCTACGGCACGTTCACCCGTTCCGTCCGGCTGCCGGCCGGAGCCAAGGGTGACGAGGCGACTGCGGACTACAAGGACGGTGTCCTGACCATCAAGGTTCCGGTGCCGGAGGAGAAGGCGGGCACCAGGACCATCCCCGTGCGGCACGTCTGAGCGCCGCTGCGCGCCGAGGCCGCACAGCGTGTGCGTGGCCGGCTGGTCACCCGGCCACGGACACGCGTCTTTTCGCGCCCTTGCACCGCCATTCGGCACCAGGACTCGGTCCTCAGGAGGTGAACGGGGTGCCCGGACCCCCGCTTCTCGCGCATCCCGATGGAAGGAGGCCGACGTCATGACCACTGTGGTAGGTGCCCAGGAAGGGCAGGTGCCCCGGAGGACGGCACCCGGACGCGATCCCGGCCGGCACTGCTGACGTTCCTCGGCTGGGTGGGGACGGTCACCGGCAGCAGGTTCCTGGTCGAGAGCGACCCTGCCCGCGTCCTCGTCGACTGCGGCCTCTTCCAGGGCCTCGCCGACCTGCGCAGGCGCAACTGGCGCGGACTGCCCTGCGCCCCCGCGGACATCGAGACCGCAGTGGTCACCCACGCCCACCTGGACCACTGCGGATGCCTGCCCCGGCCGGCACGCCACGGCTTCCGTGGCCGGATCGTGGCGACGGAGTTCACCGCCCGACTCATGGAGATCGTGCTGCGCGACAGCGCCAAGCTCCCACTGGAGACCGCCCGGCACGCCAACGAGCACGGCTGGTCCAAACACCGCCCCGCCCAGCCCCTGTACGACGACGGGGACGTGGACCGCACTCTTGAGCTCCTCGATCCCGTACCGACCTGTACGACGACGGACCTCGCGACCGGGACCAGGCTCACGCTGCACCCCGCCGGCCCCATCCTCGGCTCGGCCTGGGCGCGGCTCACCCTGGAGGACGGCCACACCCTCGCCGTCAGCGGCGACCTCGGCCGCCCCGGCCATCCTCTGCCGAGCCCGCCGGAACCGTTCTCGGGGGCGGACGCGCTGCTGAGGGAGTCGACCTACGGCAACCGACGGCACGAGGACCAGGCCGCCCGAGCCCGCTTCGCCGACGTCGTGATCCGCACCCTGGCCCGCGGGGGGCGCCGTCATACCGGCATTCGCCCTCGACCGCACCGAGGTCGTCCCGCACGAACTCGCCGAACTCCGCAGCGCGGGCCGGCTGTCGGCGTCGGTGCCCGTGTACGTGGACAGCCCCATGGCCCTGGCCGCCCTCGACGTCTACCGGGACGCCGTCCTCACCCGGGCGCCCGAACTGCGTCCCGAGATCGCCGTCGTCGGCACGGCGGCGCTGAGCCCCGAGCCGTTGCGGACCGTGAGGTCGATCCAGGAGTCCGTCGGCCTCGGCCACGAGAGCGGTCCGGCCGTTATCGTCTCGGCGTCCGGCATGGCCACCGGAGGGCGCGTCCTGCACCGTCTGCGGCGGCTGTTGCCCGATGCGCGGGGCGCCGTCGTCGTGGTGGGCTTCGCCCCCGCCCAGGGCACCCGCGCCCGCGATCTCGTCGACGGCGCCAAGGTGCTCGAGATGTTCGATGAGTACGTCCCGGTGCGAGCCGAGGTCGCCGACGTACCGCACTTCTCGGCACACGCCGACGCCGGACAGATCATCGACTGGCTGCGCGGCGCGCCCGCCCCGAACGCCACCTACCTGGTGCACGGGGAGCCCGACGCCGCCGCGGCGCTGCGCGACCGCATCGACCGGACCCTGGGCTGGACCGCCGTCGTACCGCGCTCCGGGGATCAGTAGGGGAGGAGCCGCCCGGACGGCGTGCGCAGGTCCTGGGGCTCCGGCCGACGCGGGGCGGGGGAGTGCTTGGCCTCCTGTATCCGCCTCATGATCGTCGCCTCCGTGAAGGTCGTCCCGCGGAATGTCGGTCTTCCCGGCATCGCGCGTACCCGCAAGCCTTGTCCGCCGTCGGCTCACGGACCATGAGGCGATCGACCTCGGATCATGGGCCAAGCCGCACCGAGTTCCAGGGCCGGTCGGCCCCCCGGACAGTGTCAGAGCGGACGTCGTGCCGGCAAGGGCCGCTCCTGCCCTCCCTTCGGGATACATGGCTCATGCGCCGGGAGGCGTATCGGAGTTGGCTGGGATCGAAAGGGAACGATGCCGACCCTAGGGGGCGAGGACCGTGGGCACGAGTCTCACGCCGGAGTTCTGGGAGCGGTTCACGCTCCTGCTGTTCGCGGCGATGGGGGTGACCTTCGCTCTTGCCGCGCTGTTCGACGCGCTCGCACTGCGTCGGCAGAACCGCCGGGCGCACCGGCCGCCGGTCCTGCAGACGCCGGGCCCGCAGCGGCCGAAGACCGCAGACCACCGCCCGTCCATCCGCTGCTGAGGCACCCGGCCCGTCAGGGAATAGACGGTCATGCCACGACTCCCCGCCGCCCGCACGGCGGGGAGTCGTCATGTGCGAGCTGTCATGGGCGGAGCAGTTCTTCGGCGATCTCGGCCGCCCAGCCGCCGATGGCGTCCCAGTCGCGGTAGTCGCCATACCGGCCGCCCATCAGACGGAACCGGATCCGTCCGCCGAGCGGCAGCTGGGAAGCGCGGATGACGCCGGAGAAGAGCCGATGACCTCGGTACGACAGCTCCGCGGGCAGGCCCTGGACGATCACCGGGGCCTCCATCGGCCCAAGTCGCTTCCACGGCCCACGCAGCGCTCCCGGCATTCCGACGCTGAAGAGCCACACGGGGCGAGGGTCCAGCAGCTCCAGGTTGTCGCGCAGGAACGCCTTGGCGGGGTCGAGCCAGCTCTGGTTGTGCACGGCGCTGCCGAGGACGAACGCGCCGTACGCGTCGGCGTCGTCGACGACATCCATGGGCCGCGCGTCGGTCCGCAGCCCGGCGTGGCCGAGGCCGGCCGCCAGCCGCTCGGCGACACCACGGGTCGAGCCGTGCGCGGTCGCGTAACCCACCAGGACACGCATGGCGCTCACCTCATCCGGGGCAGTCCCGCCGGGCCGCCCGTGCCGGACACCGGGCGGCCCGCCCGAGCCGCGCCACCCCGTCACGCGGCTCCGGTTCGTACGTCGGGAGGGGTGCCGACCGACCTGAGCCGCGCCGCCTGGCGGTCGGGGGCGGGCACCGTGACCACGGGGACCGTGGCGTGCCGCAGACACTCGCGGCCGACCGTGCCGACGGCCGGGAGCTCCCACTGCCCGTGGGCCCTGCGCCCGAGGGCCAGGAGCAGAGCGCCGCGCGCGTACCGCAGGAGCACCCGTGAGGGCGGCCCCTGCGCCACCACGGCACGCAGGTCGGGGCCGATGCGAGGGCCGAAGGCGTGACGTACGGCCGAGGCGAGCACCTCGGCGGCCCGCTCGCGCTGCTCCGCGACCGTCGGACGGGCCGACGTCGGCGCGTACGGCGCGAACCCGGCCGTGCACGGTTCCCAGGCGTGCACGGCGACGACCGGCGTGCCGAGGGCCCGTGCCTGCTCCGCCGCCCAGCGCAGCGCGGCCACGGATGCTTCGGATCCGTCGACGCCCACCACGATTCCGTCGGCGTGTTCGGTCATGGCTGCCTCCCCGGCTGGTCTCTACTGCCACCCTCTCCCGAACCGGGCGGGCGATGCGTGAGCCGAGCGGCTCCGGGCCGGTGCCCAACGGGCCCTTGCCGAGGGCCGGCTCAGGCGGGCTCAGTACAGCGACCCCGGCCAGCTCGTCGCCACGGCGGCGACCACGCCCGCGTCGAGGACCACGCCGAGCGACAGCCAGGGGTTGAACCACAGGGACTTCAGCACCAGGCCCACGGAGGCGGCGAGCACCGCCGCGGCCGTCCAGCCGCTGCTCTGCGCCGCGGTGGCCGCGCCTGCGATGACGTACAGCATGGCGGTGACGGAAGCGAGGGCGATGGCCGCCCGGCTCATGACCCGTTCCTGTGGCAGCCCCGCCGAGGCGAGCGCCCACGAGTACCGGAGGTTGAACGGCTGCTCGGTGGTGTCGTGCGGCAGCCAGACGGCCAGATGGATCAGCCCGTGCACGAACAGGAACGTCGAGACCAGCGCGGTGATCATGGCAGTCACTCCGGTTCGTCGCCACCGAGGTCGAGCCGGAACGGCGGGTACACGTCGGTGAGGAGGGCCGCGTAGGCGGCCACCCGCAGGGCCCACCGGTTGAGGCCGATGACCAGATCGAAGATGCCGCGCGGGTAGCGGGCGGTGGCGGCCAGGGAGACGCCGGCGAACAAGGCGAGCAACCCGATGAGCCCGCCCGAGAACCAGACCAATCGGGCGCCGCCGAGGAAGAACCCCAGTACCAGGTAGTGGGGGATCGCCAGCAGCCACCACTTCACCAGGACCAGGCCCCGGGACAACTGCTCGGGGTACGCCACGTCCCAGTGAGTCGGGTAGTCGGGCACGTCGGCGAGCGTGAACGGCGGATAGCGGTCGGTGCCGAGGGCCCCGTACGCGTAGTACGCGACGCGCCAGCTCCAGCGCAGCACGCCCGCGTTGAAGTCGAACAACGCTCGCGGATAACGCCCGGTGAACAGGACAGCGAAGAACGCCACCACGCTGACGACGACGAACGCCACCCACAGGAAGGCGAGGACGACGAAGTGGGGCAGGGCGAGCAGCCACTTCACCAGCCAGAGCCAACGCGACAGCTGCGGGTCGAGGGTCGCGGTCAGCCGGGCGGGGTGGACAGGATGCAGTGCTTCCGTGGCCATGGTCGGTCCCTTCCAGGCGCGGTGGTGATCACGAGCGGTAGCGCCGGTGATCGTCGTTGTCGCCGATGAAGTGCTTCTCGATGACGACCTCCCGCTCTCCTGGGCGTCGGACATGCCGGGTCCGACGCTCGGTGGATCTCGGTCCTGACGAACTCCGGGCGTTCACCTTCAGCGTTCACGCCACGCGCAGGCCGTCCCAGGGGCTGCTCGGGCAGACCGCCGGGCCGATCGGCCCTCCCCGCCGCCGGTGTGCGGGGCAGTCGGGCGGCTCTCCCGCACCGGTGCTCCCTCCGGCACACCCATGCTTGGGCCCAACGGCCCCGGGTGGGGCCGACCAACCCCTGCTGCCCCGAAGGCCGGAGCGCGAGGGTGGAGTGGGACCCGCGCCGCATCCCTGTGCGGCCCGACGAAAGGCGGTGGGCGCGATGGAGGTGCCCCTGGTCGTGGGCGTCGACGGATCGGAGCCGAGTCTCAGCGCGGTCGACTGGGCCGTGGACGAGGCGGCCCGGCACGGTCTGCCGCTGCGCCTGGTGTACGCGTCCCTGTGGGAGCGGTACGAGGGCAATGTGCCCTCCGGCGGAGCGGAACGCCCGTCCGAGCGAGTCATGGCGGAGAACATCGTCGGCACCGCGGCCGAACGCGCCCATCGACGCAACCCCGAGGTGAAGGTCTCGGCCGACGTGGTCCCCGACGAAGCGGCGAACGCACTCCTGAGCGAAGCCCATCACGCCTTCGCCGTGGTGACCGGATCACGCGGCCGCGGTGCGTTCGCCGGTCTGCTCCTGGGATCGGTCGGCCTGGCCGTGGCGGCTCGCGCCCACGGACCGGTGATCGTGGTCCGCGGCGACAAGGCCGGCCTGGCAGGCACCCACGAGCGGATCCTGCTCGGCGCGGCCGACCCCTCGATCGCCGGTGAGGCGATGCGATTCGCCTTCCGCGAGGCGGAGGTACGCCGGTGCCCGCTCGATGTCGTGCGGGCCTGGCGTGTTCCCGCCCACGAGTCGGTCGACCACCACCTGAGCACCGGCGACCCGGCCCGCCACCAGAAGGAACGGGCGTCCGCCCTGCTCGACGCCGTACTCCACGACCCGATGGCGGACCACCCCCGCGTGCCGGTGCGTCGCGACACGGTGGAGGGGCCGGCCCACCGGGTGCTCCTGCGCCGGTCGGCGGCCGCCGACCTCGTCGTCATCGGAGCGCGGCGCAGGTCCGGCCACTTCGGGCTTCAGCTGGGCCGGGTGGGGCACACGCTGCTGCACCACGCCCCCTGCCCCGTAGCCGTCGTACCGCAAACGGAGCGACCATGAAGCGCCCCCTCACCCCGACGACTCCCTCGGACGCACTCGCACCCGTCCTACGTGACATCCGGGCCGTCGTCTTCGACACCGACGGCGTGATCACCGACTCGGCCCGGGTGCATGCGGCAGCGTGGAAGACGGCGTTCGACGCCTTCTTGCGCGCCCATCCGCCCGCGGACCCCGTCCAGCGGCGCCCGTTCGACGCCAGGGACGACTACCTCAGGTTCGTGGACGGCAAATCCCGCCTCGACGGTGCCGCCGCCTTCCTCGTCTCGCGCGGCATCGAGACGTCGGACGAGACGGTCCGGGAGGTCGCCGCCGACAAGGAGCGGCTGTTCACCGAGCGGCTGCGCACGCACGGCGTGGACGCCTACCCGGGAACGGTGCGACTGGTGCGTGCCCTGCGCCGGGCGGGGGTACCCGTCGCGGCGGCCTCGGCGTCCCGGCATGCCGGGGAACTGCTCACCAGGGCCGGAGTGCGGGACCTCTTCGACGTCCTCGTGGACGGAGGCGAGGCCGCCCGGCTGAACCTGCCGGGCAAGCCGCGGCCCGACCTGTTCCTCACGGCGGTCGACCGGCTCGGCGTCCCGGCCGGCCGCGCCGCTGTCGTGGAGGACGCCCTGGCCGGAGTGGAGGCCGGGCGCAGCGGCGGGTTCGCCCTCGTCGTCGGCGTGGACCGGGCCGCCGCCGAGGGCTCGGGGGAGAGGCTGCGGCGGCACGGCGCCGACATCGTCGTAGGGGATCTGGCGGAACTGCTGGCACGAGGAGTGTCGAAGTGACCGATTGGACCTGGGAGTACGAGGGCTACGAGCCCGCGGACCAGTGCCTGAGGGAATCCCTGTGCACCCTGGGCAACGGCTACTTCGCCACCCGGGGCGCGCTGCCGGAGTGCGCTGCCGACGAGATCCACTACCCGGGCACCTACATCGCGGGCATCTACAACCGGCTCACCTCGGACGTCGCGGGCCGCCGGGTCGAGAACGAGGACATGGTCAACGTCCCGAACTGGCTGCCGCTGCGCTTCCGCCTGCGCGACGGCCAGTGGCTCACCCCCGACACCGCCCCGGTGCTCACGCACCGCCTGGACCTGCACCTGGCCTCGGGCATGCTCGAACGGCGCACCCGCTACGACCTCGGCGAGGAAAGGGTGCTGTCGGTGCGCCAGCAGCGGATCGTCCACATGGCCGACCCGCATCTGGCGGCGCTGCGCACCGAGTTCACGGCCGAGGGGTTCTCCGGCGAACTCGAGGTCGAGGCGCTGCTCGACGGCGGTGTCACCAACGGCGGGGTCCCGCGCTACCGCGACCTGGACGGCCGCCACCTCACCCATGTGCACGCGGGCACTGCCGCCCCGGACACGGTCTGGCTGCGCTGCCGTACCCGCACCTCGGACATCCGGATCGGCATGGCCGCCCGGTTGACCGCCGACCCGCCCGTCACGATCCGGAACAAGAGCCCCCGTACCACCCAGCACACCTGTCTGGACCTGGTGGAGGGCCGTACGGCGACCGTCGACAAGGTCGTCGCCCTGCACACCTCCCGCGACCCTGCCATCAGTGACCCGCTGCACGCCGCCGTCGACCGGGTCAGCCGGGCACCCGGCTTCGACGACCTGCTCGAAACCCACCTCACGGCCTGGGACCAGCTCTGGCGCCGTGCCGAACTCGACGTGGGCGGCGAATCCGGCCGCATCCTGCGGCTGCACCTCTTCCATGTGCTCCAGACGCTCTCGCCGCACACCGCCGACCTCGACGTCGGCGTACCCGCCCGGGGGCTGCACGGCGAGGCCTACCGCGGGCACGTCTTCTGGGACGAGCTGTTCGTCCTGCCCTTCCTCAACCTGCACTTCCCCGAGGTCTCCCGCGCCCTCTTGCGCTACCGCCACCGCCGCCTCGAACAGGCCCGCAGCACCGCCCTGGCAGCGGGCCGCCGGGGTGCCCTCTACCCGTGGCAGAGCGGCAGCGACGGGCGCGAGGAGACCCAGCAGCTCCATCTCAACCCGCGCTCGGGGCGCTGGCTGCCCGACCACTCCCATCTCCAATACCACGTCGGGTCCGCGATCGCCTACAACGTATGGCAGTACTGCGAGGCGAGCGGCGACGCGGAGTTCCTGCACACCAAGGGCGCCGAGATGCTGCTGCAGATCGCCCGCTTCTGGGCGGACAAGGCCGTCTACGACGAGAGCCTCGGACGGCACCGCATCAAGGGCGTGGTCGGCCCCGACGAGTACCACGAGTCCTACCCGGGTGCCGAGGCGCCCGGCCTCGACGACAACGCGTACACCAACGTCACAGCCGCCTGGGTGCTCACCCGCACCCTGGAGCTGCTGGACACCCTGCCCGAGCCCCGCCGGCGCGAACTCGTCGAGCGCAATGGACTCGACGGGGGCGAACTCGAACAGTGGGAGGACGTGTCCCGCACCCTCCACGTCCCCTTCCACAGCGGCGTCATCAGCCAGTTCGCGGGCTACGCCGAGCTCGCCGAGCTCCCGTGGGAGGAGTACCGGCAGCGCTACGGCGATATTCGTCGCCTGGACCGGATCCTGGAGGCGGAGGGCGACACCGTCAACCGCTACAAGGCCTCCAAACAGGCCGACGTGCTGATGCTCGGCTACCTCTTCGCACCGGCCGAACTGCAGGGCCTGTTCCGCCGGTTGGGGGTGCGGCTGGACGAGGACACCTGGCGGCGCACCGTCGACTACTACATGCACCGCACCAGCCACGGCTCCACCCTCAGCGGCCTGGTCCACGGCTGGGTGCTGGCCCGGCACCGACGCAGTGAGGCGTGGAAGTTCTGCCAGGAGGCCCTCCAGGGCGACATCGCCGACGTCCAGGGCGGCACCACCGGCGAGGGCATCCACCTGGGCGCCATGGCCGGCACCCTCGACCTGGTCCAGCGCGGGCTGACCGGCCTGGAGACCCGGGGCGGCGCCCTGTGGCTGGACCCCGTGCCGCTGCCCGAACTGTCCTCGTACGGCTTCGCTCTGCGCTACCAGGGGCACTGGGGCGTACGCCTGCGCCTGGAGCGCGGGAACCTGGAGATCGCGGTCCCGTCCTCGGACGCGTCCGCGATCGACGTACGGCTGCCGGGCCGCGCGGTCAGCGTCGAACCCGGGCAGACGGCTCGGCTGGAGCTCCCGGACTGACCATCACCCGGGGCGGCCGGCGGCCTGCCCTTCGACCACGACACCTGAGGCCGTCGAGTGGGCCGCCTCGGCTGTCAGGCGGACTTGATGCCCGAGATGAGCCGCGTCGCGAGGTCGGACTGCACCATCAACTGCGTGCGGTGCACCCGGTTCCCGGCGTCCTGCCAGGTGAGCGTGACCCGGGTCCAGCAGTGCCCCATCCCGCTGTCGTTGTAGACCACCTTCCAGGCGATCGGCACGCCCTTGGCGCGCAGCACGCCGTCCCTGTGATGGTCGGCCTCCCAGCGAGCCAGGCTGCTGCGCAGCTGCTCGGTGAGGTAGTGACCGCGCAGGGAGTCGGCCAGCCGGCCGCGCCCGGAGTCGAACAGGACGTCGATGTAGGCGGCGTAGAAGTCGGCGACCCGGTCGACCGTGCTCGTCGGGCTCCCGCTGCGGGCCGGGGCGGTGGTGACGGTGGCCGGAGTGTCCTCCCGGACGCCGCCGCTCGCGGCCGTCGGCACCGAGGCTCCGAGAGCCGCCACCGCGCCGACGAGCGCGGCACGACGGAACGTGCGTGACGTAGCCATGCCTTGACTCCTTTCACGAAGGAGGAACGTGCTATCCCCCAACTCCAGTACAGCGCAGATGGGTTGCCGTGAACGGGGGCCGATCGGCCCCACGTGAGGGCCGATCGGCGACGGCCGGCGGCTACGCTCCGGCGCTGGTCGTCAGCCGGTGCCGCAGCGCCAGGGACGCGAGGGTGAGCAGCGCGGTGGCGAAGGCGGCGAGGACGCCCAGGTCGCGCAGGATCGCGGCCAGGTCACCGTCCCGCGACAGCAGCGTCGTCCACGCGTCGACGGCCCAGGCGTGCGGCACCGCGTGCCCGGCGCTGCGCAGCCAGTCGGGAACCACGGCCAGCGGCCACATGCAGCCGCCCAGCATGCCCATCCCGATGCCGAGGGCGGGGCCGATCGCGTGCACCTGCTCCGGTGTGCGGAACAGGGCCCCGGCCAGCACACCGGCGCCGGTGCCCACCAGCGCCCACACGGTGACCAGCGCGCCGGCGGCGAGCGGATCGCCCCACTTCACGTCGAAGGCCAGCGCCCCGATGCCGACGATCAGCAGGGACTGCAGGGCCGCCAGCAGCAAATAGGCGACCGTCTCACCGAACACCAGGGTGCGGGCGGCGACCGGTGCCGCGAGCGCGCGGGCGTACACCCCGGTCCGGCGTGTCTGCACGATGGCCGCGCCGCCCGCCAGGGCGTTGATGAACACGAACAGCACCAGCATGGTCGGTGTGCTGTAGCTGTAGCCGAGCGGCAGGAAGTCGCTCTGGCCGTTGACGGTTTCGCTGCGGACGACGATGGGGGACGCGGCCCGTTCGGCGGTGCGGGCGAGCGCGAGGGCGTCATCGAAGGAGCCGTCTGTCTCGTCACTGGCGAACCGGGCGGCCTGCAGACGTGCCGCATGCTCGGCCACGACGGCCGACACCGAGGACACGGCCCCGTGCCCGGCGCTGCCGGAGGGCTCCACCAGCACCGGCACGGTCACGGACCGCCCGGCCCGAACGTCCGCATCGAGGCTGTTCGGCACCACGACCACGGCGTCCAGCTCGGCGCGCCGCAGCGCCGTGCGCGCGTCGGCCGCGGTGTCGTATGTACGGGCCCGCAGCCCGGGTGCCTCCTGGAGTTCCGAAGTCAACTCCCCTGCCACCGGCCCGTTTCGGGCGGCCGGGACGAGTCCGATGCGGAACTGGTCGAAGCCGCTGACGGTAACCCCGATGACGACGATGATGGCGACCGGCAGCAGCACCATGAAGAACAGCGCCGTGCGGTCGCGCAGCACGCGCGCGAGGGTCGCGCTGGTCACCGCGAGCGCGGTCATGGTGTCCTCCTCAGCCGAAGGAGCAGTGCGGTCACCGCGACCACGACCAACGAGAACGCGGCGATGCCGAGCAACGGGGCACCGACGGCGTCCCAGCCGCGCACCCCGGTGCCCAGGTCGGTGAAGCCGCGCAGGGCCCAGCCGTTGGGCGTGAACAGGGCGAGGGTGCGGATCGCCGGTGTGGTGCCGGAGGCGAAGACGAAGTTGCCGCCGAGCAGGACGAGCGCGAAGACCAGGATCGAGGCGAGTCCCTGGGCCTGTTGCTCGGTCCGCACCAGGGAGATGACAAGCGCGGTGAGGCACACCACGCACACCGCCATCGCCACGCTGAGCGCCGCTACCCCGACCGGGTCGGCCCAGCTGGCGTCGAAGGCGAGCCAGGACACGACGGTCACGGTGGCGAGCCCGGCCAGGCTGTAGACGAACGTCGACAGCGACTTGCCGAGCAGGAGTGAGCCCCGTCCGACGGGTGCGGCGGCGATCCGGTCGAGCGTGCCCTGCTGCTGCTCGATGAAGTAGCCGCGCGCCCCGAAGCCGACCGTGAACAGCACGAAGAACATGCCCATGCTGGGCCCGAAGTAGCTGATCACCTTCAGCGGGTCGTCGGGCAGCCCCTGCGCCCGGACCTCCTCCGGCAGCCGCAACAGGGCCGCCTTGGCGGCGAGTTCGGGTATGCCCGTCTCGGGGACCCCCGTGGCCACGGCCGTGGCGACCGACAGCCGGTCGGCGTTGACCTGGGCGACGTACGACTCGGTGATCGCCCGGGCGAGCTGGGCCTGCAGGCCGTAGTCAACGCTGTCCAGGACCCGCACCGGCTCGGCCCCGCCGCCGTGCAGCGACTCGGTGAACCCGGCGGGAACGACGATCGCGGCGTGCACGTCACCCGCGTCCACCGCCCGCCGTGCCGCGGCCTCGGCGTCGTACGATCGCACGTGGACCGTGCCTTCGAGCTCCGGGCTGTCGAGTACCTGGGTGAGACCGGTGGCGGCCGGACCCCGGTCCAGGTCGACGACACCGAGGTTCGCACGGAACTCGTCGTTGTTGTTGAACGCCATGGCCATCAGCGCGGAGATCAGCACCGGCGCGAGGAACACGATCACCCAGGCAGACCGGTCGCGCAGCCGTTGCCTGAGGTCCTTGGCCGCGATGGCGAGTACGACACGCACGGCGGCTCACTCCCTCAGCGCGGTGCCGGTCAGGTGGAGGAAGACCGCCTCCAGGTCGGGCTCGTCGATCTCCACGCTGCGGATGACGACGTCCAGTTCGTGAGCGAGGTCGAGCAGCTCGGGCAGCAGGCTGCGGGCGTCCTTGACGACGAGTTCGACCACGTTGCCGTCGTCACCGCCGCGCGCCGCGCCCTCGACCCGGGCGAGGCGGCGGCACGCGTCCGCGTAGGCCGTGAGGTTGCCGACGGCGGCCAGCCGCACCCGGTCCCGCTCGGCCACCAGGGCCACCAGCTCGCGCGGGGTTCCCTCGGCGACGAGGCGGCCCCGGTCGATGATGCCGACCCGGTTGCAGAGCCGCTCGGCCTCCTCCATGTAGTGGGTCGTGTAGAGGACGGCCATGCCCTCCTCGCCGAACCGGGTGACGCTCTCCAGGATGGCGTGCCGGCTCTGCGGGTCGACACCGACGGTCGGCTCGTCCAGCACCAGCAGCGTCGGCGAATGCACCAGTCCCGCGCCGATGTTGAGACGTCGGCGCATCCCACCCGACAGGGAGTCGACGCGGTCGCGTGCCCGGCCGCCGAGGTCGATGAGTTCGAGTACTTCGTCGACCCGGCGCTCCAACTGGCGGCGCGGCAGCCGGTAGAGGCGGCCGAAGAAGCGGAGGTTCTCGCGGACGCTCAGGTCGGGATAGAGAGCCACATCCTGCGGGACGAAGCCGATGAGCTGCTTGGCCGGCCCGGCGGCGGTGTTCACCGGCCGGCCCGCCACGTGCACGGTCCCGGCGTCGGGGCGCAGCAGCCCGCACACCATCCTGATCGTCGTCGTCTTGCCCGCCCCGTTCGGCCCGAGCAGGCCGTACGTCTCGCCCGGGGCGATGTGCAGGCTCACGTCGTCGACAGCGGTACGCTCGCCGAACCGGCGGACCAGGTGGGCGCATTCGAGCACGTTCGTCATCGGCGTCACCTCATGGTGCGAGGGAGAAGTAGTTCTCTTCTTCTTGCGTGAAGTGCAGTCGCAGCACCGTGTGCAGCCCGTAGAGGCAGGCACGCAGGTCATCGAGCTGCTCCGGGGCCAGGTTCCCGTCGGGGCCGACCAGAGTGAGGTGCATGGCGATGCGGTGGGCGAGGCGGTCGATTTCGACGTGGGCGCGGCTCATCGTGGCCGTGGCTTCGGGACCGCCGAGCGTGGGGGCGAGGGCCGGGTAGAGCTGGTGCTCCTCGGCGTACTCGTGCGGCAGCAGGCGCTCGGTGAGCAGCCGGTGCACCTCCCGCACGACTGCGAGGGCCTCGGGCCCAGGGCTGTCCGACAGGCGGTCGGCGGCGGAGCGCACGGCCTCCAGGACGTCCTGCAGGTCGTCGTGCTCCGCCGCGAAGCGGTGGATGAGGGCCTCCGTGGACGGCTGGAGCGCCGGGCGTGCCCTGCGGTCGTCGCCCAGTGCGCGCAGAGCGTTGAGGATCACCGCGACGTCGATGCCCTCCTGCAGCAGAGCGCCGACGGCGGGCGGGAGCAGACCGAGGGCGGCCGCGGCCATCGCGATCAGCGACATCACCATGCCGCCGAGCGCGCTCTGCACGGCGATGCGCCGGGACCGTACGGCGATGCCGACCGCGTCGGCCAGGCGGTCCACCCGGTCGGTGGTGAGCACGATGTCCGCGGCCTCGGAGGACGCGGTGGAGCCGCGCGCGCCCATCGCCACACCGACGTCGGCGGCGGCGAGGGCGGGAGCGTCGTTCACGCCGTCGCCCACCATCACGGTGACCGCGCGGTCGCGTTCGGCGCGCACCGCGGTGACCTTGTCGGCGGGGGAGAGGCCCGCCCGCACGTCGTCGAGTCCGAGCACGGCGCCGACCTCGCGGGCGGGTTCGGGCCGGTCGCCGGTGAGCATGACCAGCCGTTCGATGCCGGCCGCGCGCAGCCGGCGCAGCGTGCGTGGCGCGTCGTGGCGCAGCGGATCGCGCAGCAGGACGGCGCCGACCGGGCGGCTGTCCACGATGAGCCAGACGACGGTCGCCCCGTCGAGGACGGCGCGGTTGTCCGCCGAGCGGGCCCAGGCGGGCTTCTCCGTGCCGGCGTCGAGGCCGCCTACGCCCATGCGGCGCCCCGCGATGGTGCCCCGCGCACCGCGGCCGGGCTCCTCGGACACGTCCGCGGGCACGGACAACCGCAGCCCCCGCTCACGGGCCGCGTCGACAAGGGCCCGCGCGAGGACGTGCGGCGAGTACTGGTCGAGCGAGGCGGCCAGCCGCAGCACCTGCGACGGCTGCCAGCCGTGGGCGGCGATCACGTCGAGCACCCGGGGATGGCCGCCGGTCAGGGTCCCGGTCTTGTCCAGCAGCAGCGTGCGGGCCCGGCCGAGGTTCTCCAGCGCTCCGCCGTCCCGGACCACCACGCCCAGGCGTGAGGCCCGGGACAGGCCGGAGACCACGGCCACCGGTGCCGCCAGCAGCAGCGGGCAGGGCGTGGCGACCACCAGAACCGCCACCGCGCGCACGGCGGAACCGCTGATGAGCCAAGTCATCCCCGCCGCGGCCACGGTGAGCGGCAGGAACCAGGCCGCGTACCGGTCGGCCAGCCGCACCACGGGCGCCGACTCGGCGGAGGCCTGCCGGGCCAGCCGTACGATCCCGGCGTACGTGCTGTCCTGCGCGGTCGCGGTGGCGCGCAGTTCGAAGGCGCCGCCTGCGTTGACCGCACCGCTGCGCACCGACTCGCCCGGTGTGTGCCGCACGGCCAGCGGTTCCCCGGTGAGCACCGACTCGTCGAGCTCGGCCGGGTCACCGGCCACGCTCCCGTCGACGGGGACGACCTCCCCGGGCCCGACGACGAGCAGGTCACCGACGGCGACTTCGGCCAGGGGCACCGTACGCACGTCGGTGCCGGTGCGGCGCCGGGCGGTGCGGGGCGCGTGCTCCAGCAGGGCGCGCAGATCGCGCGAGGCCCGCTGCCGCGCGGACGCCTCCAGTGCCCGCCCGGTGGCGAGCATCAGCGCGATCAGGGATCCGGCCAGGTACTCGCCCACGGCAAGGGTGCCGCCCAGCGCCAGGACCGCGATCAGGTCCACGCCCGCTTGGCCGCGGCGCAATGCGCCCAGCACCCAGCCGACCGCGGGCCCGACGGCGACGACCGTCCCCAGGGCCCAGCACAGGTCGGCGAGGCCGCCTGCCCCCGCGAGCCAGAAGACACCGCCCACGGTCAGGGCTACGA
Organism: Streptomyces sp. T12; assembly: GCF_028736035.1. Lineage (NCBI taxonomy): Bacteria > Bacillati > Actinomycetota > Actinomycetes > Kitasatosporales > Streptomycetaceae > Streptomyces > Streptomyces sp. T12. Next base: position 10,680,272 of record NZ_CP117866.1, read on the forward strand.
CGGTGTCGGCCAGCAGGAGCGATTCGAGCGGCGGCATACGGGAGAGGGCCGTCAGCAGCCGGTGCGACGGCATCTGAGGACGGAAACGGTTCATGACGGTCCTCGGCCCGGGCGGCTCAGTCGTGCGGAACGACAGCGACGGGGCACGGCACGTGGTGCAGGGCCGCATGGGCGACCGGCCCAAGCTTCCAGGTCACGTACGACGGATGGCGCCTGCGCCCCACGACGGTGAGGCAGCCGCGGGCGGACGCGGTCAGCAACACCTGCGTGGCGGGGCCCGTCGCCACGTGCTTGGTGACGGGGACGTCGGGGAACTTCTCCCGCCACGGCGCCAGTGCCTCGGCCAGCCGCACGCGCTCCTCGGCCTCGAAGTCGTCGTCGCGCCGGGTGACCAGCGAGGTGAGGGGCAGCGCCCGCACAGCTCGCAGCCGCGCGCCGCGCGCCGCGGCCGCCGTGAACGCGAACTCCAGCAGCGGGCCGGCCGCCGCTCCCGGCTCCTGTACCCCGACCACGACCTCGTCCCGGTCCGCTGCCGCGGGGTGACCCCAGCCGGCCTCGACGGCCGGATCGCCTGCCCGCACTGCGACGGCCGGACAGGGCGTCAGACCCAGCACGTGCAGGCTGATGGTGCCTAGCAGGAAGCTCGCCACGGAGCCGTGCCCGCGAGAGCCGAGCACGAGCATCGACGCGCTCTCGCCGCGCTCCAGGAGGGCGTCCGCGGCAGGAGCCGACACCAGTTCCGTGGTCAGGTCCAGGTCACCGTGGCGATGCAGCAGTTCGGCAGAGGCCCGCTCAAGGATCTCCCGGCCGTAGCGCTGCTTGTTGTGCGCCTCTTGGGCGATCGGCACGTCCAAGGGCTGGGTGGTCCAGGAGTGGAGCAGAACCAAGGGCAGATGGCGGTCCGAGGCCTCGCGGGCGGCCCACCACGCGGCCGTTTCGCTCGCGGGCGAACCGTCGAGTCCGACGACGACAGGTCCGGTCATGACGCACCTCCGGTATCGGCGCGGCAGCCTGTTCCACACCGCCGCGCGTGTACTCCCTCTCCGTTTCCAGGGTGGGAGTCCGGCCATCACCGGGGCGAGGGCCGGATGGGGGCGTTCCCGGGCCGTACGGCCCTGTGCGGGAGCCGACCGGCAGGGCGAATCTGGGAGGACGAGGGCGGGCGACGGCAGTCCGGCCCGAGATCGCCGGGCCGACGGCCCGGCCGCACGGTGCTGCCCTCGCCCCGTCGTACGGAGCCTGAGGGCCTGGCACAGGCAAGCCGTACGGAGTCCGCGGATCTTGACCGGAAAGGGGAGCGCGATGAACGGGCCGGTTGTGGTGGGGGTGGACGGCTCGCCGTCGAGTATGGCGGCCGTGGAGGTCGCGGCACGCGAGGCCGGGCTGCGGGGGGTGGGGCTCCGGCTGGTGCACGCCTTCGGCTGGCCGGCCGCGCACGTGCCGCCCGGAAAGCCCTGGGAACCGAGCGGCGCCGGACTGCGCGAGCTGATCGACGGCACGCTCGTCAAGGCCGAGCGGCGCGCCCACGAGGCGGCGCCCGGGATCGAGATCATGCGCGAGGTCGTAGTCGGCGAACCGGTGACAGTGCTGGAGATCGAGTCGTGCACGGCGTCCCTGGTCGTGGTCGGCAGCCGGGGCCTGAGCCGGTTCGGCAGCCTGCTGCTCGGCTCCACCGCAGGTCATCTGGCCGCCCACGCCGCCTGCCCGGTGCTGGTGGTGCGCGGCAGGCCGAATCCGGGCGGGCCGGTCCTGCTCGCCGCCGACGGCTCGCCCGCCGCTCGCGGAGCCGTCGAGTTCGCCTTCGCGCAGGCCTCCCTGCACGGCACGGACCTGATCGCACTGCACGCCTGGAACACCCGGACCGAGCGGGCCTACGACAGTCCGGCCGACCCGCCCGTCGTGACGTACGACGAGGACCGGTTGCGCGACGAGGAGCAGCGGGTGCTGACCGAGGCGCTGGACGGGCTGGGGGAGAAGTACCCGGACGTCTCCGTGGACCGCAGGCTGGTGCGCGGCCGGATCCGCCACACTCTCATCGAGGCCAGCGCCGAGGCCGGGCTCGTCGTGGTCGGGGCGCGCGGGCGGGGCGGGTTTGCGGGGCTGCTGCTGGGCTCGGTCAGCCAGGCCCTGCTGCACCACGCGCACTGCCCGGTCGCCGTCGTCCGGACGGGCGAGGTGTGACCGTGGGTGGGCAACCGACAGCACAGATCGCGCCGGATCCGGTCGCGGGGGCGGACGTCCATCGGCTGGCCCCCGGGCAGGTGGCGGTCCGTCTCGGTGTCGACCCGGCGGCGGGTCTGAGCACGCGCGAGACCGACGAGCGCGCCACGGCCTTCGGACCGAATCGACTGGCCGAACCGGCCCGGCGGCCCGAATGGCTCAAGTTCCTGGATCAGTTCCGCAACTGGCTGATCGGCATCCTGCTGATCGCCGCCGTGGTGGCCGGGGCCATCGGCGACATCAAGGACGCCGTGGTGATCACCGTCGTCCTGCAGATCAACGCCGTACTGGGCTATCTCCAGGAGCGGCGCGCCGAGCGCAGCCTGGAGGCGCTGCGCCGGATGCTCGTACCCACCGCCCGCGTCCGCCGCGACGGCGCGGAACGGGTGGTCGAGGCCCATACCCTCGTACCCGGCGACATCGTCCTGCTGGAGGCCGGCGACCGCGTCCCCGCCGACGGGCGGCTCACTGTCGCGGAGTCGGTGGAGGTCGCCGAGGCGGCCCTGACCGGAGAGTCACAGCCGGTCACCAAGAGCACCACGGCCGTCGAGGCCACGGCCACCGGCCCGGTGCCGCTCGCCGAGCGCAGCAGCATGCTGTTCATGAACACCGCGGTGACCCGGGGCCGTGCCGAGATGATCGTCACGGCCACCGGTATGCGGACCGAACTCGGCGCGATCGCCGAGGCGTTGCGCACCGGCGCCGAACCGGCCAGCCCGCTCCAGATCCAACTGGACAGCCTCGGCCGCCGGCTCGCGCTGCTGAGCGGCGTCGCGGTCGTCGCCTACGCGCTCGTCGCCCTGATCCGCGGCGAGGGACTGGCGGACATCGCCCTGCGGGCCGTGGCTCTCGCCGTCGCCGCGATCCCTGAAGGGCTGCCCGCCGTTCTGGCCCTGACGCTCGCGCTCGGCGTGTACCGCATGGCCCGGCGTGGCGCCATCGTCAAACGCCTGGCCTCGGTGGAGTCCCTCGGCTCGGCGACCGTCGTGTGCAGCGACAAGACCGGCACCCTGACACTCAACGAGATGACCGTACGGGCCCTTTGGGTTGGCGGAAGGCTCTACGAGGTGACCGGCGAGGGCTACGGCACCCAGGGCACCGTGCGCGGCGCCGAGGGACGGGCCGACCGACTCCTGTCCGCGGTCCTGCCGTTCGCCCTCTGCAACGACGCTCACCTGACCGACGAAGGCTTCGTGGGCGATCCCACAGAGGCCGCACTGGTCGTCCTGGCAGCCAAGACCGGCGTCGATGCCGACGGGCTGCGGGCCGAGCTGCCGCGCACCGGCGAGCTGCCCTTCGACGCGGTCACCAAGTACATGGCCACTTTCCACACCGAATCCGACGGCCGCACATGCGTCCACGTCAAGGGAGCGGTGGACGTCCTGCTGGGCCTGTGCACCGACGTACGGACGGACGACGGCGTGCGCACCCTGGACGACGGGCAGCGGGGCGAGATCGAAGCCGTGTGCGCACGGCTCGGCGGAGCGGGACTGCGCGTCCTCGGCGCCGCCACCGCCCTGGTGGACGGCACGCCGGACCCCTCCGTGCTGCCGGGGCTCACCCTCGTCTCCATCGCCGGGATCGCCGATCCGCCGCGTCCCCAGGCACGGGACGCGATGGCGCTGTGCCGCTCGGCGGGCGTCGCGGTGAAGATGATCACCGGTGACCACGCCGCCACCGCCACGGCCATCGCCCGTGAGCTCGACATGGACGGAGAGGTGGTGACCGGTGCCGAGCTGGACCGGATGTCGGAGGACGAACTCGCCGCGCGCATCGACGACATCGGCGTGTTCGCGCGGGTCGCCCCGGAGCACAAGGTGCTGATCGTGCGAGCCCTGTCCAGCCGTGGCCACATCGTCGCCATGACCGGCGACGGCGTGAACGACGCGGCGGCGCTGCGGGCCGCCCACATCGGCGTGGCGATGGGGCGCACCGGCACGGACGTGGCCAAGGAGGCCGCCGACGTGGTCCTCACCGACGACGACTTCTCCACGATCGTGCGGGCCGTGCGCGAGGGACGGGCGATCTACGCCAACATCGTCAAATTCGTCCGCTTCCAGCTGGCCACCAATGTCGGCGCCATCCTGACCCTGCTGGGCGCCACCCTCGCGGGCCTGCCCGCCCCCCTGACGGCGGCCCAGCTGCTGTGGGTCAACATCATCATGGACGGCCCGCCCGCCATGGCGCTGGCCGTCGACCCCGCCCGCGACGACGTGATGCGCCATCCGCCGCGCGACCCGGCGGAGCGGATCCTGGACGCCCGCCGCCTGCTGGCCATCACCCGGGCCGGCGCGGTCATGGCGCTGGGCACGGTGGTACTGCTGGCCATCGCCCGCGAACAGGTCGACACGGACACCGCGCTGACCATGGCGTTCACGACGTTCGTCCTGTTCCAGCTGTTCAACGCCCTCAACGCCCGCGCCGACGACGGACCTCTGCTCGGCCGCCACCAGTTCCGCAACCGGACGCTGTGGCTGTGCCTGGCCGGGGTGCTGGCGGTGCAGGTCGTCGCCGTCCATCTGCCGTGGGCGCGCAGCGTGTTCGGTACGGTGCCGCTCGATGCGGGGCAGTGGGCGGTGTGCTTGGGGACGGCATCCACGGTCCTGCTGGTGGAGCTGGGTGTGCGTGGGGTGCGGCGGCTCGCTCGGTCGGGGGAACGGTGAAGCGGCAGGGTCTGCTGCTCGGCACCAGTGGCTCAGCCCCCCTGTTCAGCGAGGAGTCGGCAGTACGCCGTCCTCCAGCGCCTGCGATGCCGTACGCCGCGGTGTCGGCGGACCCATCGGGCCGTAGCCCAGGCGGATCACCATCTGGGCATGGGCCCGCCGGTCGTCGCCCGGCGCGGACACGAGCTGCGCTCGCAGGTCGGGCCACTCCAGCGCCTGATGCAGCAGTGACGCCCGGACGCCGTGGGCAGTGGCCACCAGCAGGGCGCGTTCCAGCGCCTGCCCGGCGCGCAGCCAGTCCGCGCGCCGGTCGTGCGCGGTGGACAGCACCGCGATCGTCGGCCGGGCCTCGAAGGGGCGGGCGGTCAGGGCGGCGCGGTGGCAGTGGGCGGCGAAGTCCCGCATGGGGATGTGGTCGCGGTAGTCCTGCGCTCCGGCGGCCCCCGGCGGTATGCCGAGCCCGGTGTGGTCCGGTTCCCGGACCCAGCGGCGGCTCTCCGCGGACCGGTCCGGGTCGGCCGTGGTGCGCTGCTCCCCCTCCCACGTCAGCCGCAGCAGCCGGTCGGCGGCGTCGGGCCCGGGGCGGCCGAGCACGGCACCCTCGGTGTGAGCGGCCTCGGCGAGCTCGGCCAGTACGGAGCCGGGGAGCGGCCGCTCGGAGAACGGCAGCCGGCTGCTGCGCCGGTGCCACAGGGCGTCGTACAGCCGAGGGACCGCCGAGGAGCGGGCCGGGCCGCCCAGCCGTACGGTCGCGAGCAGGCCGGGTTCGTCAGGGCGGGGCAGCAGCCGGGTCACCGGCTCCCGGCCGAAGTGCGCCACAGCGATACGGAGATTGAACAGCGCGCAGCCCACGGACATGTGCAGGGCGCGCCCCGACGGGTCGGTATGGCGCAGGCCGCGCTCGGCCGCCGCCCGGATCTCCAGCGTGCCGCCGTCCGGGTCGAGGCGGAACCACCACGGCTGGGTGTTGTGGATCGAGGGCGCGGCCGAAGCCGCCGAGACGAGCGTCTCCAAGGTCGGGACGCCGGGGACCGTCGTGGGCATGAGGGCTCCTCCCCGCCCCGAACCGAAAGGACGGTGGGGCAGCTGGATGACCCTCCCCAGGGTGGCCCGTGCGGCGCGTGCCGGGGCATGGGCCGTACGGCCCGGCAGGGCGCCGGAGGGCCCAACGGCCCGCTGGGCGGCCTCGGTTCGTGCGGGGACGGTTCAACGGCCCGCCGAACGTTGCCGGTTCGGCTCGACGTGCGGGCGTGCGGTACAGCCGCGGCTCCGTCACTGCGCCGGACGTTCACCCGTCGGCTCGGGCTGCTCCAGGTGCGTGGCGAGCACGGCGGCCTGGACGCGTCGCTGGACGCCCAGCTTGGCCAGTAGCCGGGAGATGTGGTTCTTGACCGTCTTCTCCGACAGGTACAGCTTCTGGCCGATCTCGCGGTTGGTGAGCCCGTCCCCGATCAGCGCGAGGATCTCCCGCTCGCGCGGGGACAGCCCCGCGAGCTCCGGAGCCTCGGCCGGTGCCTCGGCGGGTTCGGCGCGCAGCGAGCGCATCAGCCGGGCTGTCGTCGCGGGGTCGAGCATGGACTGCCCCGAGGCGACGGTCCGCACCGCCGACACCAGGTCCGACCCGCGGATCTGCTTGAGCACATAGCCGGACGCACCAGCCATGATCGCGTCGAGCAGGGCGTCCTCGTCGTCGAACGACGTCAGCATCAGACAGGCCAGCTCCGGCATCCGGTTGCGCAGCTCGCGGCAGACGGTGATGCCGTCACCGTCCGGGAGACGTACGTCCAGCACGGCCACGTGCGGGCGGACAGCCGGAGCCCGGACCAGCGCGTGCTCGACGTTCTCGGCGTCACCGACGACAGAGATGTCCGGCTCGGCGTCCAGCAGGTCGGAGAGCCCGCGCCGGACGACTTCGTGGTCGTCCAGCAGGAAGACGCGGATCGGGTCCTGTGCGGTGAAGGTGCGTGCCTCGGTCATCTGGACCCCTGCTTCCCCGGGTGTGACGGACCGGCGGGCCGTCCTGACGACGATCATCACGCGCCCGGGCCTCTGCCACTAGGGCCGGTCGGCCCAACTCGTCGCGTCTTCCATTCTGCCTCTCAGGGGGCGTGCCGCACGGGGAGCGTCCGGCGCGCAAACGGTGCGTCGATCCCGCGGAACGTGGTTGAAGATCTTGGCGGGCAGCTGCCTCACGCCGTCGAGGTGTCCTGCCCGTCCAGCTCGAACACCACGTCCACAACCCCCTCCACCGCCCGCACCAGCCGCGCCGCCACCGGTACCAGTGACGTGTCCCGGATCCTGCCGCCCAGGCGTACGACGCCGTCGAGGACCTCGACCCGTACTGCCGATCCGGGAACCGGGAAGAGATGCGCCACGACCTCCCGTCGTACCTCCTCCGCGATCTCCTCGTCGTCCCGGAGGAACACCTTCAGTAGGTCGACCCGGCTGACGACACCTTCCAGGCGTCCGTCCCCGTCGACCACGGGAAGGCGCTTGACCCTGGCCCGCACCATGGTCCGGGCGGCCTGGGCGAGCGTCGCGTCGGCGGTGACCGTGAGCGCGGGGCGGGTCATCAGCTCGCCCGCGGTCACCGAACCGGCCTTCGCCAGGTCGGACAGCCGGCGCAGCTGCGTGTACCGGTCGGGGTCGCTGTCGCGGAACTCCTCCTTGGGCAGCAGATCGGCCTCGGAGACGACCCCGAGGACCCGGCCTCCGCCGTCCACCACGGGCAGCGCGCTGACCCCGCGGTCCTGCAGGGTCCGCACGATGTCCTTGAACGCGGCGTCGCGGCCGACGACGGCCACGTCACGCGTCATCACGTCACGCACGATGTGCGGGGATTCGGGCACGATGACTCCTCGAACTCCTCGAACGATTCGGTCCGTGCGGCGCGGGCCCGGGCGCGGTCAGCGCCGGGTCCCGCTGCCGTACGGGGCGTACAGGTCCAGCAACCGGACACGGGCCGCCTGCAACCGGTGGGCCACGACCTCGCCCACCCACCGGGCGATGCTCCGGCCGAACTCGGGGTCGCTCTGGCACATCCCCCGCACCGCGGTGGCGTCGAACTCGTACGCCCGCAGCGGCGAGGACGCCTCCGCTCCCAGGTGCCAGACGTGCGGCGGATACAGCCAGGACCAGCCGAGAAGTTCGTTGTGGCCGAGCGAGTCGATGACGGCGGCCTGGCGGCCGGGCACACGCATGTCGAGGTCGACCGTACCGGTCCGGATGATCCAGAACCGGTCGGCGTGCCCGCCCTCCTCGAAGAGCCGGGCGCCCTGCGGGAACGAGACCTCCCGGGCGATCCGCAGCAGCCGTTCCCGGTGCTCGGCAGGCAGCGTCCGCGGCATGCTTGTCGATGCGGGTGCGTTCATGGGGTGCCTCCAGGTCGGGCGTACGGAGCTACCACCTCCAGCGTGAGCGCGTGCGACTGCCAGGGCCATGGGCCACCCGGCCCCAGGACCGGGCCACCCGGCGGCCCGCAGGAGCCCTTCGGCACCCTGTGCGGCCGGGCGGTCCGTCGTTCGATGATGGAGGCGGGGGAGCCACTCGGCGCAGCTGGCACGGAGAGAGCAGATGCCACGGAGAGAGGCGAGGAGAGGGGCGGAAACCATGCGCATCGTCGTCACCCTCGGCGGCAACGCGTTGCTGCACCGCGGCGAGCGCCCCGACGCGGACATCCAGCGCACCAACATCGTCCGCGTCGCCACCGCGATCGCCGCCCTGGCCCACGACCACGAACTCGTCCTCACGCACGGCAGCGCACCCCAGCTCGACCTCCTCGCCGCCCAGAGCACGGCCGACGCGGCCCTCACCGCCCCCTACCCGCTGGATCTGCTCGGCGCCCAGACCCAGGGCATGATCGGCACCCTCCTGGTGTGCACCCTGCGCGACGTGCTGCCCGGACGCAGGGTCGTCACGCTCGTCACGCACACCCGGGTACGCGTCGACGACCCCGCCTTCGAAGATCCCACAGAGCTGGTGGGCCCCATCTACCCCGAGAAGCCGGCGCGGTACCTGGTGGCGAAGTACGGCTGGCACATGGCCGAGGACCGGCACGGCTGGCGGCGCGTGGTTCCCGCGCCCTCGCCCGAGCGGATCCTGGAGGCCGACACCGTCCGGGCGCTCGTGGAGACGGGGACCGTGGTGGTGTGCGCGGGCGGTGGAGGTGTCCCCGTCGTCGCCGACTGGGCCACCGGAGCCCTGCACGGTGTGGAGGCCGTCGTTGACAAGGACCTGGCGGCCGCCCGGCTGGCCGAGGACCTGAAGGCGGACTTCCTGCTCGTGCTGACCGACGTCCCGAACGTCTACGCCGACTACGGCACTCCCGAGCAGCGGCCCGTCCTCGACGCCACGCCCGCCGAACTGCGCGGCGCCCTCCCCCACTGCCTGAAAGGCGTGGGAGGTGCCCCCATCCCCGACGACTCGATGGGCCCGAAGGCCGAAGCCGCCGCCCGTTTCGTCGAGAACACCGGCCAACTGGCCGCGATCGGAGCGCTGGACGCGGCGTACGAGATCGTGCATGGTCGCTCCGGCACTCTCGTACGGCCCGATCTGCCGGTGGCCTGACACCCGGTCACTGCTCGCCGCACCACTTCCGGTACGCGGCCACGGCCGTCGGCAATGTCGGGAAGATCAGCCTCCGGCCCACCGACTCCACGAGCCCGTACGCCTCCAGATCGTCCAGCAGGTCCTGCTTCACACGGGCCAGCGCGAAGACGATGCCGCGCCGGTTCAGCTCGCGGCGCAGGCCGTCCACCGCGTCCAGAGCGGTGACGTCCACTTCCACGTTCGCCTCGGTGTTGAGGACGAACCAGCGGACCGGACCGGGGCAGCACCCGGGCCGCCAGGCACAGCAGGCCGACCGTCACGGCGAGGGTGGCGGCAAGTGCGGCGTAACGGTCGGGGTCAGCACCGGCCAGAGGGGCCACGACTGTCGCTGTCATCAGCGCGGTCGTCGACTCGGGGCCGACCGACAAGAGCCGGGAGGAGCCCAGCAGGGCGTACAGACCGAGGGCCGGCAGGATCGCCCACAGCCCGGCGACCGGCGGCAGCCCGGCCACACCCGCGTACGCCATCACCTGCGGCACGAGATACGCGGCCACCGTGACACCGGCGAGCAGATCGCCGCGCAGCCACGAGCGGTGGTAGCCGGCCAGGACGGCGCCCCCGGGGGCCAGTCGGCGGATCGCGGGCAACAGACGGTGCCGCCCCGGGGCGTGCCCGCCCGAGCCGTGGGACATCGGGTTCCTTTCTCCGACTGCCTGCAGGATCCGTCGCGACCGGCCCGACCGCCTCGACCGGCACGTGCGCGTGTCCAGGCTCGGTGGCCGACAGGGCCCGAAGAAGGGGCCATTCAGCCCCATGGGCACCGACCTTCGGCATCCGGCGACGGCATGTCCGCGCCACGAGAGTGGACGGTGTCAACAACGAATCCGTCCCGAGGGGGATGTAGGCCATGGCAACTCACGATCAACCGCACCGGCACCTGGGATTCCGTCTCCCGTCCCTGCGCAAGGCCCGGACGGCCGAGACGGTGGCCGACGCCACGGCGACGAGCGCCTATGTCTTCGCCGGGCTGCGTCTGCTGACCGGGTTCATCTTCCTGTGGGCATTCCTCGACAAGACGTTCGGCTTCGGGTACGCCACCCAGTCCGGCAACGGCTGGATCGACGGTGGCTCGCCCACCAAGGGCTTCCTCAGTGGGGTCGCGGCCGGTCCGATGGAGTCGACCTTCCACGACTGGGCCGGGGACGCCTGGGCGGACTGGCTGTTCATGCTCGGCCTGCTCGGCATCGGTGTGGCGCTGATGCTCGGCATCGGCCTGCGCCTGGCAGCGATCGCGGGCACGTTGATGATGGCGTTGATGTGGATTGCGGAGTGGCCGCCCGCCAAGCACCTCTCCGACGGCTCGCCGAGCATGTCGACCAACCCGTTCGCCGAGTACCACGTCGTGTACGCGGTCGTCCTGATCGCTCTGGCCGCCGTTGGCGCCGGCGCGGTCTGGGGACTCGGCAAGGCATGGGCCCGGCTGCCGTTCGTCATCCGCAACCCCTGGCTGCGGTGAACCCGGGGGCCGTTGGGGCCGGTCGGTCCCGGCCGGGGACCAGCGGCCCCTGCAGCAGCGACACGCCAGGCCCGACGCTGATGGCAGATCCCCGATCAGGAGGCAGAACCATGGTCCGCACTGTTGTCGCAGGATTCGACGGCTCGTCCGAAAGCCGGGCCGCGGCCGAGTGGGCGGCCCGCGAGGCGAAACTGCGCGGCCTGCCGTTGAAGATCGTCCATGTCTGGGAGCCCGTTCCGGGACCCATGGCCCAGGCCCCGCTGCTCGGCGCCGAGACCCAGCAGCACTGGAGCGAGCGAAGCGAGATGGGGGTACCCCCGGCCGAAGGCTGGGGGAGGGTGCCGCGCGAGGCAGCCGAGGGGATCAGGCTGCGTCACCCCGGCGTCGAGGTGACCACCGAGCACCTGACGGGAGGATCGGCCGACACCCTGGTCAAGGCAGCCGCGGACGCGGAACTGCTGGTCCTCGGCTCCCGCGGACTCAGCGGGTTCGGCGGCTTCATGGTCGGCTCGGTCGGCCTCTCCGTCGTGGCGCACGCCGAGCGGCCCGTCGTCCTCGTCCGCGCCGGTGAACAGGCCGCCGACGAGCACGAGCCGGACCCGGTGGGCATCCCGTCGGCCGCCACGCCGTACCGCCCCGTTCTCCTCGGCCTCGACGCGGCGAGCCCCGCCGACTCGGTGATCGAGTTCGCCTTCGAGGAGGCCGCCCGCCGCAAGACAGGCCTGCGGGTGATCCACGGCTGGAACCTGCCCCCGTACTACGTCTACGGACTCTCTGCCGACGCACAGCTGCACGACGAGATCGCTCGGCAGCAGTCCGCCGTCCTGGCGGAAGCCCTGCGACCCTGGCGCCAGAAGTACCCAAGCGTCGAGGTCACCGAGGAGACCCCGTCCGGCAGCCCCGGCATCCGGTTGGTGGACGCCTCCCGCGAGGCCTCCCTGGTCGTCGTCGGCCGTCGCGTCCGCCGCAGCCCGTTCGGCGCCCACATCGGTCCCGTTGCCCACGCCGTCCTGCACCATGCCACGGCCCCCGTCGCGGTCGTTGCCCACGACTGACCCCAATCCCCGTGTGAGGAGTTGCCCCCATGAAGGCAGCGGTCGTACGAGCCTTCGGTGAGCCCTTGGTCATCGAGGACCGCCCCGATCCCGAGCCCGGCCCCGGCCAGGTCCGCATCCGGGTCGAGGCCTCCGGGCTGTGCCACACCGACATCCACGCCGCCCACGGCGACTGGCCCGTCAGGCCCAACCCGCCGTTCGTGCCCGGACACGAGGGCGTCGGCCTCGTCGAGAAGCTCGGTGACGGCGTCACTCACCTGAGCGTCGGCCAGCGGGTCGCCGTGCCGTGGCTGGGGAAGGCGTGCGGGCGGTGCGAGCACTGTCTGTCCGGCTGGGAGACGCTGTGCGAGCAGCAGATCAATACCGGTTACGGCTGCGACGGCGGCTACGCCGAGAAGATGCTGGCCTGGGCCGACTTCGCGCAGCTGGTGCCAGAGGGCGTCACCGCCGTCGATGCCGCCCCGCTGACCTGCGCCGGTGTGACCACGTACAAGGCGCTCAAGGTCGCCGACGTGCGGCCCACGCAGCTCGTCGCGATCTCCGGGATCGGCGGGCTCGGTCACCTGGCCGTGCAGTACGCGAAGATCGCAGGAGCCACCGTCGCCGCCATCGACGTCACCGACGACAAGCTCGAACTCGCCGCCGAGCTCGGAGCCGACCTCACCATCGACGCCCGCAAGCACGACGTCGGCGAGGTGCTCAAGCGGTACGGCGGCGCCCACGCGGCCATCGCCCTCGCGGTGAACGAGGACGCCTTCGCAGCGGTCAACGCCGGGCTGCGGCGCGGCGGCAAGCTCGTCATGGTCGCTCTGCCCGCCCACGGCACCGTCCAGGTCCCGATCTTCGACACGGTCCTGAACGGGACGAGCGTGATCGGCTCGATCGTCGGCACCCGGCAGGACCTCGCCGAGGTCTTCCAGCTGCATGCGGCCGGCCGCACCCGAGTCATCTGCGAGACCCGCCCGCTGGCCTCCGTCAACGAGTCCATCGACGACGTGCTGCGCGGCCAGGTCAAGGCACGGATCGTCTTCGACCTCGGTGCGGGGCGGTGAGGGCGATGGACCTGCCGATCGTCGTCGGGGTGGACGGCTCCGAGCCCAGCCTGCGGGCCGTCGACTGGGCGGCCGACGAGGCCGCGCTGCGAGGCGTGCCGCTATGGGTGCTGTACGCCTCCCTCTGGGAGCGCTATGAGGGTGCCGCGCTGGCCAAGGACCTCGGCAAGCCCTCCGCGCAGGCGCTGCCCCAGGAGATCACCGGCGCCGCCACCCGACGGGCTCAATCCCGGCACCCCGATCTGAAGGTGACGGCCGATGTGGTGTTCGAAGAGCCCGAGTACGCCCTGGTACGGGAGAGCCGGAACGCCTCTGTGCTGGTCGTCGGCAACCGCGGCCGCAGTGGTCTCGTATCGGCATTGCTCGGCTCCGTCAGCCTGTCGGTCGCCGCGCACGCCCACTGCCCGGTGATCGTTCTGCGCGGCTGCCACAACAACCAGGCCACGCCCCCGGTCCACGGACGCGTCGTCATGGGCGTCGGCGAGGAGGCCGAGGACTCGGCGGCCGTGCGCTTCGCCTACGAGGAGGCGCGGCGCCGCCAGGTCCCCCTGGAAGCGGTACGGGCCTGGCGGTGCCCCGCGCACGAGACGACCGACCACCCGCTGCTGGCCGACGCACCCGCCCGGCTGCACGAGCAGCACGCCGAGGAGACCCTTTCGGCGGCACTGCACGACGCCCCGGCGGACGTGGAGCTGCACCGCCGTACTGTCGAGGGCCACGCCCGCCGCGTGCTGGTGGACGCCTCGATCGGCGCCGACCTCCTGATCGTCGGCGCCAAGCGCCGCACCGGACACCTCGGGCTCCAGCTCGGCCGCGTCGCCCACGCGGCACTGCACCACTCCGCCTGCCCGGTCGCCGTCGTACCGCAGCCGACGTGAGCGCCGTGCCCGGCTCGGAGAGTCGCCGCGTGGTCCGGGTGCGATTGCGCCCGGTCGGCTTCGGCAGGCCGCGACACGTGGCACCGGAGGGTTGAGGTGTTCGGTGACCCGTTTGATGATGCCGCCTTTGCCCTCCGCGTCCCGCCCCTCGAAGATGAAGAAGAGGCGCGGAGCGCCCTCCGCGCGCCCCCACTCCTGCGGTTACGCCAACTCCGTCTGCAGGCAGAGCAGTTCGTTCTCGTACGTCTTGCGCCGCGGCCCCTCGGCCTTCCTGCCGGCCATGGGGCCTCCCACCGCCCGTCGACCCCCGTCGGCGACGCACTCGACGACTTTCGGAGTCACCGATGCCCGAGCTCGAGCACCAGGACAGCACCCTTCTGACCGACGACGAGCTGCGCACCCTGGACGCCCACTGGCGGGCCGCCAATTATCTGGCCGCCGGACAGATCTATCTGCTGGCCAACCCGCTGTTGCGGGAGCCGTTGAGGGCGGAGCACATCAAGCCGCGGCTGCTCGGCCACTGGGGCACTTCGCCCGGCCTGAACCTCGTGTACACCCACCTCAACCGCGTGATCAAGGCGCGTGGGCTGGACGCGCTGTGCGTGTGGGGTCCTGGTCACGGCGGCCCGTCCGTGGTCGCCAACTCCTGGCTGGAGGGGTCGTACAGCGAGACGTACCCGGACGTCGGCAGGGACGCGGCCGGCATGGGGCGGCTGTTCCGGCAGTTCTCCTTCCCCGGCGGTGTGCCGAGCCATGTGGCGCTGGAGACGCCGGGGTCGATCCACGAGGGCGGTGAGCTCGGGTATGCGCTGTCGCACGCCTACGGCGCCGCCTTCGACAACCCGAACCTTCTGGTCGCCTGCGTGATCGGCGACGGTGAGGCGGAGACGGGGCCGCTGGCCGCCTCCTGGCACTCCAACAAGTTCCTCGACCCGGTTCACGACGGCGCCGTGCTGCCGATCCTGCACCTCAACGGCTACAAGATCGCCAACCCGACCGTGCTGGCCCGCCTGCCCGAGCACGAACTCGACGCCCTGTTGCGCGGCTACGGCCACGAACCCCTCCATGTCACAGGCGACGACCCGGCCACCGTTCACCGTGCCATGGCCCGGGCCCTGGACGACGCGCTCGACCGGATCGCGCTGCTCCAGCGCACCGCCCGTGAGGAGGGCATCGGGGAGCGCGCGCACTGGCCCGTGATCGTCCTGCGTACCCCCAAGGGCTGGACCGGCCCCGCCGAGGTGGACGGCGTGCCCGTCGAGGGCACCTGGCGCGCCCACCAGGTCCCGCTCGCCGGTGTTCGTGAAAACCCGGAGCACCTGCGGCAGTTGGAGGCCTGGCTGCGCTCGTACCGTCCCGAGGAGCTGTTCGACGCGGACGGCCGACCTGTCGCCGATGTCCTGGCCTGCGTCCCCGAGAGCGCGAGGAGGCTCGGCGCCACCCCGCACGCCAACGGAGGCCTGCTCGTGCGCGAGCTGCCGCTGCCGTCCCTCGACCGCTTCGCGGTGCCGGTCGACAAGCCCGGCACGTCCCTGCACGAGCCGACCCGGATCCTTGGGGACCTTCTGGCGCAGGTCATGAAGGACACCGGCGCCCGCCGGGACTTCCGCGTCGTCGGCCCGGACGAGACCGCCTCCAACCGGCTCCAGGCCGTTTTCGACGCCAGCGGCAAGGCATGGCAGGCGCAGACCCTTCCGGTCGACGAGCATCTGGACCGGCACGGCAGGGTGCTGGAGATCCTCTCCGAACACACCTGCCAGGGCTGGCTGGAGGGCTATCTCCTCACCGGCCGGCACGGGCTGTTCTCCTGCTACGAGGCGTTCGTGCACATCGTCGACTCGATGGTCAACCAGCACATCAAGTGGCTGAAGACCTCCAGGGAGCTGCCGTGGCGCGCCCCCATCGCCTCCCTCAACTACCTGCTGACCTCGCACGTGTGGCGCCAGGACCACAACGGCTTCTCCCACCAGGACCCCGGCTTCGTCGACCACGTCCTCAACAAGAGCCCGGACGTCGTACGGGTGTATCTGCCGCCGGACGCCAACACGCTCCTCTCCGTCGCCGACCACGCCCTGCGCAGCCGTGACTACGTCAACGTGATCGTGGCCGGCAAGCAGCCCTGCTTCGACTGGCTGTCCATGGAGGCCGCCCGCGCCCACTGCGCGCGCGGAGCCGGTATCTGGGACTGGGCCGGCACGGAGAACGGCGGCGAACCGGACGTCGTCCTCGCCTGCGCGGGTGACGTGCCCACCCAGGAGGTGCTGGCCGCCGCCCTGCTGCTGCGCCGCCACCTGCCGGAGCTGGCGGTCCGGGTGGTGAACGTCGTCGACATGACGCGACTGATGCCGCGCGAAGAGCATCCGCATGGCATGAGCGACTTCGAATACGATGGCCTGTTCACGAAGGACAAGCCGGTGATCTTCGCGTACCACGGCTACCCGTGGCTGATCCACCGGCTCGCCTACCGCCGCACCGGCCACCCGAACCTGCACGTGCGCGGTTACAAGGAGTCCGGCACCACGACCACGCCGTTCGACATGGTCGTCCGCAACGACCTGGACCGCTACCGCCTGGTCATGGACGTCATCGACCGCGTCCCCGGCCTCGCCGTCCGAGCTGCCGCCGTACGGCAGTCGATGGCCGACGCCCGCACCCGCCACCACGCCTGGATCCGCGAGCACGGCACCGACCTGCCCGAGATCGCGGAGTGGGCCTGGACCGCCTGACCGGGCCCTGGTCCCGGCGGGCCCAGCATGGCTGATGCCCCTGCGCCGACGGGTGGGCCGGACCGCCCGATCCCCGGCCTTCCCATGAGGGCCGACCGGCCCACCTGGACCGCCCGGTCAGCCCCTATGGCGGCCGTCCGTTCCGCTGGACGCTCGAAGTGAACCAGAACACCCGAAGGAGTTTCCGCGATGTCGGACGACGCGCTCAGCAGGCCCACGGTTCACGCCCTGCTCGCGGACGGCACCACCGTGTGCATCCGCCCTGTGGCACCGGGCGACCGCGATCAGCTGGTGGGGCTCTACGAGGAGATGTCCCCGGAGAACCTGCGCCTCAGGTTCTTCGCCGCAAGCCGCCGCTCGGCCGCGATGGCCGCCGACCGCGCCTGCGCCGAGCCGCGCAACGGGTACCGGGCGCTGCTGGCTGAGACGGGAGGCCAAGTGATCGGCCTCGCCGAGTACGACAGTGGCGGGACCGGGGCCACGGCGGACATCTCCATCGCGGTCGCCGACGGGCTGCACCACCGGGGTGTCGGCACTCTCCTGATCGAGCACCTCGTCTCCGCCGCCCGCGCCGAAGGCATCACCACCTTCACCGCTGACGCCCTCAGCGAGAACCACGAGGTGCTGAAGCTCTTCGCCGACCTCGGCCTGAGCACCGCCCGCCACTTCGAGGGCCCGGAGGTGCGCTGCACCATCGCCCTCGACCAGAGCGACACCTACCTGACGGCCGTGGAAGAACGCGGCCGCGCGGCCGACGTAGCCAGCCTCGCATCGCTGCTGCGTCCGCGCACGGTTGCCGTCGTCGGCGCCGGACGCAAGCCGGGCTCGGTGGGCCGGGCGATCCTGCACCAGTTGCACTCGGGCGGCTACACCGGCCGCCTGTTCGCGGTGAACCCCGCCGCGAGCTCGATCCTCGGCGTGCCGTGCCACTCCTCGGTCAGCGCCCTGCCCAGGACCCCTGACCTCGCGGTCCTCGCCCTACCCGCCGCCGCGATCCCCGGCACCGCCGAGGAGTGCGGGAAGGCGGGCGTGCGGGCGCTCCTCGTCGTCACCGCCGGCCTCGACGTCGACCAGGCCCGAGCCCTGCTGACCACCTGCCGCTCGCACGGCATGCGGCTCGTCGGCCCCAACTGCCTCGGCATCTCCAACACCGATCCCCAGCTGTGCCTGGACGCCACCTTTGCGGCCGGCCACCCGAGCTCCGGCACCGCGGGCGTAGCCGTGCAGTCCGGCGGAGTCGGCATCGCCCTGCTCGACGGGCTGTCCCGGCTCGGTATCGGTGTCTCTTCCTTCGCCTCTCTCGGCGACAAGTACGACGTCAGCGGCAACGACATGCTCCAGTGGTGGGAGAGCGACGGCCGCACTGACCTCGCCCTGCTGCACCTGGAGTCCTTCGGCAGCCCGCGCGCCTTCTCCCGCACCGCTCGCCGTGTCACCCGCCGTATGCCGGTCCTGACCGTCGACGCCGGCCGGACCGAGGCGGGCCGCCGCGCCGCCGCCTCGCACACCGCGGCCGCCGCGACCCGCACCATGACCCGTGGCGCCCTGTTCACCCAGGCAGGCATCACGGCCACCCGCTCGATCGGCGAACTCCTTGAAGCCGCCGCCCTGATGCACTCCCAGCCCCTGCCTGCGGGACCCCGCGTGGCCATCGTCACCAACGCCGGGGGAGCGGGTGTCCTCGCCGCCGACGCCTGCGCCGAGGTCGGGCTGGAGCTCCCGGCGCCCGGTCCCGAACTGATCGACGACCTGCTCGACGCGCTGCCCGCGGGCGCCGCCGTCGGCAACCCCGTCGACGCCACCGCCGCCGTCACGGAGCAACAGCTCGGTGACTGCGTGGACCGGATCATGCGCAATGGCGCTGTCGACGCCGTCCTCGTGGCCCTCGTCCCCACCGCGGTCGCGGCGGCGACGGGCGACGACCTCGTCCGGGCCATCACCGACGCGTCCGGTCGACGCGCCAAGCCGATCGTCGTGGTACGGCTCGAACAGGGCCTGCCCGTCGAGTTGTTGCCCGCGGCCGAAGACACCACCGTTCCCTCCTACTCCGAACCCCAGGCGGCGGCCAGGGCGTTGGCCCACGCGGCCCGCCGCACCGCTTGGCTCGCCCGGCCCGCCGGAACCGTCCCCGACCTCGACGGAGTCGAGACGCAGCGCGCCCACGCAGTCGTCGACGCCTATCTCGACCGGCACCCCGACGGCGGCTGGCTCGACCCACGCGAGTGCGCCGAACTCCTCGGCTGCTACGGCATTCCCCAGCTCTCCTGGGCCTGGGCGGACACCGAGGACGACGCCGTCCTCGCCGCCGACCGGCTGCGCGGCGCCGACGGCCGGGTCGTGATGAAGGGCCACTGGCCGGGCCTGGTGCACAAGACCGCCGAACACGCCGTCCATCTCGACCTGAGGGGTGACCACCAGGTCCGCGCCGCCTTCCGGGACCTGGAGACCCGGTTCGCCGGCCTCCTGGAGGGCGTGGTCATCCAGCCGCTCGCCGACCGCGGGACCGAGCTGTTCGCCGGCGTCGTCCAGGACCAGGTCTTCGGACCCCTCGTCCTGTTCGGGCTCGGCGGCACCGCGACCGAGATCCTCGCCGACCACGCAGCACGCCTCGCCCCGCTCACCGACCACGACGTCCACGACCTGATCACAGCCCCGCGCTGCGCCCCACTCCTGCTCGGCGCGAACGGCGCCCGGCCCGTCGACCTCCAGGGCCTCGAACAACTGCTGCTGCGGCTGTCCCGCATGGCGAGCGATCTGCCACAGCTCGCCGAGGCCGACTTCAACCCCGTTCTCGCGACACCGGGCGGAGTCACCGTGCTCGATGCGCGCGTACGCCTGCTGCCCCGCAGGTCCCAGGACCCGTATCTGCGCCGACTCC
Organism: Streptomyces sp. T12; assembly: GCF_028736035.1. Taxonomy (NCBI): domain Bacteria; kingdom Bacillati; phylum Actinomycetota; class Actinomycetes; order Kitasatosporales; family Streptomycetaceae; genus Streptomyces; species Streptomyces sp. T12. Next base: position 10,699,808 of record NZ_CP117866.1, read on the forward strand.
GCTGAGGAGGGACAACCATGAAGCACAACAAGGTCGGCTCCGTGATGACCACGGAGGTCGTCCGCGCCGAGTACGGCACCCCGTTCAAGGAAGTGGCCCGGCTGCTCGGCGACCACCGCATCAGCGGACTGCCGGTCGTCGACGACGACGAGAAGGTCATCGGCGTCATCTCGGAGACGGACCTCATGGTCCGGCAGGCCGAGACACCGGACCCGTACGAGCCGAAGAAGCGCTTCCGCTTCGACCGGCTGACCCGCGCCGGCCGGACACGGGCGGTCAAGTCCCGGGCCCGCACGGCCGGCCGGTTGATGACCGAGCCACCGATCACCGTCCACGCCGACGACACCATCGTCGAGGCCGCCCGGACCATGGCACAGCACCGCATCGAACGGCTGCCTGTCCTGGACGAGGAGCAGCGACTCGTCGGCATCATCACCCGCCGCGACCTGCTCCAGGTCTTCCTGCGGCCGGACGCGGACATCCGCGCCGAGGTCGTCGACGAGGTACTGGTGCGGGCGCTGTGGCTGCCGCCGCGCAGCATCGCCGTGTCGGTGGCGGAGGGCGTGGTCACGCTCCTCGGACAGATGGAACGCAAGAGCGAGACGGAGATCGCCGTCTCCATGACCCGGCAGATCGACGGCGTGGTCGCGGTCGTCGACGAGCTCACCTACCGGCTGGACGACTCGCACCTGCGGCCCGACGAGCAGGCGCTGCACGGCATCGCCGACGACTGGCTGCGCAAGCTGTGAAGTGATGGATGTGAAAGGAGGCGGAGCACCATGACCACCAAGGTGCTGATCGCCTACGGGACGACGAACGGATCGACCGCGCAGATCGCCGAGGCCGTGGCAGAGGTCCTGCGCAAGGAGGGCCTCACTGCCGAGGCACTGCCGGCCGGCGCCGTTGCCCGCGTGTCGCCGTACGACGCCGTCGTGGTCGGTGGCGGACTGTACGCCGGGCGCTGGCACAAGGACTCCCGCCGGTTCCTCCGCCGGCACCGCCGCGAACTGGCCGAACGCCCGCTGTGGCTGTTCAGCAGCGGACCGCTGGACCCGTCGGCGTCGGAGCGGGACATCCCGCCCGTGCCCGGCCTGAAGCGCGCGATGAACCGGTTCGACACCAGGGGGCACGTCACCTTCGGCGGCTGCCTGGAGGAGGGCGCCAAAGGGTGGGTCGCCCGGATGATCATCAAGAACGGAAAGGGCGGCGACTTCCGGGACTTCGCCCAGATCGAGGACTGGGCGCGGACAGTCGCCGACGAACTGGTCACCAAGGGCTGAGCAGGGCTCAGCGGGTCAGGAAGGGTCACGGAAGGGGTGCACCATGTCCCTGTCGTACGAGAGTCCGGGCCGCGTCTCCCGCGTGCGGGCCGGCCGGGCTGCTCTCCACCTGGCCCGCGCCGCCTCTCTGGCGCCTTCACCGCACAACAGCCAGCCGTGGCTCTTCGCCGAGGAGGGCCGCGACCACGGCTTCGAGGTGCATGTGCACGGCGGGCGGCGGATGATGCTGACCGACCCCGGCGGGCGGGAGGCGGTCATCGCCTGCGGGGCGGCCCTGTTCAACGTGCGGATCGCCGTACGCCGGCTGGGCTTCCGGCCCGCCGTCGACCTCCTGCCGGAACCCGGGAACCCCGGCTACCTGGCCCACGTGGGTTACGCGGCCCATGCCCCGGCCACGCCCGAAGAGACCCTGTTGGCCCACGCGATGCCCCACCGGCACACCCACCGTGGCCCCTTCGGCGCCGAGCCGGTACCCGACACCTTCCTCGACGAACTGCGCGACCATGCCCGCGCCGAGGGCACCGACCTCCGGATCATCGACGAACCGGAGAAGCTCCGGCTGCTCGCCGACCTGGTGCGCGCCGCCGAGGACCGCCAACGCGCGGATCCGCGCCACGCCGCCGAGATCTTCCAGTCCGTCGGCAGGGTCGGGGTGCCCGTCGAGGCATGCCGTCACCACCCGGACGCCACCCTGCTCGCCGGCCGTGACTACCTCGGCTTCGCCCAGTACTGCGCCCGCCCGAGCCGCCGGTGGATCTCACGCACCGGGACCGTCGCCGTGCTGTCCACCCCTTACGACAGCCGCACCGACTGGCTCCGCTCGGGGCAGGCGCTTCAGCGTGTCCTCCTGCACGCGGCCGCCCACGACGTCATGGCGGCCTTCCACACTCAGCCACTCGAACTGCCCGAGTCGCGGGCGGAGATCCGGACGCACCTCGTCGGAGGCCGGTTCCCGCAGGTCGCGCTGCGCCTCGGCCGTCCCGCCCGCACATGGTGCACACCGCGCCGCCCACCCGCCGAGGTACTGGTCCACGACGGCGTTCCGGTCCGGTGGTGACCATGACGCGGGCCTTCTGGGGCTCCGCCCCAGACCCCGCTGCTCAAACGCCGGAAGGGGCGGCGGGGGCGAAATGCGCTGGACCGGGCCGGACGGCACCTCCCGGACAGGCGTGACCTGCGTCGAACCGGGCAGCGAGACCGGGGACAGGACCCGCGTGTGGCTGAACACCGAGGCACAGCTCGTCCCCGAGTCGGCGACCGTCGACCAGGCCGGACTCCAGGGTGCCGTAGCCAGCCGGTGAGCGTCGGCGCCATGGTGACGCTCACCGGCTGGGGCGCATGCGCGTGGCTGGGCTGACGCCCGGACGTCGGGCCGCCTCTGTCGCCCTCGTCATCGGAGGCCTCTCAGCAGATCCGCGGCAGCTGTTCCCCGAGCGGCATGTCCACGATCCGTCGGGCGCCGACCAACGTACGCAGCGTCACCCGCCCCGCCGGCCCGTCCGGCAGCACCTCCCCGATCCTTACCGCCCCCGCACCCTCGCCCATCGACCGCATGGCGTTCAGCGTGCCCTCGGCCGCGTCGGCGGCGACGAACGCGACCAGACAGCCCTCGTTGGCGACGACCAGAGGGTCGAGGCCGAGCAGATCGCAGGCCGAGGCGACCGCCTCGGGCACCGGCACCGCACTCTCCTCGATCTCCACGGCGACGGACGAGTCACGGGCGATCTCGTTGAGTGCCGCCGCCAAGCCGCCCCGCGTCGGGTCGCGCAGGACGTGGACGTCGGCGCCGAGCGGGACCAGGGTGCGCACCAGGCGATGCAGCGGCCGGGTGTCGGAGGCGATGTCGCCCTCGAAGCCGAGGCCCTCACGGGTGCTGAGCACAGTCGTGCCGTGCAGCCCGATCGGCCCGGACAGCAGAACCGCGTCGCCGGGGCGGGCCAGCGCGGCGGACGGATGCAGCGAGCCGTGCCGCTGCCCGATGCCCGTGGTGTTGATGAACAGTCGGTCGGCGGCACCGCGCCCCACGACCTTGGTGTCCCCGGTGACCACCGGCACGCCCGCGTCCTGAGCAGCCTTCCCCAACGAGGCCATGACCGCCCGGAGTTCGGTCAGCGCCAGCCCCTCCTCAAGGATGAGGGAGACCGACAGCGCGACCGGCCACGCGCCCCGCATGGCGAGGTCGTTGACCGTGCCGTGGACGGCGAGGGACCCGATGTCCCCGCCGGGGAAGAACAGCGGGCTGACGACGAAACTGTCGGTGCTGATCACCAGTTCCCGGTATCCGGGCAGCAGGGCCGCGTCCTCCATGGGGCCCGGGTCGCCGTCCAAGGCGGGCAGGATCACCCGGTCGAGGAGTTCCGCGGTGAGACGGCCACCGGCACCGTGGCCGAGCAGGACGACCTCGTCGTCGTGGTGGGGGGTGGGGCACTGGATGGTCATGCCGTGCTCCTCACAGGAGTGCGTCCGGCCGCGTGGAAGGCGGCGCAGGTGCCCTCGGACGACACCATGGGCGCGCCGAGGGGGTGGCGGGGTGTGCAGCGGGTGCCGTACGCGGTGCAGTCGGTGGGCAGCTTGGCCCCGGTGAGGATGGCGCCGGCGATGCACTCGGCGTCCTCGACGGGACACAGCCCGCTTACGTCGAAGCGCCGGGCGGCGTCGAACCGCCGGTACTTCTCGGCCAGTTCCAGCCCGCTGTCGGGCAGCGCCCCGATGCCCCGCCAGGCCCGGTCGGTGACCCGGAACACCTCACGCACCGCGTCCTGCGCCTCGGTGTTGCCGGAACGCCGCACGGCCCGTACGTACTGGTTCTCCACCTCGAACCGCCCCGACTCCAGCTGCCGTACGGCCATCAGGATGCCCTCCAGCAGGTCCAGCGGCTCGAACCCGGTGACCACGATCGGCACCCGGTACTCGGCGGCGATCGGCTCGTACTCCCGCCAGCCCATCACCGCGCACACATGCCCGGCCGCCAGGAAGGCCTGGACCTCGCAGTCCGGGTCGTCCAGCAGCGCGGTCATCGCGGGCGGGACGAGGACATGGCTGACCAGCATCGAGAAGTTCGTCAGCCTGAGACGCGCCGCGTGCAGCACGGCGGTCGCGTTGGCGGGCGCCGTCGTCTCGAAGCCGACCGCGAGGAAGACGACCTGCTTCTCGGGGTGCTCGGCTGCCAGGCGTACGGCGTCCATCGGGGCGTAGACCACACGTACGTCCGCTCCCCGCGCCCGCAGCGACAGCAGGTCGGTGTCGGTGCCGGGCACGCGCAGCATGTCGCCGAAGCTGGTGAGGATCACCTCGGGCCGGGCGGCGACGGCCATGGCCCGGTCCAGGGTCTCCAGCGGGGTGACGCAGACCGGGCAGCCCGGGCCGTGGATCATCCGCATCCCGGCCGGCAGCAGTTCGTCGATGCCCTGGCGGACGAGGGTGTGGGTCTGACCGCCGCACACCTCCATGATCCGCCAGGGGTGCGTGACGGTCTGCCGCAGCTCGTCCAGCAGGCGCCGGGCGAGGACGGGATCGCGGTACTCGTCGAGGTACTTCATCGGTCGTGCCGGCCCTTCATCGGTGGGTCAGATCCAGATGGACGTCGACGACCCCCTCGACCGCCCGCACGGCCCGGGCCACCACCGGCACGAGGCCGCGGTCGGGCATCGAACCGCTCAGCGTGACCACGCCCTCGGTGACCGACACCCCCAGCGTGCTGATGACCGGGAGATGGGTCAGCACGCTGTAACGGATCTCCTCGGCGATCTCCTCGTCCGAGCGGAGGAAGACCTTGAGCAGATCACTGCGGCTGACCACGCCCTGCAGCATGCCCAGACGGTCCACGACGGGCAGCCGCTTGACGTGCCGGCGGGCCATGATGCGGGCGGCCTCGGCGAGCATGGCGTCCGCGTGCACGGTCACGGCCGGGGTGCTCATCAGCTCGCCCGCCGTGACCCCGCCCGCCTTGGCCCGCTCCGAGAGATCGCCCTCTTCGGTGTCCCGGAACTCCTCCTTGGGCAGCAGATCCGCCTCGGAGACCACACCGATGACCCGGCCCTCGCCCTCCAGCACGGGCAGTGCGCTGACCTTCCACTGGTCGATCAGCTCGACGATCTCCTTGAAGGGCGCGTCCCTCCCCACGGCGATGACGGTGTGTGTCATCACATCGCTCACGGTGTGCGGATATTCAGGCATGGCAGTCTCCCGGTGTGTCTCCCGATGTGTCTCTTGAGGCGTCTCCCGAAGTACGGACGACCGTCAGGTCGAGGAAGTGGGTGGAGCAGGAGATGCAGGGGTCGTGATTGCGGATCGCCCGCTCGCACAGGGCTGTCAACTCGCCGTCGTCCGGGTCGCCCTCGCCGATCGCCCGCTGGGCCAGCCGCCGCAGGTCGTCCTCGATCGCGCCCTGGTTCTGCGCGGTGGGCGGCACCAGCACCGCGCTGGTGACGATGCCGTCGGCGTCGATTTCGTAGCGGTGGTAGAGCACTCCACGCGGCGCCTCGGTGGCACCGTGCCCGACGCCCGCGACCGGGGGCACCTCCGTGTACGGACGCGCGGGCGGCTCGTACGCCTCGATGATCCGCAGCGCCTCTCCGACGGCGTACACCGTCTCCACGGCCCGCACCAGGATCGACCGGAAGGGATTGCGGCACACGGACCCCTCGCGCGGATCGCCGAGCCCGGCCTCCACGGCCGCCTGCAGTGCCACCGGAGACAGCCGAGCGCCACTGATCGCGAACCGGGCGAGCGAGCCGGTGAGATGGAGCCGGCCGTCGAGCCGGGAGTGCAGCGCTGTGGAGTGCGGCATATGGGTCTCGGCGACGTGCTCGGTGAAGTCTCGTACGGGGAAGGAGCCCGTGGTCCCATCGGCCCGCAGGACCGTAGGCGTCCCGCTCTCGATGGCGTACGTGTCCGGCTCGGCCAGTGCCAGCAGGTCGGCCTCGACCCGGGCGTCGGGGAACTCGAAGCCGGCGACCCAGCGCACGGTGTTCCACGCGTCGTCGAGGGCCTGCCTCAACTCCTCGGTGACCGGCCGGAGTTCGTCACGCGTCGGCACCCGGTGGAAGCCGCCGAGGCGGACGTTCACGGGATGCACCGCCCGCCCCCCGAGCAGCTCCATCAGCGAGTTGCCCGCCTTCTTCAGCCGGAGCCCCCGCTCGACCTCGGCCCGGTGCGTACGGGCCAGTTCGATCGCGCTCGCGCGGCCCAGGAAGTCCGGGGCGTGCAGCAGGTAGATGTGCAGCGCCTGGCTCTCGATCCACTCGCCGCAGTACAGCAGCCGGCGCAGAGCACGGATCGCCGGATCGACGCTCACTGCGCACGCGTCCTCGATCGCCGCGCACGCGCTCATCTGGTAGGCCACCGGGCAGATCCCGCACACCCGGGCCGTGATGTCCGGCGGCTCTGTGTACGAACGGCCGCGCAGGAACGCCTCGAAGAACCGGGGAGGTTCGTAGATGTTCAGCTGTGCGTCGGTGACCGTGCCGTCGTGGACGTGCAGGCGCAGCGCGCCCTCGCCCTCGACCCGGGACAGCGAGCCGACGTGCAGCAGACGGGAACCGCGGTGCGTCACTTGGCCGACTCCTTCTCGAACTTCTCGAACGCGGCGGCGTTGAAGGTGTGCAGGAACCGTTCCACGGCGGCGTCGTCGAGGCCGTCGCGGCGCAGCAGCGGGATCAGCGCGGGCAGGTTCACCGACCCGGACGGCCCGAAGCAGCCGAAGCAGCCGCGGTGATACGCCGGGCACAGCGCCCCGCACCCGGCGTGCGTGACCGGGCCCAGGCAGGGGGTGCCGTGGGCGACGGTGACGCAGACGGTGCCACGCCGCTTGCACTCGAAGCACACGCTGTGGTCCGGGATGTCCGGCTTGCGGCCGGAGAGGAACGCGGTGATCACCTCGATGAGCTGACGCCTGTCGATCGGACAGCCGCGCAGCTCGAAGTCGACGTCCACATGCGCCGACACGGGCGTGGAGGTGGCCAGCGTCTCGACGTACTCGGGGTGCGCGTACACCACACGCCGGTACTCGTCGACGTCCGCGAAGTTCCTGAGCGCCTGAATGCCCCCGGCGGTCGCGCACGCCCCGATGGTCACCAGGTGGCGCGAGGCCGCCCGGATCGCGCGGACCCGCTCGGCGTCCTCGGCCGTGGTGACGGAGCCCTCGACCAGGGACAGGTCGTACGGTCCGGGTTCCACCGCGCTGGACGCCTCCAGGAAGTGCGCGATCTCCACCTCGCCCGCCAGTGCCAGGAGTTCGTCCTCGCAGTCCAGCAGGGTGAGCTGGCAGCCGTCGCAGGAGGCCAACTTGAACACGGCGAGTGTGGGTGCCATCTCACAACTCCCTTACGGACAGCAGCGGTTCGGCGCGCTCCCAGTCCACGACGGGGCCCACTTGGCACAGCAGCAGCGGTCCGAGCTGGCAGTGCCCGCAGTGCCCTGTCGCGCAGCGCATGTTCCGTTCCAGCGAGACACGGACACGGTCGCCGGGGACACCGCGCTGGGCGAGTTCGCGGGCGGTGGCCCGGATCATCGGCTCGGGCCCGCAGACGAACGCCCAGGTGCGGTCCGGGTCGAAGTACGCCCGCCCCAGCAGCTGGGTGACCATGCCGACGTCGCCGCGCCAGTCGGCGTCGGGCTGGTCGACCGTCACTCCGGTGAACGCCGTGGGCCAGCTCTCGATCTCCTGCCGGGCGATCACGTCGCCCGGGGTACGTGCCCCGACCAGGACGTTGACGCGGCGGTAGGCCTCCGGCCCGGCCAGCGCGCTGAGGATCAGCGGCCGCAGCGGGGCAAGGCCGATGCCGCCGGCCACGACCAGCACGTCACACTCGCGCGCCCGCTCCAGCTCCCAGGTGTTGCCGTACGGGCCACTCAGCCCGACGACATCGCCGACCCGCGCCGAGCACAGCCCGTCGGAGACCGCGCCCACCGAGCGGATCGTGTGTGCCAGTCCGCCCGTGGCCTGCACGGAACTCACCGAGACGGGGATCTCGCCCCGGCCGAAGGAGTGCACCATCGCGAATTGCCCCGGCGCGAAGTCGGGCAGCGCCGCGCCGACCGGTTCGAGGTGCAGCGTGACCGTGTCCGCGGTCTCCGGCCGGCGGGCGACCACGCGATGGGGGACCGGTACGGCGGTCATCGTGGTTCCTTCGTCTCATGGATCCCGTACAGGTCGACAAGCCGGGCGCGGGCCGCGTTCAGCCGGTGCGCCAGCACGCGGCCGACCCAGTGCTCGACGGCCCGCCCGAACTCGGGATCGTTCAGGCACATCAATCGGACGGCGACGGCGTCGAACTCGTGGGCCCTGAGCGGGGTCAGGGCCTCGGCGCCCAGCTGCCACACGAACGGCTCGTACAGCCAGGACCAGCCGACGAGGTCGCCGACGCCGAGCGTCTCGATGACCGGCGGCCGGCGGCCTGGCACATGCATGTCGAGCGCGGCGGTGCCGTCCCGGATGATCCAGAAGTTGTTGGCGTGGCCGCCCTCCTCGAACAGGCGGGCGCCCTGCGGGAAGTGGGTCTCGCGGCCGACGCGGAGCAGCCGCTCGCGGTGCTCGACGGGCAGAGCGTGGTTCATGCGCAGGTCCAGCGAGGGAGGCATCAGTCCGTCTCCGTTCCGGGAGCCGTGTGGCCGGTGAGTTCGGCGTCCAGGGCGGCGACTTCCTCCGTGATGTCGATGCCGGCCGGACACCAGGTGATACACCGCCCGCAGCCGACGCATCCGGTGGTGCCGAACTGGTCGTGCCAGGTGGAGAGCTTGTGGGTGAGCCACTGCCGGTAGCGGCCGCGGGCCGAGGAGCGGACCGGGCCGCCGTGCAGATACGAGAAGTCCAGGTCGAAGCAGGAGTCCCAGCGCTGCCAGCGCTCGGTGTGGTCACCGGTGAGGTCGGTGACCTCCTCGGTGGTGGTGCAGAAGCAGGTCGGGCAGACCATCGTGCAGTTGCCGCAGGTCAGACAGCGGGCGGCGACGTCGTCCCAGCGCTCGGCGTCGAGGCTCGCGCCCATCAGCGCACGTAGGTCGACCGGGGGGAGCGAACGGCCCATGCGGTCGCGGGCCGCGTCCACGGTCGCGTCCGCGGCTTCCTCGGTGACCGGGTCGGCGGCGCGGTGCGGTATCCCGTCCAGCACCTCGGCTCCGTCGTCGCTGCCCACGCGTACGAGGAAGCGGTGCCCGTGCTCGTCCACGATCTCGGTGAGCGCGAGGTCGTATCCGGGGTCGGCGGCTGGGCCGCCGCCGGTGGAGACGCAGAAGCAGGTCGCGCCGGGCTCGGTGCACTCGGCGGCGATCAGCAGCGCCTTGCACCGACGCCTGCCGTAGCCGTCGTCCGCGTAGCGCCCGCCGGTCAGGACGCGGTCCTGGATCGCGATGGCGCGCAGGTCGCAGGGGCGGACGCCGAGGAAGGCGTACGAGGGTACCTCCGGCTCGTGCGGGGTGTAGGCGGTGTCTCCCTCGGGGTTTCGATCGGCACTCCACAGCCGTTCCCGCGACGGGTGCAGGTAGGACTTCCAGGACTGCGGGCCGGCGCTGTGCGCGAAGGCCGCCCCGTCCTCGCGAGGGACGAGACGATAACGTCCGGCGTCCAGTTCGACGCCCCAGCCGTAGGGGAGCGCGTCCCCCGAGGCCAGCTCGGCGAGCACGATCGCGCCGTCGCGGACGGTCGGCCCGATGACGGTTCGTCCCTGCGCCACCAGAGCCGCGACCAGCGCGTTCAGACCATCCCGGTCGAGCACGGCCGGGGCTGCGGGGGCGGTCATGAGGTCCTCCTCGTCGGGCGGCTCCGTGCTCCTCCACCGCCAGGTTCCGACTGCGAGGGGTGCTTGCGGCAGGGGCTGATCGGCCCTCTTGACGGGCCGACCGGGTCCCTCGGCGGAGCCGTACGAGGAAGGCCGACCGACGGGCTCGCCAGCCCGCGGGTTCTCGGACAGAGCGTGCCGACGGTCAGGGCAGCGGCTCGCCCAGCTCGCCCTCCACCGCGCCCGCCATCGCCCGCAGCACCTCGAGCGTCCGCTGCGCCTCCGCCTCGTCGACCTGGGTGATCGCGAAGCCGACATGCACGATGACGTACGACCCGACGCGCGCCTCGGGTGTGCAGCTCAGGCAGACCTCTCGCCGGATGCCGCCGAAGTCGACGGTTGCCATGCGCAGACCGGTGTCGTCGTGGATCTCCACGACCCGGCCGGGGATGCCCAGGCACATACGCGTTCACCTCTCCCCGGCCAGCCGCGCGGCCGCGACCGCCGCCTGGCCGTAGCTGATGCCGCCGTCCCCGACCGGGACCTGACCGCCGACCAGCACGCGCAGCCCCTGCGCGTGCAGCCGGCGCTTCACCTCGGTCAGCAGCCGCCGGTTGACGAAGCAGCCACCACCCAGGCACACCGTACGCGGGGCACCTTCGGCGACGGCCCGCGCCACGAGATCGGCGGTGGCGATCGCGAGCGTCGAATGGAAGGCCGCCGCCAGCAGGCCCACAGGCTCCCGGTCGTGCTGCCGCTGCAGGAGATCGGCCAGGGTCGGCGCGGAGTCGTACACCCACAGGCCCTGGGCCCGTACGACGCGATGGGCGAGGGGGACGGCATGCTCTTCGCCCGCCGCCGCTTCGAGCCGGACGGCCGCCTCGCCCTCGTAGCTGACCTGGTCGGCGAGGCCGAGCAGCGCGGCCACCGCGTCGAACAACCGTCCCGCGCTGGACGCCCGCGGGCAGTTGACGTCTCTCGCGATCATGGCGCGCACGGTGGCGGCCTCGGCCGGGTCGAGCCGATCGGTGAAGGCTCGTGTGAGCCAGGGATACGGGCGCGGGGAGCCCAGTGCTTCGCAGCCCAGCAGATGGCCGAGGGCCGTACGGGAGGGATGGCGTACCGCCGCGTCGCCGCCGGGCAGGGGCGCCGTGGCGAACCTGCCCACGCGGCGGTAGCCGCATCGATCGGCGACGAGGATCTCGCCGCCCCACAGTGTGCCGTCGTCGCCCAGCCCCAGCCCGTCGTAGGCGACCCCGAGGAACCGGCCCCGCACCCCGTGCTCGGCCGCACAGGCGGCCACGTGCGCATGATGGTGCTGCACCGGGATCCGGCGCAGCGGCTGTTCCATGGCCCACTGTGTGGAGAGATAGCCGGGGTGCAGGTCGTGAGCGAGGACGGCGGGCTCGATGCCGGTGAGCTCCTTGAGGTGCGCATACGACGCCGTGAACGCGTCGTACGTCGGCAGATCGGCCAGGTCTCCGGTGTGCGGCCCGATGTGGGCCCTGCCGTCGGCGGCCAGGGTGAACGTGTGCTTCAACTGGGCGCCGGCCCCGGCCACCGGCTGCCGGACAGCCAGCGGCAGCGGGGCGGGAGCGAGCCCGCGCGCCCGGCGGACGGTGATCCGGGTCCGCCCGGTGAACTGCACCACGGAGTCGTCGTACCGGGAGCGGATGGGCCGGTCATGGGTGAGGAAGCCATCCGCCACGCCGACCAGGGCGGCCCGGGCCTTCTCGTCGTCGATGGCGATCGGCTCGTCACTGAGGTTGCCGCTGGTGACCACGAGCGGACGGGCCAGCGAGTCGAGGAGGAGGTGGTGCAGGCCGGTGGTGGGCAGGAACAGTCCGACCCGGGGCAGGCCGGGGTGGACTTCGGGAGCGAGCGGAGCCGTTCGACCCCGCCCCCGGCGCCTGCTGAGCAGCACCACGGGACGCTCCGGAGCAGCCAGCGCCTGGCGTTCGCCGGCACTGATCTGCGCCAGCCGCGCGGCGGCCGCGATGTCCCGGACCATCACCGCGAACGGTTTCGCCCCGCGCCGCTTACGGCGCCGCAGCTCCGCCACGACCACCGGATCGCCCGCATCGCACACCAGTTGATAGCCGCCCAGCCCCTTCAGCGCGACGATCCCGCCCTCGTCGACCGACTTCACCGCCGCCCGCAGCGCTTCTTCGCCGCGCAGCTTCTCCCAGGCCAGCGTTGGTCCGCACAGCGGGCAGGCGACGGGTTCGGCGTGGAAGCGCCGGTCGCCGGGGTCGGCGTACTCGGCGGCGCATGCGGTGCACAGCGGGAAGCGGCGCATGGTCGTGCGGATCCGGTCGTACGGCAGGCTCTCGATGATCGTGGCGCGGGGGCCGCAGTCCGTGCAGTTGATGAACGGGTAGCGGTAGCGGCGGTCGCGTGGGTCGCGCAGTTCGCTGAGGCACGCGTCGCAGATCGCCGCGTCGGGCGGGATCTCGCGGGGTGCCGCGTCGGAGTCGCCGGGGGCGCTGAGCCGTACCTGGAACCCGGTGTCGTGCATCGCCTGGCGTGCACTGTCTGTCAACTGGACGCGGCGCACCCGCGCGAGGGCCGGGGCGTCGGTGCTCAGCCGGGCGGCGAACTGCTCGATGGCCCGCGTCGGTCCGGCGACCTCGCCCTCCACATGCCCGTTGACGTTGGCCACCCAGCCGTCCAGGCCGAGCGCGGCCGCGGTGCGGTAGACGAAGGGCCGGAAGCCGACCCCCTGGACGATGCCCTCGACGTGGAAGCGGCGCACGGTCATGCCGGCCTCCCTGCTGCCGTGCCCCGGTGGCGTGCGATCTCGTCCTCGACAGCCTTCACGAGGGGTTCCACCGCGCCTGCGACGGCGGGGGACAGACCGGTGCCCAGCTCGCTCTCGGCGCCCTCGACGGCGTACACGACCAGCCGCTCGGGCAGCAGGCCCAGCACCCGGGCCAGCTCGACGGCCTCACCCAGCCCCAGCCCGTGGGAACTCGTGGTCGCGGGTTGTGCGAGGAGCCCGGCGTCGAGTTCGATGCGATGCACCCGGCCGGGCGTGCCCGGGTGGGCGTGGGCCGCGTCGACGACGACCGCGAGGCGGGCGCCCTCCCACAGCCCGATCAGCCGCCCCGGTTCGCCGTCGCAGGTCGCGAGGCCGACGTCCGGCGGCAACGGCCGGTCCTCGGCCCGCTCGCGCAGCCGGGCGAGCACGGCCCAGCCCACACCGTCGTCGCGCCGGAACTCGTTCCCGACGCCGATGACGGTGATCCGACCGCGGCTTTGCATGCCCCCACGGTGGGCCGCGACCGCTGGGCGCCGCATGGGCCGAACGACCCCGGTCATGGGGCCGACCCTCCCCGGCGGTCGCCCGCCCTGCCGGGGCCGAGAACCCGTCGCGCGCTATCCCGGCACGACCGCGACCGGGCAACTGGCGTGCTGCAGCAGCGCCAGCGCCGTACGGCCCGACCGGCGGCCGACCACCACCAGACCGGAGTTCGCGCCGGCATGGGCGAGCGCCACCTCCGGGGCGAGCAGGACGACATCCTCCAGCACGTCCACCTCCGGATACTTGCCGCACCACGGACGCAACGCGTCCGACAGCCGCTGCACCTCGTCGTCCTCCCAGGTGGCTCGGTCCTCCTCCAGCGCGGGGAAGGGCCGCTCCGCCGCCTGCGCGGGCAGCGTCCAGACATGAACGGCGTGCAGCCGCGCGCCGCGCAACCGGGCCGCCTCGAACGCGAGGCCGACGGCACCGTCAGCCGGGTTGCGGGCGTCGATCCCGAGCGTCACGGCGTCGGCGCGGCCGGGCGGCCTCTCGCCGGAGAGGCTGCCGGGGACCAGCACCACCGGCCGCTCGCAGGCCCGGGCCAGAGCCGTGGCGGTCGAGCCCACGGGGACCCTGGGATGACTGCCCTCGCCGCGCAGACCGAGCACGAGTAGCTCCGCGTCCCCGGCCACCGTGCGCAGGGCCGCCACCGGATCCCCGGTGAGGTTCAGGCCCTGGGCCCGCAGAGCCGGATGCCGGTCGGCGAGCTCGGCGACCACGCGGTCCGCCACCGCCTCGGGACGGTACGGCCACTGCTCGGCCGGATCCGGACCGTCCGGCGGCGACACATGCACCACCCGCAGAGGCAGTCCACGCGACAGCGCCTCGCGCGCGGCCCAGTCGGCCGCCGCACGGCTGCGTGCCGACCGGTCGACGCCGGTGATGATCACTCGTTCCATGATGTGCCGCCTTCCGCCGGAGGGGCACCCGGCACCCGGGCACCCCCAGCGTCGCCGCGGAGCCGGTCCGTACGCAGGGGCCGAACGGACCTGGATCGGAGCCCTGGCGGCCCATACCCGGCGGTGAGCCGCAGGACGACGCTGGCACCGAGGAGCAGACCGACCGCAGGAGGTGCGCGCCATGCTTCCGCCCGTCATGGCAGGAGTCGACGGATCCGCCGAGAGCCTTGCCGCCGCCGACTGGGCCGCCCGCGAGGCGATGCGCCGGGATCGGCCGCTGCGGCTGGTGCACGTCTGGAGCTGGCAGCCCCGCCAGGGGGCAGGTACGTCGGCCACGGCAGCCCAGCGGTATCTGGCCCGGCGCGCCCTGCGCCAGGCGGAGGACCGCGTCCGGCGTGTGTGCCCCGGCGTCAAACTCGACGACGAGCAGATCGAGGGACCGGCCACCGCCGCCCTGCTGCGCGCCGCCGAGCAGGCCGAGCTGCTGGTACTGGGATCACGAGGCCTCAGTGGCTTCACCGGGTTCCTGGTCGGGTCCGTCGCCCTGGGCGTGGTGGCACGGGCCGCCCGCCCGGTCGTCCTCGTCCGTGCGGGCGAGGAGGCGTCCGACGAGCATCTCCCGGCCGACGACGGCAGCCTGTCCACCCACACCGGCTACCGGGACGTCGTCCTGGGCATCGACCTCGACGACCCCTGCGACGACGTGATCGAGTTCGCCTTCGAGGCGGCCCGGCTGCGCGGCGCGCGCCTGCATGTCGTGCACGCATGGCAGGCGCAGTCCCCGATCGGGCTCGGCCCGGGCGATATCGGTCTGGCCGAGGGCCCCGCGCAGGCGGATGAATGGCTCGGCTTCCTGACAGCCGTCCTGAAGGTGTGGCGGGACAAATACCCCGAGGTCGAGGTCGCCGAGACGGTGACCGAAGGCCGCGCCCAGTCGGTGCTGGTCCGAGCCTCGACCGGGGCGAGCCTGGTCGTGGTCGGCCGCCGTATGACCGAGCGCCCGACCGGCCCCCGCACCGGGCCCGTCACCCATGCCGCCATCCATCACATCGGCTGCCCCGTGGCCGTCGTCCCCCACGAGTGAGAGGCCAGAGCCCTGATGAGTGCACCCACCAAGTACGTGTACGAATTCGCCGAGGGCAGCCGTGACATGGCCGCACTCCTCGGCGGCAAGGGAGCCGGCCTCGCCGAGATGACCCGGCTCGGGCTGCCCGTCCCTCCTGGCTTCACCGTCACCACCGAGGCCTGCAAGGTCTACCTCGCCACGGGCGAGGAACCGGACGAACTCGGCGTCGAGGCGGCCCAGGCGCTGGCCCGCCTGGAGCGGGCCATGGGCCGTACCCTCGGTGCGCCCGACGACCCCCTGCTGGTGTCCGTGCGCTCCGGCGCCCGCTTCTCCATGCCGGGCATGATGGAGACCATCCTCGACATCGGCCTCAACGATCAGTCTGTCACCGGGCTCGCCAAGGCCTCCGGGCAGGAGCGCTTCGCCTGGGACTCCTACCGCAGGCTGATCGAGATGTTCGGCCGTACCGTGATGGGTGTCGACGGCGACCTGTTCGAGCAGGCCATCACGGCCCACAGGACGCAGCGTGCGGTCGCCACCGACCACGACCTCGACACCGGTGAACTCGGCGCGCTCACCGAGGAGTTCAAGGCGATCATCCGTAAGCAGACCGGCGAGGACTTCCCCCAGGACCCCACAGAACAACTGGCCCGCGCCATCCGCGCGGTGTTCGACTCCTGGAACGGCGAACGCGCCCGCATCCACCGCCACCGCGAACACATCCCCGACGACCTCGGCACCGCCGTCAACGTCCAGGCGATGGTCTTCGGCAACCTCGGCCCCGACTCCGGCACCGGCGTCGCCTTCACCCGCGACCCCGCCACCGGCGAGAGCGGCATGTACGGCGACTACCTGCCCGACGCGCAGGGAGAGGACGTCGTCTCGGGCGTCCGCGACGCGCTGCCGCTGAGCGAACTCAAGATCCTCGAGCCGCGAACGTACATCGAACTCGGCGACCACCTGCGCGCCCTGGAGGCCCACTACCGCGACCTGTGTGACGTCGAGTTCACGGTCGAGCGGGGCAAGCTGTGGATTTTGCAGACCCGCGTCGGCAAGCGCACTGCCGAGGCCGCCTTCCAATCGCCCACGACCTCGGTGCGGACGGCACGATCAGCGCCGACGAGGCCCTGGTGCGCGTCGGCGGCGCCGAACTGACCCGGCTGATGTTCCCCCGCTTCGACACCACGCCGGCCGACGTGCCCCTCGCCCATGGCGTGCCCGCCTCGCCCGGTGCGGCGGTCGGTGTCGCCGTCTTCGACTCCGCCGAGGCCGTACGGCGCGCCGCGGCCGGAGAGCGCACGGTCCTGGTCCGTCGGGAGACCACCCCCGACGACCTGCCCGGCATGATCTCCGCGGAGGCGGTCCTGACCAGCCGGGGCGGCAAGACCAGCCACGCAGCCGTGGTGGCGCGCGGCATGGGCAAGGTGTGCGTGTGCGGCGCCGAGGCCCTCACCGTCGACCCGGGCGCCCGGCGCTTCACCACCGAGTCCGGCGTCGTCGTGCACGAGGGCGACACCCTCTCCGTCGACGGCACCGCCGGCACCGTCCACCTCGGCGCGCTTCCGCTCACCGCGTCCGACGTCGGCCGCGCCTTGGAGACAGGCAGCGGCACCGGACCGCTCACCGAAGCCGTCCTGGGGACGCTGGCCCAGGCGGACTCCGTACGCCGCCTTGAGGTGCGGGCCAACGCCGACACCCCCCAGGACGCCGCACACGCGCGTGCCCTCGGCGCCCAGGGCATCGGCCTGTGCCGCACCGAGCACATGTTCCTCGGCGAGCGCAGGGCGCTGGTCGAGGCGATGATCCTGGCCCGCGACGACAGCGCCCGCGAGGAGGCCCTGGACGCTTTGCTGCCGCTGCAACGCGAGGACTTCATCGGCATCCTGACGGCGATGGACGGACTGCCGGTGACGATCCGGCTGCTGGACCCGCCGCTGCACGAATTCCTGCCGGACCGCACCGAACTCGCCGTCCGCCTCGCCTCTGCGGCGAACCCGGACCCGCACGACCGCGACCTCCTGCGCGCCGTCGAGCGCATGCAGGAGCAGAACCCGATGCTCGGCCTGCGCGGCGTGCGCCTGGGCCTCGCCGTGCCCGGCCTGATGGCCATGCAGGTACGGGCCGTCGCCGAAGCGGTGACGGCCCGCCTGAGCGCCGGCGGCCGGCCGCATGCCGAGATCATGATCCCGCTGGTCGGCACGGTCGAGGAGCTACGCCTGGCCCGCGCCGAAGCCGAACGAGTCCTCGCCGAGGTCGCGGCCGAGGCCGGCACGACCCTCGACTGCCCGATCGGCACGATGATCGAGCTGCCCCGCGCCGCCCTCACCGCCGGACGCATCGCCGAAGCCGCCGACTTCTTCTCCTTCGGCACCAACGACCTCACCCAGACCACCTGGGGCCTGTCCCGGGACGACGCCGAGGCCTCCTTCTTCCCCCTCTATCTGGAGAAGGGAGTCTTCGCAGTGTCGCCGTTCGAGTCGATCGACCGGGAAGGCGTCCACAAGGCCGGACTGGACTACGTCTCCTGCTCGCCGTTCCGCATTCCGGCGGCCCGACTCGAGGCGGGCCGGGCGGCCGTCACCGACCGCACCGGGACCAGCGACACCAGGTGAGGCGCACGGGCGAATGCCCCGGCAGCGGCGCATTGGGGTGGGCAGCAGGACCGAGTCGGCGCGTGGGAGACCGGCCCGGCCGCGCCGGAGATCCGGCGGGGTCGTTGCTGGGCTGGGCGACGACGACCAAACAGAAGGTGATCGGCAACCTCCACATGACGACCGCTATCGGCTTCTTCCTCCTCAGCGGCGTCCTCACCTTGTTGTGCGGGCGGAACTCGCCTGCCCCGGAGTGCAGTCGTAACCGCTACCAGACACATCACCCGGCGAGGTGGCTCGGCGCATCCCTGAACCTACGCCCTGCGCATCAATTTTGGCCTGATTGGCATGCCTGGGCGTAGCAGGCAGCGATCGCCTCCGTGGGGCACGATCGTTTGTCGTGCTGATGGACGGGGGGCGTATGGAAACGGATTCACTCAGATCCGGGGACGCGCGGGCAGGCTGGGCACCATCGCTGCTGAAGGTGCCGGCGGTGCCACGGCAAACGGCGGGTGGCAACAGACAACCCGGCAACGGACAGGGCTTCCAACTGCACTTGGAGGCGCGGCCGTTAGCCGATGGCCGCACGGCGGTCGAGTTGCAGTGGGACCCACGCGCCGTGGCCGCGGCCTGCGTCCGTCGCTTGCGCGACGTGCTGGTGACCGATGCGGAACGCATGGCGAGTGCGACAGCGAAGTTGTCTACCGGAAGGCGCCAGAGCAGAACGTGAAGCCCGTTGGCAAGCGGCCATGGCATCTACGCGTCGACCGGGATCGAGCGCTCCGCCGCGCCCAGCACGACGGAGCGTACGCAGGACAACACCCGGTACCGGTAGACGTCACCGCGGACGACTTGGACCAGGGA
This sequence comes from Streptomyces sp. T12, assembly GCF_028736035.1. Lineage (NCBI taxonomy): Bacteria > Bacillati > Actinomycetota > Actinomycetes > Kitasatosporales > Streptomycetaceae > Streptomyces > Streptomyces sp. T12. The sequence goes on from NZ_CP117866.1 coordinate 10,718,526, forward strand.
GTGGTCGGCGAGTTGGGCCAGCATCTGGACGATGTCCAGAGGTGAGGAAGGGGCAGGAGAAGCGGAAGAAGCGGGAGAGGGAAACCTCTCGATGTCCCGCAACGAGAACTCGCCGCGGATGGACGCGAGGCGGCCAAGGAACGAGCGAAGGGTGGGGTCCAGCAGTTCGAGGCTCCATTCCACGCTCCTGACGACGTCCCGCTGGTGCGGCAGCAGCGAGCCGTCCATGGACCTCAGCACCTCCAGCTTCGCGTCGTTCCCCAGCAGAGCCAGCAGATCGTCGAGGGAGACGGAGCGCAGCCGCTCCGCGGCGATCTCAAGGGAACGCGGTATGCCGTCGAGCAGTCGGCACAGCCTTTGCACCTGGGCTGGATCCATGGTGTCGGCCAGACTGGGGAACGAGGTGCTCGTGCGCTGCAGGACCAACTCAACGGCCGGCGGCAGCCCGTCTCGCGCACGGGGAGAATCCGTGCGCAACGGTGTGACCTCCCAAGTGCAAGCGGCGTCCATCGCGAGGCGGAGTCTGGAGGTGATGATCAGCCGCATCCCGGGATGATCGGCGAGGAGGCGCCGGCTCAGCCGGGTGACCGATGTGGCAACGTGCTCGGCGTTGTCGAGAACAACCAGGTGGGAGGGGTGCAGACGCTCCTTCGTGACCGCGGCCGAGACCCGTTCGTAGCTCTGCTGCGGGTCGCCGCCCTCGGCGGGTAAGAAACCCAGGTCGATCACCGACACACCCTTGACCGGCCCGTCCGTCGCGGACTCGGCCAGCGCCATGGCCAGCCTGGTCTTTCCCACCCCACCCGGTCCCACGAGGACGACCGAGCGCCGCTCACGGATCACCCCGGAAAGGAATCGGAGGTCCTCGTCCCGGCCCACGAGTGGGTTCTGTGGAGATTTCGCACCGTGCCAGGGCACTGTCAATTCGGCATGCGCTTGTTGCTTCATCAGGAATGCCTGTCTGCCCTCCGGGTCGAGAACCGAGGACAGGAGGCGCAGGGAGGCCCGTCGCGGATGGCTCACCTTTCCGGTTTCCAGATTTCTGATGGTGCGTACACTGACGCCGGAAAGCTCCGAGAGTTCCTCTTGCGTCCAACCGCGACGCTGGCGCAGATTCAACAGCATCTCATGCAGCAAGGAATACGTCCTCGTTCAATAAACCGCTTCGTCGATCTGGCCTGTTGGCACGAGGCGGATGTGCGTTGTGTTCAGAGCGGAAGGCGCTACTCGCGTAGGCGCAGGTCTAAGAAGCAGTCATACGCGTACGCCACCTCCCCCGGCCCCTTGGCTCCCCGGTAGTCAGCCCGGCTGCATGAGCATCGTCTGCCGAGATTAAGAGTGCCTTCGCAAATTAAGCAAGCCCTTTCTCTTGCCCCTGGTAAAAATCTCCGAAAGCAACCAAGTCGGACCAAAAGGTGGAAAAGGCGCAGTTACTGATTTGTGGCCCAGGGCCTCACCAGGTGTGCGGCAAACTCGCAGGGTTCGGTTTTTACCAAAAATTGAGAAATCCTCGATGCGGGGTGGTGGTGGCGTTGACAAGCGCTTTCTGGTCGGATTAGATATCGCGGACCGTCAATTCCGCAAAGCGTTTCCGTCAATGGAAATGGAAAAGAGGCGAAAGTGGACAAAATAACGATTCGCTTCGAAGGTGAGCGCGAAGCGATCGCACCCCTTACATGGGCACAGCGGAGGACTTACCGAGGATCTCGCTTCAAGCACCGACCGTTTGTGTGTGTCCAATCCGTTCCACCAGGGAAAAGCCTCCGTGAAGTCGGTGACGCTGCCAAATGGGCATTCGAGGAGTTTGAGTCCCTGCGAACGGTGTTTCCATTGGGTGCCGGTGGCGAGCCCTTTCAAAAGGTTGAAAAAGTCGGATCGGCGGAGATCTTCATAATTCCGGCCGGAGAATCCACCGTAGAGGCTGATATTAAAAGTGCAATACACCGCCTCCAGGGAGAACGCTTTGATGTTACGGCCGAGTTCGGGGCGTTATTCGCCATAGTGACGTGCGTCGACGTTCCAACGCACCTTATTTGTCTGGTTTCCCACCTCTCAGTGGATGGTCATGGTCGCGGGGCGCTGGGAGCGGCGCTCGACAGCCACCTTTCCGGGCAGTACGACCGGCCATCAACGCCGCTGATGCAGCCGGTGGACCGAGCGCAGCTGGAGCAATCGACGAAGTGGCAAGAAAGGAGTGACCGCTCCCTCGAATACTGGAAGTCGGTTCTGGAGAAGCTGCCGCAAGACGCCAGTCGGTCAGCAGTAATGGATTCTGACGCACTGGGGGCTGCTGTTTCAGTTATCTCAAAGAAGTATGCAATGGGTACACCCGCTGTCTACCTGGCCGCTCTTTCGGTGGTCGCCGGCGCACTCATCGGGCGGGACAAGTCCTCCTTTCTGTTGCCGGCTTCCAATCGTTTGAACCTGGAAGAGCGTTCGTTCGTCGGGGAGCTTGTGCAATTTGCCCCTGGGGTACTGGAATCGCTTGACAGGCCTTTCGAGGCGATAATTAATGATGCTTGGAGAGCAAGCGCCAAGGGCTACAGGTTCAGTCGCTACGACGAGCAGGCTCTTCAGCTGATGCTCACAGACCTCGACGAAGGCAGGGAGTACAAAAGAGCTTTCGACTTTTCATTCAATGACGTGAGGAATTCCACGGAAGGGGAGGCGTATCGCGGAGTGGTAGAAAAAATTCGCGACCTCACGAAACGGACGAAAATAGAATTGCGCGAAAAGGTGCCTCAAGGTGGAGCTCGTTTCCTGTCGTTCACCCTCTGGGGTGAAGGCAGCCAAACGCTCTCGATCGCTGTTCACGACTCGTACTTCCCGGAGCTTCCTGTCGGGCGCATTTTGCTGGCAATTGAGGCTCTAGCGGTCGGGGTAGCCCTGGGGGATGCAGAGGCGCTTAATCACCCCCTGCGATTCGCGAGAGAGTGCCTGACATGAGGAGGTCGGCTTGGTCCGGGTGTGAGCTTGTCTGCGCAGGATTTTCGACGGTGGAGGAAATGCCGGTATGGCAACGCAGCGTACTCGTACCCATAGCGTGAACCGGCCCGCGAGCGATCAGCCCTCCTTCCTGCTCGATGCGGCCGCAGAGTTGTTCCTGGCCGCCGGCTTCGACAAGACCTCCATGAACGAGATCGCCGCTCGGGCCGGTGTCTCGAAGACCACGGTCCATGCCTACTTCCGTGACAAGCTCGAACTGTTTCACGCGGTGATCCGGCGGGGCGCGTCCAAGATGAACTTCAGATTCGACCAAGCGCTGCTCGACTCGGCCCACGATACCGAGGAAAAACTCTCCCGGGTCGCTCTGATTCTCCTGGAATCCATGACCGAGCCCGAGAGCCTGGCCTTTCTGCGGATCCTGGTCATGGAGCGCGACCGCATACCAGAGCCGTTACGGGCGGTGCACGAATTCGACGGCCACAACGTCATCAATGTTGTAGCCGCTGTCCTCAGCGAGGATGCCGCCGAGCATGGCTACTCCGTGCCAGAACTGAACACTTGTGCTGCGTTGTTCACTCGAACCGCAGTGGCCGGCATTCAATTGTCCGCACTTCTCGACCCTGGCTTCCGCCGCGACCGCACACTTCTCCAGGCCAACGCCGACTGGATCACTGCAGTCTTCCTGCGCGGCATCCGCCCACGGGACGGCGCCGACAGTCAAACCTTGCCGTCAATCACCTGATTTAACACCAGTTATCCGACAGGCCGGAGTGTCAGTGGAGAAGTTTGTAATGATGGGGCGAGAGTCGATGACCGAAGAATCATCGGCCAGTCCGGGATGGGTTCGGCGCCTGTCGGCTCACATGCTCCGGCACCGCAAGGAAATAGTGCTCACACTGCTCGGCGCCCTACTCGGCAGTACCTGCATGATCACCACGCCCCTGGTCGTGCGGCAGATCATCGACGGCGTCATACTCACCCAGGGATCGGCGCTGTGGCCGTGGCTGGTCCTGGTCCTGGTGCTCGGCGCCGCCACGGTCGGCTTCGAATTTCTCCGCCGTCTGTCCGGTGCTCGCCTTGCCCTTGAAGTCGAGTGCGACCTTCGCAATGGCATGCACGACCGCCTTCAGTCCATGGACGCGGAGAACCTCAACCGCATGCCGACGGGCCAACTTGTCGGGCGAGCCAATTCCGACACCACCCTGGTCCAGGGACTGCTCAACTACTTCCCGTTCCTGAGCAGCGACGCCCTGCGGGTAGTGCTGGCGGTCGGGGTGATGCTCTTCCTGTCCCCACTGCTGGCCATCGTCAGTATCGCCATAGTGCCAACGGTGCTCGTGCTCTCCTACCGGATGCGCTGGAAGGTGTTCCCCGCCACCTGGGACGCCCAGCAGCGCGTGGGCGACGTCGTCCAGATCGTCGACGAGGACCTCAACGGCGTGCGGGTCGTCAAGGCTTTCGGCCAGGAGCAGCAGGAACTCAAGCGAGTCGCCGAGGCCTCGCGGGCCCTCTACGGTTCGCAGATGCGCCTGGTGCGACTGCAGGCGCGCTACCAGCCGGTCCTGCAGGCTGTTCCGGTCTTCGGGCAGGTCGCCATCCTGGCCTTCGGCGGCTGGATGGTGTTACGCCACGAGATCACGCTGGGCACGTTCCTGGCCTTCTCCACCTACGTCGCCCAACTCGTTCCCCCCGCCGGCCGCTTGGCCCGCTTTCCTCTCGTCGCGCAGCAAGCCAGGGCCGGCGTCGAGCGCATCTTCCAGCTCATCGACATGCGCCCTGCCATCGCCGACGCGCCTGACGCGACAGAACTGCCGGCTCTCCGCGGCGATATCACCTTCTCCGGTGTTCATTTCTCCTATGCGGAAGGTGCCGAGGTGCTGCGCGGCCTCGACCTGCACATCCCGGCCGGGTCACGCGTCGCCATCGTGGGCCCGAGCGGGAGCGGCAAGTCGACCGCGATAGCGCTGGTTTCGCGCATCTATGACCCGCAGCAGGGTGCCGTGCTCGTGGACGGCCACAACGTACGGGACGTGACTCTGCACTCCCTGCGCAGCCAGGTCGGCGTGGCGTTCGAGGAGAGCTTCCTGTTCTCCGAGTCGGTTCGGGACAACATCGCCTACGGATGCCCGGACGCCAGCGACGCCGACATCGAGCAGGCGGCACGCGCCGCGGGTGCGCACGACTTCATCATGGACCTGCCCCGCGGCTACGACACCGCGGTGGGAGAGCGGGGACTGAGCCTGTCCGGCGGGCAGCGTCAGCGGGTGGCCCTGGCCCGGGCGCTGCTGTACGACCCCCGGGTCCTGATCCTCGACGACGCGACCAGCGCGGTGGACGCCTCCACCGAGGAGGCCATCCACGACGCCCTGCGCGAGGTGATGGCCGGACGGACCACCATCCTGATCGCGCACCGCCGCTCGACCCTGCATCTCGCGGACCGGGTCGTCGTCATCGACCACGGCCAGGTCGTCGATACCGGCGCCCACGACGAGCTGATGGAGCGCAGCGCCCTCTACCGGACACTGCTCAGCGGGGAGCCCGACGCGGAAGCGGCCGGCGGCGTTGTCGAGACCTTGGCATCCCTTTCCGGCACCGGCACGACCGCCACGGCGTCGAACGAGAAGCGTCAGCCCGGCCAGGGCGACGGCGGCCGTGGCCGGCGAAGCGACGCGGCGTCAGCTCCCGAACCACTCGGCCGTGGGGCGGCACTCAAGCCGGTGCGCGACATTCCGGCCATCGACCTGGAGACCGAGTCACGCCGGGACCCCTCGTTCGGGCTGGGCCGGTTCCTGTCGGAATTCCGCCGCCCGCTCCTGCTCGGCCTGCTCCTGGTCGTCCTCGACGCGCTCGCCTCGCTGGCCGGCCCCTATCTGATCAAGAACGGCATCAACAGCGGCGTGACGGCCGGATCGGAGGTCGCCCTCTTCACCGCATCGGGCATCTACCTGACGGTGGCCCTGGTCGGCATGATTGTTCAGATCGGCGGCACGTTCGTGGCCGGTAAGACCGCCCAGCGCATCATGCTGTCCCTGCGGATCCGGATCTGGGCCCAGTTGCAACGGCTGTCCCTCGACTACTACGAGAGCGAGATGGCCGGACGGATCATGACTCGGATGACCACCGACGTCAATCAGTTCGAGTCGCTGATCGACAGCGGCATGCTCTCCGCGATCGTCTCACTGGTCACTTTCGCCGGCGTGGGTATAGCGCTGTTCGTACTCAACCCCGAACTGGCAGCTCTCGTGCTCACCCTCGTCGTCCCGCTCGCCATCGCGACCGTGCTGTACCGACGGCGCGGCAGCATTCTCTACGGCCGGGCCAGGGAACGTATCGCCATCGTCAACGCCGACTTCCAGGAGAGCCTGTCCGGGATACGCGAAGCCCAGGCCTTCGTCCACGAAGAGGCCGCCAAAGCCCAGTACCGCCGGTTCGGCCGCGACCACATCGTCTCCCGAATGTCAGCCCAGCGGCTGATGCTGGCCTATTTCCTGTTCGTGCAGTTCCTTCCGGACGCCGCCGTCGCCATCATCCTGGGCGTGGGAGCCGGGATGGTCACGTCCGGGCATCTGACCGCGGGCGCTCTGATCGCGTTCATCCTCTACATCGACCTGTTCTTCTCACCCCTCCAACAGTTCTCGCAGGTCTTCGACTCATGGCAGCAGACCCGCGTCTCGGGGAACCGCATCGCCGACCTCATGAAGACCGACACCCTCACCCCCAACCCCGAGGATCCTAAGGAAGCGGGTCACCTGTCGGGTGAGGTGGTCATCGACGACGTGCACTTCTCCTACCCGGCCGTGGCGCACGCCGACGCCCTGGCGGTCAGGCCACCCGAGGCGCTGCGCGGCATCAGTCTGCGTATCGCCTCCGGTGAGACGGTCGCGCTCGTCGGCGAAACAGGCGCGGGCAAGTCGACCATCATGAAGCTGGTGGCACGGTTCTACGATCCGGGTGAGGGTGCCATCCGCGTCGACGGCCACGATCTCCGCGCGCTCGACCTGCCGTCGTACCGGCGCCGGCTCGGCTACGTGCCGCAGGAAGCGTTCCTGTTCACCGGATCGGTCCGCGACAACATCGCCTACGGCCGGCCCGGCGCCGGCGACGCCGAGGTCGAGGCGGCGGCGTGGGCGGTCGGCGCCCACGACTTCATCGCCGGTCTGCCCGGCGGCTATCTGCACGAGCTGGCCGAACGTGGCCGGTCCCTGTCGGCCGGGCAGCGTCAGCTCATCGCGCTGGCCAGAGCCGAACTGGTCGACCCCGTCCTGCTCTTGCTGGACGAGGCCACCTCCAACCTCGACCTCGCCACCGAGGCCCGGGTCGCGGCGGCGATGCGGCGCGTCTCGCACGGCCGGACCACGATCGTGATCGCGCACCGCCTGCAGACGGCCCGGACCGCGGACCGTGTCGTCGTGCTCGACGGCGGCCGGATCATCGAGGCGGGGACGCACGAGGAGTTGCTCGCCGAGGGCGGGAAGTACGCCTCGATGTGGGAGGCGTTCGAAACGGCAGGCCACGCCGGAGCGCGCACCGTGCTCGAAACGTAGGCCCCTGGGTCAGGCGAGGGTCACCGAGCGGTCCCACAGCGTCAGGGCGCCGTTGGCCGTCCACAGCCTGTCGTTGGAGTAGTTCAGGCTCGCCGACCGCAGGTCTCTGAGCGCTCGCTCCAGTGGTACAGGGCTGCTCGACGAGTAGCCGGTGGACAGCCCGGCCAGCTCCACCATCCGGTCCACCGCGCGGAAGGAGAGGTCCGAGGCGGCCAACTTGAGCGAGTTCAGATGGATCTGCAGCACCTCCGCGCGCACCTCGCGGGCACCTTCGCGAACCTCGGCGACCTCCTGGGTCACGCGCTCCAGGTAACCGTGGACGAGTTCGAGGTCGAGACGGATCCGGGCGAGTCGCTCCCGTACCAGGTCGGAGGTGAGGGTGGGGCCGCCCTTGCGGCGTGGGTTGCGCAGATGGCCGATGAGCTGGGCGAAGACATCCCGTGCGGCGCCGAGCCAGCATGCGGACAGTCCCAGGTGCGCCAGCGGAATGGCGCTCTCGGAGGCCACCGTGCGGAAGCCGCCGGGGCCACCGACCAGATTCCGTTCGGGCACGGTGCCGCTCAGTTTGAGCGAGACATTCTCCATGCCCCGCATGCCCAGAGTGTCCCAGTCACCCGAACACTCGACGCTCACCTGGTCGCGTCCGGCGTACACCAACGAGACCTCGTGGCTGGGGGCGTCCGGGGCCGCCCGCATCGTCAGGAGGAAGCCGTCGGCGTGTGCCCCGCCCGAGACCACGGGGGCCCATCGGTCCAGGTGCAGCCCGTCCGCGCCCGGGACGACCGGGGACTGGGCCGAGACGAAGCTCCAGCCCTTGACCGCCTCCGTGGTGATCGACGCGAGATAGGTCTCCCCGCGTGCCACGGAGGGCAGCAGCTCCTCCTTGAGCTCCCTCGTGCCGTAACGCACCACGGCATCGACCTGCTGACAGTGCATCGCCCAGATCGTCGCTGTGTTCAGACAGGCGCCGCCCAGCCGTTGAGCGGTCCGCACCAGGGCCGACAGATCCCCGCCCCAGCCGCCGTACTCGACGGGTACGAGAAATCCGAGGAGTCCCGACCCGCGGACAGTTGCCATGCCGTGGGCGGGGAAGGACGCCTCCTTGTCGGCGTGGGCGGCGTGCTTGCGCAGCGTTTCCAGTACGTCCGTCAGGACGTCGTCGACGATCTGGCCGGGGGCCGTCATGCCTGCGGCTCCGCAGTGGGCAGTCCGGAGACCGCCTGCCACAGGCTGCCCGCCGTGGCGAAGGTGATCGGCTGCAGCAACTCGTCCGGAATCTCCACGTCGTAGTTCTCCTCCAGCATGAGCAGCAGTTCGACGCTGGCCATCGAGTCCAGTCCTGCCGCTGCCAGGTCCAGGTCGGCTCGCAGCGGTTCACCGTCCGACAGGGTGCGCAGCACAGAGCGCAGGATGGACTCGAACGCCGAGTCCCAGGGGGCCGTCATGTCTCTCTACCTTCCAGTGGTGTCTCGATCACTTCGAGCCGACGGACGTGCACCTCGGCGGCGCCGTCGACGACCACCTCCGTGGCCGGGGGGTGGCTCAGAAAGGCCAACAGGCTCGCGGTCAGGCCGTAGGCACCCGTGTTGGGAATGCGCAGCACGTCTCCCACTTTCAGCGACCCGAGGGGCGCCGACCGGCTGAGCACGTCGAGGGGGGTGCAGAGGGGGCCCACGAGGGTGACGGCTTCGCGGGCCGGCTCGCCGCCCGACGCCTCCCGCGTGCCGGCACCGGCGTCCGCGCCCGGTTCCGGAAGGGCGGCGGGGGCCATGATCCGGCCCAGTCCGGACATGCCGCCCAGCACGTTCGTCCCCGCGTCAAGGATCGCGTACGTCCTGTCGCCGCTGTCCTTGATGTCGAGCACGGTGGTCAGCAGGGTGCCGCAGGCGGCAGTGAGGTGGCGCCCCGATTCGAAGGCGATGACCGGACGGCCGTCCCGCCATCCGGGAAGGTGGCGGTCCAGAACCGACTCGAGCACAGCACGCAGGCCGCCGTAGTCCGGGAGGTCTCCCGGCTTGGCGAAGGGAGCGGCGAAGCCCCCTCCGAGATCGATCAGCTCGGGGTCGAAACCGGTTCTCTCGCGCAGGGCGGCGGCCGTCTCCACGCTCAACCGGAACTCCTCGGCCAGCGCGGCCGGGTCGGCGACATTGGTGGCGGGAAAGAAGTGCAGCCCCACAGGGCGCAGTCGGCCGGTGGCCCGGAACAGGCCGGGCTGGGCACAGGCCTGGTCGAAGTCGATGCCGAACTGCGAGGGCACTCCCGTCATCCGCAGCCCGGTGCTTCCTGCCGCCGGGCCGGGGGCGTTGATCCGTATCAGACAGCCGATGTCCTCCGCCTCCGCCTCGGCGGCCTCGGCGAGCCGGTCCCGCTCGGTGGCGGACTCGACGGAGAAGCGGCGGACCCCGGACCGGATCGCGGTCCGCATCTCTTGGAGGGTCTTGCCGGGGCCGGTGTAGAGGATGTCGGACGGAGACTGGGAAGCGGCCAGGGCCGCCCGCAGTTCGCCGGGCGAGCTGATCTCGGCGTGCACGGCCAGGTCCGTCAGCTCCCGCACGATCCGGGGGTGCGGATTCGCCTTCAGGGAGTAGTAGAGCCGGGAGCCGTCGGGCAGTCCGCGCCGCAGTGCGGCGACCGCTTCCCGGACCTTCTCCAGCCGGTAGACGTACAAGGGGGTGCCGTAGCGGCTCGCGTAGTCGATCACGGCTTGGTGCCCGTCCGTGTCACTGGCATCGCAGGTCCCGGCAGGTCCCGCTCGGCCTCGCGCAGCCGCCGCTTGTCCACCTTTCCGTGCGCCGTCTGCGGAAGCTGTTCCCGTACCCAGCAGTGGTCGGGAACCTTGGCGGGCTCCAGCCGTTCGGACAGCCCTCGCAGGACATCGGCGGGACCGGCGTCCGAGACCACCCACAGGTGCAACCTGCCGTCCGAGCCGGGCGGGTTGACCGCGGCTTGGACGACTCCGGGTACGTCGAGGGCGGCCGCCTCGATCTCGGCCGCACTGGTGCGCATGCCGCGCCGCTTGAAGATGTCGTCGTCCCGGCCGAGGAATGTCAGACGCCCCGCTGAGTCGAGCATCCCGAAGTCGCCCGTGAACAGAGCCCGCTCACCCGTGACCGGATGTGGGCGGTAGCGCGCTTCGGTGGGCCCGGAGGCCTGCCAGTAACCGTCCATCAGATGAGGTCCGCACACCACGATCTGGCCGGGCTGCCCGGGAGACAGGACCGTCCCCGCCTCGTCCACGATGTCGACGGTCGTGCCGGGCAGCGCCGTGCCCACGGTGCCGGGGGTGCGCAGATCCTCGTCGGCACCGGCGATGGTGATCCGCTTGCACTCCGTCATGCCGTACATGAGGACGACCGCGGCTCCCGGGAACACGGACCGCAACTCCGCGGCCGTACCCGCCGTCAGCTCGGCACCCGTGTTGGTGATCAGACGCACCGGTGGCAGCTGCCGGCCCCGTCGCGCGAGCCGTAGCAGCAGGACCGCCAGCGTCGGTACCAGTGGCAGAACGGTCGCTCCGTACTGGGCGGCGAACTTCAGCACCGCGGGCTCGGGCTGATGGCCGGTCACCGCGAGAGCGGCTCCGGCCTGTGCACAGAGGAAGATCTGATAGAGGCCGTAATCGAAGGAGAACGGAAGCCTGCAGTAGACGACGTCGTCCGGACGGTACGCCAGTCGGCTCGCCACCGCTGCCACCGCGAAGGCGATCTGTTCGTGCCGGCAGACGACCGCCTTGGGCCGGGACGTGGATCCGGAGGTGTACATCAGCAGAGCGATGTCGGAGGGATCCGCCCGATCCGCGTGCGCGCGTGACAGCGGGGCGGGCAGGTCCGCGAGAAGCTGGTCGACGGAGATCTGCCGGGCATCGCCCCCAGGGACGTCGCGGTCGTGTTCCTTCCGTCCCTCGTGCACGAAGAGGACCGGTCGACAGTCCTGCAGCAGCGCGGCGAGCTGGTACGGCCGCGACTCGGGGCTCACCGGAACGAACACAGCGCCGTACCGGATGACGCCGTACAACAGACCCACCGCCGTCCGGGAGTTGGGCAGGCAGACGACTACCCGGTCCCCCCGGAGAACGCCCTGGCCCTTCAGCCAGGCGCACACCGACCTGCTGAACCGGTCGAGTTCTCGGTAGGTCCATACGGCGGTCTCGTCCCGGACCGCGACCGCGTCGGGTACTCGCTCGGCAGCCTTCGCCAGCCACTCGTACACCGGCCCGGTGGGCGAGGCCCCGGCTGTGTTCCCTTCGTGGACAGTGGCGGTCATCGGCGCTCACCTCGCGCGGCCGCTGCGGACGGGGTGTCCGTGAGCAACCCCGCCTCCAGCGCGAACACGGCGGCAGCCGTGCGGTTGGGCGTTCCCAGTTTCAACAGGATGTTGCCCACGAGCCGCTTGACGCCATGGTCGGAAATGCCGAGCTGCCGCGCTATCTGCTTGTTGCTCAGCCCCTCCGTCAGGTGCACCAGGGTCTCCCGCTCGCGTGCCGTGAGCGGGGACAGCGGGAACCGGCCCCGGCCGGGCTCCTCCAGGGAGGCGACAAGCCGCCTGCCCAGCCGGAGTGGCATCGGCATCTCGTTCCTGGCGAGTTGGGCCAAGGCCCGGTCCAGGGTCTGCTCGGTCACTTCCTCCCGCAGCAGAAAGCCGTCGGCCGGCAGGGTGTTCAGCGGTGTCGTCGAGGTCAGCTGTGACTCGTCGAGCAGGACCAGAACCCGCGGTGCCGGGCCGGAACGTCCAGACAGGCAGGCACGCAGCGCGGCACTCTGGGAGCCCGAGACGACCAGCACGTCCGTCTGCCCCTGCGACAGGACGCGCGACAGTTCGGCGAGAGTGGCACAGCTGTGGGCGAGCCGGACGATCGCCAGCTCGCTCAGCTGCTTCTGGAGCCCCTTCCGCAGAAGTTCGTCCTCGACGAAGAGCGAGACGTGCAGGGTGTCCTGCTCGGCAATGGCCGGCGTGTTCGCCAGCGACGTTCCGTGTTTCATTCTGCGATCGCCTTGGTGAGAAGGGAGCTTGACTTCGGGTTCGGTAGCCCCACTGACAGGCCGATGAGTGGCGCGCGGGTGACATGGTCGAAGCGCAGGGCGGTGCGCCCCGCGAGAGTGGGGCCGTAGAAGAGGCACGACTCCAGACCCGCTGTCGCGGCCGCCATGTGCGCCCGGTAGGCCGACCGTCCGGCCAGGTGGTAGAGCGGGGCGGCGGACCTCCCTTCCGGGACGAGCAGGTTCGCCATGGCGACGACGATCACGGGAGCGAAGTGAATCTCGCGCTGCGGCCATGCCTCGGCACCCGGGACGGGCCCTACTCGGTGCAGCCTCAAGCCGCCGTCCGACAGCGCCTCGACGTGGTACGAGCCGACGGCGAGGCCCTGCGCGCGCCGGACGACCACGGCCCAGCCCAACAGCGGGGTCAACCTCAGGGCGGCCGAGAGCACTGCCGAGACCGCCGCCGCCGGGACCTCCTGCTTCGCGTAGAGCCGCGTCGACCGCCGATCGGCGAGGGCGGCGGGCAACGGCACCGCCGGGTCAGCGGGCGTCGGGAGCGGCACCGGCGTGTCCCCCCGTTCCGGCAAGCAGGGCGGCAGACCGTCCGTACCGGCCGCGCCCGCCCGCGGATCCCGCGCCTCCTCCAGGGCCTGCGCGAACTGCGGATACCCCGTCATGTCACTCGCTCCCCGTGTGGATGTCCGGCAGTTCGACCAGCCCGGCCAGGAGCAGCTGCCGCGACAGCCGCGGAACCGCGTCGAAGAACTCCCCGGCGCACACGGGAGAAGACAGGCGTGCTGTGATCGTCCGGGCCTCGCAGACCATCAACAGGTGTTCGAGGGTCACGCCGGCGTCGAGTCGGCCGATGTGCGGGGCCCGGGGACCGTACTTGCTCTCCAGCGGCTCGATGTCGACCACCTGGAGAACGCAGGTCGTGTCGCCCGCCGACGCCCGGAGCAGGTCGTGCGCCCCGTGCGGGACCTCCAGCCGGCACAACGCGTCGATCTGCGGCTCGTAACTGTGCAGACCGGCCCGCTCCGAACCCCATATCGACTCCGGCAACCAGACCAGCGCCCGCGGTGAGCCGATGTTTCCGCCGGTCGGCGGATAGCGGCGCAGAGTGCCGGGCCGTAGTCCGTAGGTCTCGGTCAGGAGGGCGCTCAACCGCGCCCACGGCCCGTGCTCGATCACGGCCGGCTCGCGGACGTCGGTGCTCCACAACGCCGTCTCATCGACACACAGCCGTCGTGGCACCTGGGCCAGCATGTTCGCGGCGGTGTAGTGACCGTACTGGGCCCGGCCTCCGTGCAGGTCCTCCGGAAGCCCGGCGACCGCGTACTCGTACACATGGGCCGATGCCATCGGCGTGTCCCGCACCGGTCCCTCGGATACGCACCGACGGCAGTCGGCAGCCGGGCTGACCGACCGCACGGTGATGCCGTCCTCGACGTCTCCCAGACCGATGATCTGGCGCACGGTGGAGGGATGGCCGACGCCCGCCATCAGAGCGAGACACTCGGCCGCGACGTAGGCGGCCACGACATCGGTGCGCGTCTCCCGTTCGACAAGGGTGTCGGTGTTCTCGGGGGCCGGTGGCTCCTCCTGCCCGGCCCGATCGGGCAGGGCCCGTCGGGCGCAGCCGAGGCACGGAAACAGACTCCTGTCGAGCAGCGGGCCCAGGAAGGCGCCGTCCTCGCTTTCGAGAACGACAAGCCAGCGCCCTCCCGACACGGCCATGGCGTCGTCGAGGGCGATGAGCTCCGCCGGATCGGCGGCCCACGGTTTGATGACGACGGTCAGGTCGGCCGTACCGTCCAGGTCGATGGTGTCGGGGCTGCCGAAGGCACTCGTCCGCACCGTCAGGCCGTGCTCCGTCAGCAGGTCGCCGACCCGGGAGTGCAGTCCGCCGTTGCCGATCAGCCGGATCACCTGGTTCTGCAGGCACCGCACCACTGCCCGGCCACTGGAGTGGAGGCCCGTGTCGGCGGTGGCCCGCGCGTACCAGTCGGACAACGGGGTGTCCGGGATGTCCTCGCAACCGGCCAGATCCTCCAGGACTCCGATGGAATCCAGCTGCCGCAGCGCCTTGTGCAGGACGGCCTCCGAGCAGGCCGCGGCCGCGGCGAGCTCGGTCTGGTCGGCCCGGCCCGTCATGGCGGAGAGCAGGGGCACGAGCAGTCGGCCGACGTGCCGCCCACGGACATAGTGCGTCCGGTTGGCCCCCCGGACGACCATGGCATCGTTCTCCAGGGCCCATGTCACCCCCGGCCTGAGTCGAGGCTTCAACGGCAGTTCGGGCAGGCTCAGATCGATTGCGTCCGTCATGAGACCTCCCTGGCCGAGGCGTCCCGACCGCCCGTGCACCGACGGCAGTACGGCATCGGCAGGATGTGCAGAGCGCGCGCGCCGTGGGGTGGCAACTCCACGTGCCAGGCCAGCCCAGCAGGGGCACCGTCGCGCCCCGTGCGGAGTGCCATGCGTATCACCAGCGCGGCCGCGGCCCTCGCCGACAACGGGCTCACCCCGGACACCCCGGAGGGCCTGCCATCGGTGGCGAAGAACGGTTTCAGTCCCCACTGGTGCTGGTCACTGCGTTGCAACAGGCAGGAAACGCAGGGTTGTCCGGCGTCCCGAAGCGGGCCGACCAAGAGACCGTGAGGACTGCTCAGCACAGGGAGCGTCCATGTGCCCGCCGACTGCGCCTCGTGTTCGTCGGCGCTGAGTGCCGATACGGGAGACGCGGAGGCCTCGACAACCAGAGTTGGACTGCCGGAACCCTGGGCGGGGCGACGTCCGGGCACCTCATGGCGCTGCAGGTACGCGGCCACGAGATCGGCCACCTGCTGTCCGAAGGCGTCCTGTGCCGTGCACCGCACGACGGGCAGCACGCTGTTGCGGCGACCGGGGTCTTCTTGGAGCATGCCGTTCCTCAGGCCAGGGGACAGGGCATCGGATTCACCTCGGCGAGCGGCACTCCGGTGCGACGGAGGCGGTCGCTCGCGAGGTATCGCGCCGCGAACACGGGGGACAGTGGTTGGAGGGAGGGAATGATCGCCCGCACGACGCGAACGCCGGACGGGGCGACGTCGCGCGGTGTCAGATCCACCGCGTAGATCTCGTGCCCGGCCTCGATCAGCCGGCGGACAGGATCGGAACCGGGCGTCAGGTTCCGGGACGGCTCCGTGGCGTCGTCCGGCCTGGAGCCGCCCAGAAAGTCGAAGTAGTGAGCCATGCTCTCCGGTGCCATGAAGAGGGCGCCGTCATGGACGCGTCGGCATCGG